>CAKQWJ010000019.1 GCA_934278925.1 uncultured Clostridia bacterium | reverse complement strand
TTAAGCTCTCCAGCGCTGAAGATACTTGGTGGGAAGCTGCCTGGGAAATTAGGAAGTCGCCGGTTTTTTCTTTTTTTTTGAAAAATGGGAATGACGAAAGACCTGCACCGAGCCTCGTGCCCGGCGCAGGTCTTTTCCGATTACCTCAAGTCATTCGACCAGCCCTCTAAGTTCAGTTGTTTCTGATTGACGGAAAAGCAATTCTCATGATAAAATTCTTTTACAACTAACGACCGGGAGGTGCATCCTTATGACGCGTTCAATCGATCGGCAAATTTCCATATGGGAAATTGATACGTACTCGCCGGAGGCGCTGTTTTCGGTGTGCCTATATTTAAAAGATAACCGCAATGCCTGAGGTGTTGCGGTTTTTTGGTGGAAAGGGAGGATATATCCATGAAGAAGAAATTTTGTAGCATCCTGCTGAGCCTGGCGATGGTGATGACCATGTTGCCGGTGGGATGGCTGGGAACCGCATATGCGGCAGAAGGAACGTCCGGAGAATCGGATAAGATCGTCGACAAGATCAATCTCGATTTCACGACGACGAATGCCTATCCGACGAATCTGGCGTATAACTTGAGAAACGAAGTGAATAGTTCCTTAAGGGAGCATGCCGCAAGCAATGGAACTGATGCGGATATCTCTGTTATGAACGTATATCTGTTTTCGTATACCGGACCGGACATGACCGGAACGAGAACTCAGATTGAAAGCGAGACGCCGGACTTAATCGATCCGGATAAATACTACTATGCGTTGTTCGAAGTAAAAGCGGGAGACGGATGCGATTTCAAGCATGATGGCACGAAGTTCGACACCTCATCGCTGAAGGTGGACATTAACGGAACGGAAATAACAGAAATAACAGGGGTTGTACAGGATTATTATAATGAACGTTGGAAGAGCATCAGTGTATGGGTCCCGATTGAAATCGATAAATCAAGCAAAGTATACTCACTCGGAATTACCAACAGCGATACCAGTGCAGAGAAGGGCAGCACGATCCGATTCCGGCACGACATTAAATCTTACGGAGACGGATACGATGCGGTAAAATGGAGCATCGAGGGTGCGGCGAATTCCGGAACTGCCATCAATAATGATGGATTGCTGACCGTGGCCAAAGATGAAACGGCAAAGCAAATCACGGTAAAAGTAACCAGCGAAAAGGATCCTTCAAAGACAGATGCGCGGATTATCAACTTGATTGATGTGCTGGAGATTACCAGCGTTGCCGTCAGTCCGGAAGAGAAGACGGTTTATGTGGGAGAGAATGCAGAATTTGAAGCCATTGTGGAAGGCACCCACACCCACGAGGTGAATTGGCGACTGGAGAAAAATGCCAGTGCGGATACGAAGATTGTACCGGATGGGCAGAAGTGCACTTTAACGGTGGGAAATGACGAAACTGCAGATGAAGTGCTCCTCTATGCGACTTCGGTAAAAGATCCATCCAAAGAAGCGGCAGCAAAGGTGAAAGTGAAGCAGCTGATGCAGGTGGATACCATCCATATCGATTTTACGACGGACAATGCGAAAGTCGGCACTTTGGCATATGACTTGGCAAAGGAAGTGGGAAACTCCCGAAAGCAGCATTCCACAAGCAATGGGGAAGATACGGACACCATAATCCAGAACGCATATCTGTTTTCGTACACCGGAGCGGGCATGACCGGAACGAGAACTCAGATTGAAAGCGAGACACCGGATTTAATCGATGCGGACAAGTATTATTATGCCCTGTTCCAAGTACATGCGAAGAGCGGATGCGATTTCAAGCATAATGGTGCCGAATTCGATACCTCATCGCTGAAAGTATACGTGAACGGAACTGAGATGACGGGTGTGGCTCAGAGCGATTATAATGAATACTGGAAGAGCGTCAGTATATGGGTTCCGATTGAAATTCGATGCGGCCATGAGACATCCCTCTTTACGGTGGAAGGTCTGAAGAAAGCCACAACTTCCGAAGACGGCTATTACGAAGAAGTGGAGACATGCAAAGACTGCAAGACGGAATTGGCACGGAAAAAGGTGACTGTTGCGAAAGTGTCCCAGATGAAGCTGGCGGCAGCATCCTACGTATACAACAAAAAAACAAAGACTCCGGCGGTAACGGTGAAGGATTCCAAAGGCCGCACCCTGGCACTTGGCTCGGATTATACCGTAAGCTACGCAAGCGGCAGAAAGAACGTGGGCAAGTACACGGTAAAAATAAATCTCACCGGCAAATACGACGGCACGAAGAGTTTTACTTTTACCATCGTACCGAAAAAACCGGGCATCAAATCGCTGACCCCGGCGAAAAAAAGCTTAAAGATAAAAATGTCCGGCAAAGCAAGCACCACCGGCGGTTCCACCTATAAAATCTATTACAAACAAAAAGGAACCAAGAAGTGGAAGACAACCACCACCACGGCCCAGACCAAAACCGTTAAGAAACTGAAGAAGGGCAAGAAATATTACGTGAAGGTCCGTGCGTATAAGAAGGTGAGCGGAAAAACCTACTACGGAGCTTACAGCTCCACGAAGCTCAGCAAAAAAATTAAATAGAAGCAGAAAGAAAAATGAACCGGCCGCATCCGGTTCATTTTTCCCCGTTATTAGACATATCTACCTTGAAAAAAATTGCAATTGGTGTACAATTATACATGTAAAAAACTGAGAGGAGACAACAAGATGACGGATTGGGGAAGAAATGATCCGTGCTGGTGCGGCAGCGGAAAGAAATACAAGAAATGCCATTACGAGTTCGATCGTAAATTGGAAGAATTATACGACATGGGCGCAGTGGTTCCAAGCCGGGATATTATCAAGACGCCGGATGAAATTGAGGGAATTCGCAAGAGTGCGCAGGTAAACATTGCGGTGCTGGATTATGTGGCGGAACATATTCGGGAAGGCATCAGCACTGCGGAGATCGATAAATGGGTGTACGACGAGACCACCAAGCGGGGCGGAATTCCGGCGCCGCTGGATTACGAAGGTTTTCCGAAGAGCGTGTGCACCTCCATCAATGAGGAGGTATGCCACGGCATCCCTTCCGAGGATGTAATATTGAAGGACGGAGATATCATCAACGTGGACGTATCCACGATTTTGAATGGTTTTTATTCCGATTCCTCCCGGATGTTCTGCATCGGAAATGTGGCTCCGGAGAACCGCAAGCTGGTGGAGGATGTCCACAAAGCCATTGAAATCGGACTGGAGCAGGTGAAGCCATGGGGCTATCTCGGCGACATGGGACAGGCCATCAATGATTTTGCCAAATCCCAGGGCTACAGCGTGGTTCGGGAAATCGGCGGTCACGGCTGCGGCTTGGAGTTCCACGAGGATCCGTGGGTTGGTTTTACCACAAAAAAAGGCACGGAGATGGTTATGGCACCGGGCATGGTCTTCACCATCGAGCCGATGATTAACCTGGGAAAACCGCAGGTTTACACGGATAAGGACAACGGTTGGACCGTATACACCAGAGACGGAAAGCCGTCGGCACAGTGGGAGATTCAGGTGCTCATCACCGAAGACGGGTACGAGATTTTAGCGTACTAGCGCAAGGTGGGCGGAGGCCAAACAGGTACGGCGAAGCCATCACATGCGGGCGGAGCCTCAACAGAAATGTTCAACGGAAAAAAGAGGGAGACAGTGTCAAAGAAAATTCTTGACACCGCCTCCTTCTTATGGTATATTAGGCAAGTATGATTGAGAATTTATCCAAAGTAGAATATGCAAGTCTGCTGTACGACTTTTACGGCGAACTGCTGGATGAGAACAAGAAAGAAATCATGAACCTGTATCATGAGGACAACCTTTCGCTGGCAGAGATTGCAGAGGATTTGGGACAGAGCCGTCAGGGAGTGCACTACACACTGAAGAAGGCAGAGAAGTCCCTGGAGAAATATGAAGAACGGCTGGGTCTGGTTCGAAAGTATCTGGAGAACCTGCGAAAGTACGAGCAAGTGGAACAGATCGCGGAGAAGTACCGGAAGGATGACACCCTGGATGAAGGGGTTCGGCAGGATATCCGGGTGCTCACCGATATGATTAAAGATTTAATGGAGTAGAAGATGGCATTTGAAGGATTAGCGGATAAGTTGCAAGATACCTTCAGACATCTGCGCGGCAAGGGTGTTCTCACGGAGAAGGACATCGATTCGGCGATGCGGGAAGTTAAGCTGGCATTGCTGGAAGCGGACGTCAACTTCAAAGTGGTAAAGAAGTTCGTTGCGGATGTGAAGGAAAAGGCCATGGGCCAGGACGTGATGAAGAGCCTGACCCCGGCACAGCAGGTTGTCAAGATCGTCAAAGATGAACTGGTGGACATGATGGGCGGCGCCAACAGCAAGCTCACCTATTCCCCGAGCGGTTTTACCGTCTACATGATGGTAGGACTCCAGGGTACCGGTAAAACCACCACCTGCGGAAAATTAGCCAATTACCTGAAACAGAACGGAAAGAAACCGATGCTCTGTGCCTGCGACGTGTACCGTCCGGCGGCAATCGATCAGCTGGAAGTGGTTGGAAAAGCAGTGAATACCCCGGTATTCACCATGCGGGAATCCAGCGACCCGGTGGAAATCGCCAAAGCTGCGGTGGATGCGGCAGAACGCAAGGGCTGCAACGTATTGATTGTGGATACTGCCGGCCGGCTGCAGATCGATGAGAAGCTGATGGATGAGCTGAAACAGCTCAAGAAGAACATCCGCCCTCACGAGATTCTGCTGGTGGTAGACGCCCTCACCGGTCAGGATGCGGTGAACATCGCCTCCGGCTTCGACGAAGCCCTGGGTGTGGACGGCATCGTGATGACCAAGATGGACGGTGACTCCCGAGGCGGTGCGGCACTTTCTGCCAAGAGCGTAACGGGCAAGCCGATCAAGTTCATGGGTACCGGCGAGAAGTACGACGCTTTGGAGCCGTTCCATCCGGATCGAATCGCTTCCCGAATCCTGGGAATGGGCGATATGATGAGCCTGATCGAACATGCGGAGAATTCCTATACCGAAGAAGAAGCTCTGAAAATGGAAGAGAAGCTTCGGAAGAACAAGTTCGACCTGGACGATTTCCTCGAACAGATGGAGCAGATCAACAAGATGGGCGGTCTGGCAAAAATAATCGGCATGATTCCGGGCATTTCCGAGAAGGACAAGCAGCAGCTGGACTTCGAACGAGGCGCGGAGCAGCTGAACCAGATGAAGGCGATTATCCAGTCCATGACCAAAGCGGAACGAAGAGACCCTTCCATTCTCAACGCCAGCCGGCGAAAGAGAATTGCTGCGGGAAGCGGAAGAACGGTCACCGAAGTGAACGCGCTGATCAAGCAGTTCACGGAGATGAAGAAGCAGCTGAAAATGTTCAACAACCCGAAGGCTATGAAGAGAAACAAGCTATTTCGCGGTTTGATGTAATATGCCGTATCGGCAACTTACGACGTAACTAATTTATTTTTTTATTAAACAGGAGGACAAAATGGTAAAGATTAGACTGAAGAGAATGGGCGCACACAAGAGACCTTTCTACAGAGTAGTAGTAGCGGATTCCCGCACCCCGAGAGATGGCAGATTCATCGAGGAGATCGGAACTTACAACCCGCTGAAGGATCCTGCAGAAATCAAGATCGACGCAGAAAAGGCTCAGAAGTGGATTTCCAACGGTGCGCAGCCGACCGATACAGTAAGAGCTCTTCTGAAAAAATCCGGCGTAGAACTCTAAGAGAAGGGAATTTCAAATCATGGCTAGTCTAGTTGAAGCAATTGCCAAAGCACTGGTATCTAAGCCTGACGAAGTCGTTGTAACCACAGAAGGAACGGAAGATAACATTACCGTATTCCTCAAAGTTGCGAAAGATGATATGGGTAAGATCATTGGCAAACAGGGACGGATTGCGAAAGCCATTCGAACAGTGGTCAAAGCGGCAGCCATCAAGCAGAACAAAAGAGTCTCGGTGGAGATCGTAGAAGACTAATATCAGAGTCTGGCGAACTGAAAGATACAAGCATGCAGGAGAGATTTCTGCATGCTTGTTTGCTAATAGGAGAAAAAAATGGCTTTAAAAGATGACAACACGATGGTGAATATCGGCCGCCTTACCTCGGCGGTGGGACTGAAAGGCGAGATCAAGGTGCTGACCTATGCGGAAGATTCAGAGAATCTTCACGAAGGCACGGTGCTTTACATGGAAAAAGGGGGTACAATAACCACGGCGGAGGTTACCGGAATCCGGTTTCAGAAGAACCGCCCGGTGATTCGCCTGGAGAACGTGACGGATCGAAACGGCGCAGAGGCGCTGCGGAATATGGAGATTTACATCTCGGAGGAGGATCTGGAAGAACTTCCGGAGGGGGAATACTACATCCGGGATCTGATCGGATGCGAGGTGTATGACCGGGCCAGCGGACGGACCCTGGGCAAGGTGGACGATGTGCTTCAGAACACGGCCCAGAGCGTGTACCGGGTGCTGGACGAGACCGGCAAAGAAATTTTGATTCCGGCGGTAGAAGCCTTCGAACGGGACATCGATCTCGAGCGAGGCGTGATTGAAGTGGAACTGATTCCGGGATTTCTGGAGGACTAGAATGAAAATCAATATTTTGACCCTGTTTCCGGAGATGTTCACCCCGCTGCAGGAAAGCATGCTGGGAAGAGCCCGGGAGAAGGGCATCCTGGACATCAACCTGATTAATATTCGGGATTACACGGAGGATAAGCACAACCGAGTGGACGATACCCCATTCGGCGGCGGTGCGGGAATGGTGATGCAGGTGCAGCCCATCCTGTCGGCCTACCGGGAAAATCACCTGCAAGGACCGTGCCTGTACATGTCCCCTCGCGGCAAAATGCTGAACGGAGAGATGGCAGAATCCCTGTCTCGACAGGAGGAGATTACCATTCTGTGCGGTCACTATGAAGGGGTGGATCAGCGCGCCCTGGACCTGCTGCAAGCAGAGGAAGTCACCATCGGCGACTATATTCTGACAGGTGGCGAGCTTCCCGCCATGGTTCTGGTGGATACGGTCGCTCGTTTTCTGGACGGGGTACTGGCCGGAGAGGAATCGGTAAAAGAAGAATCTGTCTATTCCGGACTTCTGGAATATCCTCACTACACCAAACCGCGAGAGGTGGAAGGCCTCACTGTACCGGAGGTTCTGGTCAGCGGAAACCATGAAAAAATCGACCTCTGGCGATATGAGAAATCCCTGGAAATCACCAAGGAACGAAGACCGGATTTGTTCCGAGAATATTTGGAATCCGAGCCTTCCCTCTCCAAGAAAGAGAAGAAAATCATAGAAGAAATTAAGTAGAAGGGGGACGGTTTTCACCGCCGTTTCCGAATAAAAATTTATTGTATTTGAGGATTAATTCGTGTAGAATTAATCAGTAGGAGTGCGTATGAAAAAGAAGTGGATTTGGTGGGGAATATACATAATCGCCGTAATTTTATTAGCGGTGATTATATACGTGGTTCCGTCGCTGATGGGACTTCTGGATACCACATATACGATTGAAAGCGGAACGGTACAGGTGAAAGATTCCGTAGAGGATGCCTGGATTATCCGGGACGATACGGTGTACAGCGCAAAGGAAGATGCATCTATGGATGCACTGGTGAAGGACGGCACCCTGGTAAAGGGAAAGAGCCACGTGGCTGCGCTGAAGGCCGGCGGAAGCAATACCCTGGGACCGAAATATATGAAGCTGAGCCACAAGCTGGGAAAGTCCATGAAGGCCACGGATGGTACCATTTCCTCCGGCGGTTACGTGAGCTATTCCGCAGATGGCTATGAAGGCACTCTGAATTCTTCCGTGCTGGACAAGGTGACGGAGAAAACCCTGAAGTCCGTGAGCAACGACAGCCTGGATCTCAGCGGTTCATCCTGTGCCGCCGGACAGCCGATTTTCCGTATTACCAAGAACGGAACCTGGTGGCTCGTATTTTTTGCGGATGCGGATCAGGCGAAGAAGTACACGGTGGGCGGCAAAGTGCAGACCACTTTGGAAGACGAGACACTGGAGACCACGGTGCGGTCCGTTCAGAAGGACGGGGAGCGTCGGCGCATCGTTCTTTCTTGCAAGGAATACCACCCGTCTTATCGGACGGAACGAAAGGTTTCCTTGGAGAACGTGACGGAAAGCGACACCGGATTGTTGGTGGAAACCCGGAGCATTGTAAAGATCAAGGATCAGGAGGGCGTGCTGGTTCTGGATAAGGTGGGGCGGAAGCACTTCACCCCGATTCAGATTAAAGCCTCCAACGGCGAGACCGCTGCGGTCTATGAAGATCTGTACATGAACAGCAAGGGCGAATTCGTGGAGACCGTCAACAATTACGACGAAGTCGTCAAGTCGCCCGGCAAGAAGGATATTAAAGAAGCAAAAAAGAATCTCAATTAAGAGGAGCGGATGGAAATGAGCATCGGAGAGAATTATCTGGAAATTGTAGAACGCAAGAACAGAGCAGCTGTCCGGAGTGGAAGAAATCCGGAGGATGTCCTGCTCCTGGCAGTGACCAAACTGCACACCGTAGAAGAGATCAATCAGGCTATTTCGGCAGGGGCAACGGACGTCGGCGAGAACCGGGTTCAGGAACTGCTGGAGAAGTACGACCGCACGGCAGAACCGGTGCGCTGGCACCTGATCGGTCATCTGCAGACCAACAAAGTAAAGAATATTATCGATAAGGTTGTCCTGATCCACTCCGTGGACTCGCTGAAGCTGGCGAAGGAAATCAGCAAGAGAGCGATTGCTGCGGACAAAGTGATGGACATCCTCATTGAAATCAATATTGGGATGGAAGAATCCAAGTCCGGGGTACCGGCGGAGGATGTGGAGTCTCTGGTAAAAGAAATCGCCGCGGAATGCGAAGGCGTCCGAATTCGAGGCGTGATGTGCGTGCCGCCGATCGGAGAGACCCCGGAAGATTCCAGACCTTATTTTAAAAAGACAAAGGCAATCTTTGATAACCTGAAGACCCTGGACCTCCCGCAGGAGCGATTCCTGCCGGATACCCTGTCCATGGGCATGTCCGGAGATTTCGAAGTGGCGGTGGAAGAAGGCGCCACAATCGTACGAGTGGGAAGCTCCATCTTCGGAAAGAGAAATTATCGCTGATTTTAAATGGTATCGACTGCATGAAGGTGCGGAAATGGAGGAAGTGTAATGGGCATTAAGGACTTTGTGAATGGCGTCCTGGGCATTGACGATGAATATGAAGATGAAGTAATTACGGAAAAGGAAATCGAGGAAGAGAAGAAGAAAATCTCCGCCTCCTCCCGATCCGGAGACGGAATTAAGGTGGACAAGGTAGAACCGACGCCTGCCGGAAACAGCTATAAGATGGATAATTCCTACGAAAGCATCGCACCGAAGCTTTCCAGAGGACAGGTGAATAAGAATTATTCCATGAACGGCTCCGCACCGTTCAAGATGTTGGTTGTTGAGCCGAAGTCCTTTGACGAATGCACCAAGCTGGTGGACAATCTGAAATCCAGAAAGCCGGTCATCATCAACCTGGAGCGTGTGGAAACGGATCTGGCAAAGAAGATGTTCGACTTTATGAGCGGCGCAACCTATGCCCTGAGCGGAAACGTTCAGCGCGTAACCGCAAATATTTTTATCTTCGCACCGGCCAATGTGGATATTGCGGCAAAGATGAACAATCGGGAAACCGCAGCGCAGCCGGCCTCCGGAAACTATCCGTCCCAAGAGACCAAGAGTCCGTGGAGGTAGTGCATGGGTTTGGTGTTGATTCGAGCAATCCATTGGTTTGCCGAAATATTGATTATGATGCTGTTCATACAGTGCATCCTCAGCTGGTTCGTGCAGTCGCCGGCATCCCCGCTGTTCAATGCGTATCGGATACTGACGCAGCTGACGGATCCTTTTGTGGCACCGTTTCGAAAGCTGTTGTCCAACGTCAACACGGGAATGTTCGACTTCTCCGTGCTGCTGGCGTTCTTCGCCATTGAGTTTGCGGAACAGATTTTGACGATGCTGATCAGTAACTTATTGCTGTAGCTATATAGAAAGGGAAGGTAGTATCATTATGATTATGCCAATTGATATCGATAAGAAAGAGTTTACCAGAGATAAGAAGGGATACAATTCCAGAGAGGTGGATGAATTCCTGGACCTGATTATCGTGGATTATGAGAAATGCCTCAACGACAACAGAAGCATGGCCCACAAGATTAAGTTCTTGGAAAAGCAACTGGAGGAGGCACAGAAGTCCGACAATGCAATGCTGGACACTTTGGAGACCGCAAAACGCCTGATGGCAGATATTTCCGCCAGCGCAGAGCGGAGAGCGGAGCTGATGATTCGCGATGCAGAGCTGGAAGCGGAGACCATGGTGCTGGATGCCAAGGCAACCGTTCGCAAGCTGAACGATGAGCACGTTCTGCTGAAGAACAAGGTGGAGAGACTGAGAACCAATTACAGAAGAATGCTGGAAAACGAGCTGAACGATCTGGATGCGGACGAGTACGGCCTGAACCCGGATATGGACCGCAGCGATATCGCGGATATCGACAAAGCATTCTCCAACGCACCGGACCCGGAAGCAACCCAGGAGACGCTGGTGGTTTCTCAGAAGCAGAAGAAGGAAAAGGAAGTTCCGGAAGTGAAGTCCGCTCCGGTGACCGATCCGGCGCACGCAACGGTGGCAGACCTTTCCGACAGCCTGAAGAAAATTGCAGAAGATAAGACTCAGCAGGAAGGAACCATTATTCTGAAATAATGATGATTGGAACGATTATTATTCTGGTCCTGGCACTGGACCAGATTACGAAATTCCTGATACGGGCGAATTTTATTGTAGGTGAGACGCTCCCGATGATTCCGGACATACTTCATTTGACGTATGTCCGGAATACGGGGGCGGCTTTTAGTATGTTTCGGAATATGCCGGTGGTGACCGTCGGCTTTCCGATTCTGATGGTCATCCTGTGTCTGGCGGCGTCCGTTTATTTTTATCGCCGGAAGGAACGAATTCCGGCCGCCCTGTGCGCCTTGATTGCCGCCGGTGGAATCGGAAACCTAATCGACCGGCTGATGCTGGGGTACGTGACGGACATGATTGATTTTAGGGTATTTCCGGTATTCAACGTGGCGGACATTGCCGTGACGGTGGGCTGCGTCCTGCTGGCACTGTGGATTCTCAAGACGGAGGACCGGGGAAAGGGGGAGCAGTAATGGAACGAGAGATTCTTTGCGTGGTAACACCGGACAAAGCGGGAAAGCGACTGGATGCCTACCTGGCTTCGGCGGTGGAAGACCTTTCCCGAAACTATGCGGAAAACCTCATCGGCGAGGAACGGGTTCACGTGAACGATGGCATTGAGGCCAAGAAGTACAAGGTCCGGGAAGGGGATCGAATCCGGATCGATATGCCGGCCCCTCGTCCCATCGATGTGGAACCCCAGAACATTCCGCTGGACATTCTGTACGAAGATGAAGATGTCATCGTGGTGAACAAACCCCGTGGCATGGTGGTGCATCCCAGCGCCGGCAATTGGGATGGCACTCTGGTGAACGCCATCATGTACCACTGCGGGGATTCCCTGTCTTCCATCAACGGGGCCATCCGCCCCGGCATCGTGCACCGAATCGATAAGGACACCAGCGGACTTCTCATGATTGCCAAGAACAACAAGGCCCACGAATCCCTGGCGGAGCAGCTTCGGGTGCACAGCGTGACCCGGGAATACCGGGCGCTGGTCTACGACAACATCCGGGAAGACGAGCTGACCATCGATATTCCCATCGGCCGTGACGAGAGGAACCGCCTTCGCCGTGCGGTGAACGGCAGCAATCCGAAGGAGGCCGTAACCCATGTGAAGGTGCTGGAGCGCTACGGCAAATACACCCTGATCGCCGCCCGGCTGGAAACGGGGCGGACTCATCAGATCCGCGTGCACCTTTCCCACATCAAGCATCCGCTGGTGGGGGATACCACCTACGGACCGAAGAAGCAGATCTACGGGTTGGACGGCCAGCTTCTTCACGCCAAAACCCTGGGCTTTATCCATCCGTCCACCGGCGAATACATGAAATTCGACAGCCCCCTGCCGGATTATTTCAAAGACATTTTGGAGCGAATTGAAAGGAGCAGACCATGAGCAAAGTCACATCCAAACCCGGAACCATGCTCTATCCGGTCCCTACCGTGATGGTGAGCTGCAGCGACGGGGAAAAAGACAATATCATCACCATCGGCTGGTCCGGCATCGTGAACAGCGAGCCGCCCATGACCTATGTGTCCGTGCGAAAATCCCGTTTTTCCCATCATCTGATACAGGCAAAAAAAGAATTCGTCATCAACCTGGTGAACGAGGATTTGGTAAAAGCGGCGGATTTCTGCGGGGTCCGTTCCGGTGAAAACCTGGACAAGTGGAAAGAGAAGAATCTGCACCGGGAAAAAGCTTCCATCGTAAATGTTCCGATGATAGCAGAATCTCCGGTGAGCCTGGAATGTGTGGTGAAAGAAGTCTCGGAACTGGGTTCCCACGATATGTTCCTGGCGGAAATCGTGGCCGTTCATGTGGACGAGAAATACGTGAGTGAGAACGGCGCCTTCGAGTTCGAGCGCATGAAGCTCACCGCCTATAACCACGGCAAGTATTACGCCCTCAAGAAAGAGCCCCTGGGATTCTTCGGCTTCTCGGTGATGAAGCCCAAAACCGCAAAACGGAAGCGCAGGGAAGAGGCCGGAAAGCGAAGACAGGAGTTCCGGAAGCGCACCAAAGCGAAGGGAAAGCCGCGGAAGAAGTAGCGGCGGGCCGGTGGTCCGCCGCTGTGGTCTGTACCCCACCGGCCGAAGCCACCGCCGGACTGAAAACGGCGGCGGCTTTGGTGCAAGCAAAGCCGGAAAGCCATTGAGTGCGTAGGCCTTGCACCAAGAAAATGCACCGCGCCGCTCGAAAAAAGCGGCGGCTTTGGTGCAAGCAAAGCGGGAAAGCCATTGAGTGCGTAGGCCTTGCACCAAGAAAATGCACCGCGCCGCTCGAAAAAAGCGGCGGCTTTGGTGCAAGCAAAGCGGGAAAGCCATTGATTGCGTAGGCCTTGCACCAAGAATTTGCATCGCGCGGCTCGAAAACAGCGGCGGCTTTGGTGCAAGCAAAGCGGGAAAGCCATTGAGTGCGTAGGCCTTGCACCAAGAATTTGCACTGCGCCGCCTCTAATCCGCGCCACTTTCGGGAAAGCAGAAGAAATTGACGACGAAACGCTCTGCCCCGAGGTTTCGTCGTCAATTCTTTCCTTCTGAAAATTATAATGTCGAAAAGTGATGCACGGAGGGAGGTGAGAGACCTCCGTGCATCACTTTTCATCGTTTACCGTTTTCATCATTTACCGTATAATAAGCGAATTGTTGTGTTTTAATCCGTAAATCGTTTCCTTATCTGAAATCATCAGGCGGAAAGCCAGTTCGTCCGTTAGTTCCAACGGAACGGTGGAGAAAAGTACTTTCGTAGCACACGGATTCCGAATGCTTTCCGATAAGCCGGTGTACAGTCCGGTGGTTGTACGTGTGTTGTTAAACGGAACCTTGGCGCAGATATAGTCAAAACTGCCGGGGTGAAATGCATTCTCCAAAAGAAAGTAAACAACAAAATCATGGTAGCGGACTCTTCCATGATACACATATAGACAATTCCGATAATTCACATCCGGAGAGGTGCATTCGTTATAAAGAGTCACCTCATCATCCAGCCCATTCTCAGTTCGATTAATTTCAATAACATTAACCGAAATACCTTTCGCATGACTTTTGCTGTTCGGCTCCAGATAATAGTACATATAGAATACATCCGTTTGTTGAAAGAAGTTTTTCTTATTGTCCGGAGGAAGCACTTCCCTTGTAACAGTTGGTGTAGCAAACGGCAGAAGTTGCTCCAACGTTACTCCAAGAATATGTGCAATTTTTTCCAACGTTTGAATATCTACAGAAATAGAACCATTTTCGTATTTGGAAATCGTAGAAATGCTCTTATTCAAAAGAAGGGAGAATTCCTTTAGTGAAATGCCTCGCAGCTTTCGAAAATACCGGATTTGATTGCCAACATGAACACAGATATTACTCATTTTCCCATTCCTTAAGATTGTTTTTTTGAATACTACTACATAAATGATAATCTAATATGCCTTTAAAGTAAACCAAACAGAGAATTTTTTTGTAATATTTTCATTAAACTACGAATATTTGTTAAATGGATTAGAAAAAATACAAAAGAATGTAAAAGCATTCATAACGTTGTAGCCAGAAGAAAATAAAGTGAAGAACGTGTGAATTAATTTCTTTTGAATACAAAGTGGGAGATTTGAAATTCGGAGAGAGTAGAGATATAGTAGCATCAACGAAATTGTTAATGCTTTGTTTTAATCACTAAGAGATTGAAGTAAGGAGGAACAAAATGCAGAATCCAATTGCAACAATCACTTTGAACAATGGAAGTAAGATTGTTCTTGAATTGAGACCGGACTATGCGTACAACGAAGTTTGCAGCTTTATCAGTGTCGCACAGAAGGGGTATTACAACCACTTTGCCATTCAGAGAATTGTTCCCGGATCCTGGATTGATGCAAGTTACAACGCATTTTTCCGAAAGGAATGCCAGTACTTTCTTCCAAATCGAATTGAAGAGGAAAGTAAAGGGAAAATCAAAATTCCGGAGTTTGGAGATGTATGTCTCGGATATTTCTCGGACACGGAAATCGCCGGGGCGGAATTCTTTTTCCCGCTTCAGCGCGTGGAGGCGTTGAAGGGAAAATGTCCGGTTTTTGCGCAGGTAATTCAAGGTGCGGAAGAGCTGCATCGAATTGAAAAAGTGGAAACATATCCGAATCCGTATGAACCGGTGGAAATTAATGTTCCGAGAAACCCGGAAATCATGGTTTCAGTGGAAGTG
The DNA here is from genome assembly GCA_934278925.1 of uncultured Clostridia bacterium. Lineage (GTDB taxonomy): Bacteria > Bacillota > Clostridia > Peptostreptococcales > Anaerovoracaceae > Mogibacterium_A. The sequence continues at coordinate 30,779 of CAKQWJ010000019.1, read as the reverse complement.
GAAACATTCGGTGTGAATTATCCGGAACCGGAAAAGATTATTCCGGAGAAAATGCCGGAGAACTGGCCGACGTTCGCATAGAAATAATCTGTCTTGACATTAATGGAGGTGTGTTATGTCTGATATTTTGGCTTTTACAATATTCGTACTTATTTTTACAATAGGAGAATATGTTGCCGTTAAAACAAAAGCAAATGTTGATGTGGTGCTGTTCGTTGCAGTCGTTCTTCTTGTTGGGTTCTGGGTGGGACTTCCGAAAACCATCTATGAGGCATCGGGAATTTTGCCGATGGCCGGAATCATTATTACTCTGCTGATCGTTGGAATGGGTAATATGATTGACTTCGCTGAGTTGAAAAGACAGTGGAAGACCGTATGCATTTCGATTATCGCGCTTACAACGGCATGCTTTGCACTGGTATTTGTAGGACAGTTTGTAATCGGAAAAGACTATGCTCTTGCCGGAACACCGGTATTCAGCGGTGGTACAGCGGCTACGGTTGCGATGAAAACAATCCTCGGTGAAAAAGGAAAAGAATATCTTTCCGTATATATCACACTGCTTTTGGGATTGCAGAGCTTGGTAGGAATTCCGGTTTCGTCCCAGTTCTTGAAGAGAGCGGGAAAGGCTTTCAAAAATAACAAAGCGGAGTTTGAATTATACAGACATGCGGTAACGGGAGAATTGACCTCTGATAAAAAGAAGTGGATTCACTTTCCGGAATCTTTAAACAGACCGTCGTTCCACCTGATGAAGTTGGGTGCTGTCGGAGTTGTAAGTTACTATTTCTCTGCCATTCTTCTGAAATTCACGGGAGTAAATATTAGCTACATTATCGTTGCACTGATTATGGGTACGATTTTTACGGAAATCGGTTTCCTTGATAAAGATACTCTGGGAAAAACGGAAGCAAGCGGATTCATCCTGTTCGGCTGCGTAATCATTCTATTCTCTGATTTTGCAACCTGCTCTCCGTCTGATGTAATCGCATTGCTCAAGCCGATGGCATTTATTCTGTTGGTGGGCACCTTCTTCGGATGCATTACCGGTGCGATTTGCGGAAAAATCTTTAAAGTTGAGAAGAATTTGGCCATTGTAATGTGCCTGACCTGTATGTATGGATTCCCTGCAACAATGTACCTTTCAAAGGAGGTTGCAGAGGTAACCGCAGAAAACGAGGAAGAGCGTCAGACTATTGAGAACTACCTGCTGCCTAAGATGAACATCGCCGGCTTTGTAACCGGAAGCTTTGCAACCGTTCTTGCCGGAATCTTCGGAGGAATGCTCTAGAAAGATCCTCTTGTTCAGTTAGAATAACGGAAAACAAAAACATTCGGAAGCCTCCGCGCTTCCGAATGTTTTTTGCTTACTGCTTTTCATCATTTCCTTATTTCCCCGTCGCACCTTCCGGCAGCTTCGGGTCCACGTACACGGTGGTGTTGTGGGTGAAGATGACCATGCCCGGTTTGGCACCGCTTGGTTTTTTTACATACCGGATGGGAACGAAGTCCACCGGCACGTTCTGAGATTCCTTGCCCTTGCTGTGGTATGCAGCGATGGAGGCCACCTGATAGATCGTTTCCTCCGGGATGTCCTCCGGGGATTGATTCGGCTCCAGAGGCAGGATGACGTGGGATCCCGGGATATCCTTGGTGTGGAACCACAGGTCCCGCTTTCCGGCCATCTTTGTGGTGAGGTAATCGTTTTCCTTGTTGTTCCGGCCCACGTAGACATTCTGACCGGTGGGCAGGGTATACTCGATTGGCTGGGGGTTGGATTTCTTTCGGCGGAAACCCTTCTGAGCTCTCTTGCGAATGTATCCCGTATCCTCCAGCTCCTCTCGAATCTGGTTCAGCTCTTCCAAGGTGTGAGCGCTTTCAATGCTCTGGAGAACGGATTCCAGGTAGAGGATATCCTTCGAGGTTTCTTCCAGCTGGTGGGTCTTCTCGTGAACCGCCGTCTTCGCCTTGGAATACTTCTTGAAATAATTCTGAGCATTCTTGGAAGCGGCATACTTTTCGTCTAAAGGAATGGTCACCGGCTGATTGTCGTAGTAGCTGATGACGGTCACCTCATGAGCGCCCGGCTCCACCCGGTGCAGGTTTGCGGTGAGCAGTTCCCCGTAAAGACGGTATTTTTCTGAATTCTCTGCCTGAAGCAAATCTTCTCCCAGGCGCTGCTTCTTCAGCCGAGCCTTGTCCAGGGAAGCCTGAACCGACCGGTGCAGCGGGTTGGACCGCTGACGGATGGCATTAGACTCCTCCCGATGGGTGTAGAAATATTCCGTCGCCTCGCTGATGGAGTCGAAGGTTTTTTTCTGCGCCCCCACGTATTCCCCCAGTTCCGTCAAATGAAACTCCAGGGGTTTGCCCGTTTCATCCAGATACACCCGCGGAGTGGCGGTGCCGTTCTCAATGCTTTCCAGAATTTCCTCCAGTCGCTCCACCGGATTTCCGGAGCGAGCCAGCTCTCGGGAAATTCCCGGGGAGATTCCCCGGATGTGGGACAGCAGATATTTCGGGTCGGCAGCGGCTTCCGGATCCGAATCCAGTTTTTCCGCCAGCTCCGAAGAGATTTCCTTGAAAGGCACCTTGTCCTGTTCCGGCGGATACCGGTATTCCAGTCCCGGCAGCAGCTGGCGGTACCGGTTCACATCGATGGAGATCCGCTTGATGCTGTCGATGATTTTTCCCGTATCCAAAGACACCAGCACAATGTTGCTGTGCTTTCCCATGATTTCAAAAATCAGCCGCTTCGATACCGTGAATCCCAGTTCCGTCTGTGCCTCGATATCCATTTCGATAATCCGCTCCGAACCCTTCTGATGAATGTCCGTGATGCGTCCGGTCTGGATGTGCTTCCGCAGCAGCATGCAGAAATTCGGCGGAGCGGCCGGGTTCACAAATTTCCCGTCGGTGAGGCAGACTCTGGCGGCCTGACTGGCAGCAGAGGCGTACAGCTTCACGTTCCCCTTGCGGGTGTGAATCTGCAGCACCAGCTCTTCGCTGCCCGGCTGGTAGACCTTCTCAATCTTTCCGAAGGTCAGTCGTTCTTTTAATTCTTCTGTTATTCCATATGTTATAATTCCATCGTAAGCCATGTGACTAATATAGCACGAGACCCACCGGAATATCAAGTGAAATCAACTCTTTAAGGACATAGAATCCTTTACAGAACCGGCGGAAGGTGTTAAAATAATGAGTAATTTGATTTCACAATGGAGGAAATTATGGTTAAAAGCATGACCGGTTACGGCCGGGGGGAATACATCGACGAAAAGAAGAGCATCACCGTAGAAATCAAGGCGGTAAATCACCGTTATTGCGACGTATACGTAAAGATGCCGAGAAGATATTCTTTTGCGGAGGAGCGGATCAAGAGCGACGTGCGGGATGCACTGAAGCGCGGCAAGATTGAGGTGCTGGTTACCGTGGACTCCTTCGGTGAGAGTGAGAACGACATCCGTCTGAACGAGGATGTTGCTCGGAAGTATTATCGCGCATTGAAAGCTCTGGAGGAGACCTTCGAGCTGGACCAGCGAGGCGGCGTAACCCTGAGCATGCTGGCGGGCATGCCGGATGTAATTAAAGCCGTGCCGGCGGAGGAAGATGAAGAAGCCATGCTTCATTCCCTGGGCGTGGCAACGGAAATCGCTCTTCAGAACATCATCAATATGAGAGCTGCAGAGGGCGAGCGCCTGGCGAAGGACATCCTGATGCGTGCGGACATCATTGAGGAAATCAAGGACAAGATTAAAGAACGAGCGCCGGAAATCGGCAAGGAGTATGCCGACAAATTCCGGGAACGGGTCAACGAGCTTCTGGAAGGAAAGTTGGAGGTTCCGGAGGAGCGCGTGCTGGTAGAAGCGGCGGTATTTGCGGACAAAGCCAACATCACCGAGGAGCTGGTTCGTTTGGAGAGCCACATTCAGCAGCTGCGGAATTTCTTCGATACCGAGGAGGAGACCGTGGGCAAAAAAATAGATTTCTTGATTCAGGAGATGAACCGGGAAGCCAACACCATCGGCTCCAAATCCAACGATACCGAGATTACCTCCTGGATGCTGGATTTAAAGGCGGAAATCGAAAAAATCCGGGAACAGGTACAGAATATAGAGTAGCAAAGAACGGCCGAAATATGATATAATATTTAGCCAATATGAAACATATCTTTTGAAAAGGAGAATTCCATGGCAAAACATCGTTCGCAGAAAGGAACACTATTCGTCATTTCCGGACCTTCCGGAACGGGAAAAGGCACGGTCTGCAAAGAACTTCTCAAGGAAAACGACTTGAAGCTGTCCGTTTCCATGACCACGAGAAAGCCGAGAGAGGGAGAGCAGAACGGCCGGGACTACTTCTTCGTTACGAGAGAAGAGTTTGAGAAGAACATCGCGGAAGGGAACCTGCTGGAATATGCGGATGTGTTCGGAAACCTGTACGGAACCCCGAAGGATGCGGTGGTCCGGCAGCTGGAGCGAGGACGAAACGTGCTTTTGGAAATCGATGTCCAGGGGGCATTGAAGGTAAAGGAAGCGATGAACGAAGCGGTTCTTGTTTTTCTTTTGCCGCCGAGCATGAAGGTTTTGCAGGAACGGCTGTCCGGAAGGGGCACCGATTCGGAAGAGGTGATTCAGCGGAGATTCCGGGAGGCGCTGAACGAGATTCGCCTGCTTGGAGAATACGATTATTACGTGGTGAACGATGACCTGGAAGAAGCGGTTGCCGATGTGGCTGCCGTGGTGCGTGCGGAGAGCCGCCGGGTTCCGGGCAAGGTGAAACCGATTATTCGGGATTACGAAGAGGAAGATAACTAGAGATACGCTGTTGAAACGGTACGAAATGGGAGGAATGATATTATGATGCTTTATCCATCGGTAAACAAGTTAAGAGAAAAAGTGGACAGCCGGTACACCCTGTGCATGCTGGCGGCAAAGAGAGCCAGAGATTTGATTGCCAAGAAGCCGGCGCTGACGGAAGTTCAGTCGGAAAGACCGGTCAGCCAGGCGGCGAACGAAATCGCAGAGGATTTGATTACGTACCGCCGGGTAGAAGAACCGGAAGAGGCAGTGGAAGCAGAGACCGAAGCAGAAGAGACTGCTTGCGAGGAATGCACCGCAGAAGGCGAAGAGACGGAAGTAACGGAGCCGGAAGCATAAGGGAATTTGACAAGATTAATATGAATGAGAATGGGTTCTTTTATTGGGGAATCCATTTTTCATATATAATTATTTTATGATGCTGCAAAGGGGACACAGTATCGTTTGATTGGACAAAAGGGGACGGAGAGTGTATTATGAAAAAAGAATTTGGAGAAAACCTGCGGGTTGAAATCTACGGGGAATCCCACAGCGACCGAATCGGCGTGATTGTAAAGGGCTTGCCGAAGGGCGCGGAATTCGACCGGGAAAAGCTGGCGGATTTCATGGCGCGCCGGGCGCCGGGGAAGAAAGGCGGCAATCAAATTGCCGATTCGGCGGCGACGGCTCGGAAGGAGCCGGACCGGGTGGTTTTTCTGCGAGGCATTCAGGAGGCGGAAGCCGGTAGGGCGATCCTCACGGGGGAGGAGCTGGAGGCCTGCATTTACAATACCAACCGCCGCTCCGGGGATTACGATGAGCTTCGGAAGGTGCTGCGGCCGGGGCATGCGGATCTGGGCGCGTACCTGAAGGAGGGACCGGAAGGACTTCGCCCCGGCGGAGGTCGTTTTTCCGGCAGAATGACGGCACCGATGTGTATTGCCGGCGGAATTGCCCTGCAGCTTCTGGCAAAAAAAGGAATTTCCGTGCATGCAGAGTATACCGAAATCGGCGGGAAATCGGAACCGAAAGAAATCGAACAGGTGCTGAGCCGTGCGGCGGAAGAGAAGGATTCCCTGGGGGGCATTGTTGCGTGCCGAGTATCCGGATTCCCGGCCGGAGTGGGCGGTGCCCTGTACGAAGGTTTGGAAGGTGCCATTGCCTCCTCGATATTTGCCATCCCGGCGGTCAAAGGCATTGAGTTCGGCAGCGGTTTTGAAGGAAGCCGGATGCGGGGGTCGGAGAACAACGATTCCATCCTTTTGCGGGACGGACATCTGATTACCGAGACAAATAATGCCGGCGGCATTAACGGCGGCATCAGCAACGGGATGGATATCGAATTTCGGGTGGCGTTTAAACCGACGCCCACCATCGGTCGCGAACAGCGGACGGTGAATATCCAAGAAATGAAAGAAACGGTATTGTGCGCCGGCGGACGCCACGATGTATGCGTGGTCCCTCGGGCGGTTCCGGTGGTGGAAGCGGCCGCGGCACTGGTTTTATTGGATGCTTGGATGGGGGACGGCGATGAAAGATAGAAAGAAATACGGAGTAATCGGGAGACATATCTCCCACAGTCTTTCCCCGGAACTCCACGGGATTTTCGCCCGATATACCCGGCCTTACGACTACGAGCGGCTGGACCTGGAGGAGCACGAACTGGAGGGTGTGATTCGGAATACGGAATACAGCGGTTTTAACGTGACCAGCCCCTACAAGCGGGCGGTGATTCCGTTCCTGGATGAGCTGACGCCGGAGGCAGAGGCTCTTCAAGCGGTGAACACCATTCGCCGCCTGGGCAACGGACGCTTGGTGGGACACAATACGGATGTGTACGGCTTCGAGAAGATGGCGAAGGAGAAACGCGTTCGCGGCCGAAAGGTGCTGGTGCTGGGAACCGGAGGGGCATCCTCCGCCATCTGTCAGGCGCTCCGCAATCTGGGGGCAAAAGAAATTATCCGGGTGTCTCGGAGTCGGCGACCGGAACCGGACAGTTGCACCTACGACGAACTGCACCGTCATCCGGATGCGCAGGTAATCGTGAATTCGACGCCCATCGGAATGTATCCCAACAACGGGCATTCCCCGTTGGATGGGTGTTCCGTGAAGTGGACGGATTTCGAGCAACTGGAGACGGCGATGGATGCCATCTATAACCCATACCGCACTAAGTTTCTGATGGATGCGGAAGAAGCGGGAGCCGAAGTGGAATCCGGGCTGGCCATGCTGGTATACCAGGGACTGCGGTCCGCACAGATCTGGGGAGAGGTTCCCCGCAGCGGGAAAGGCCGTCGTATCGTGGCGGAGCAGACTCGTGGTGAGAATGGGCGAAAAAAGGAAAAGAAGAAAAAATCCATTCCGGTGGATCTGGGGCGGGAAGCGATGAAAAGCCTTCTGCGAAAGCAGTTGAACATCACGGTGATCGGCATGCCGGGAAGCGGAAAATCCTCCATCAGCCGGCAGGTGGCGATTCGCACCGGGAGAACCTTTGTGGATCTGGATCGAGAGATTAACGAAATCTACGGGATGACTTCCGGAGAAATGATTCGCCAATATGGAGAAGACTATTTCCGGGAACGGGAAAGCGCCACCCTGAAGAAGTACTGCCGGGAGAACGGAATGGTGATTTCCACCGGAGGTGGAATCGTGGTTCGGGAGGAGAATTGGCCGGTGCTGCGGGAGAACAGTCTGGTGGTGTATTTGGACCGCCCACTTCATCAGCTGGCGAAAAAGAATCGCCCGATGACCGCCGCTCTTGGGGTGGAGGAACTTTACCGCCAGCGCGGCTGGAAATATGAGAAGGTGGCGAACCTGATTATTCCAAACAATCGGGAGTTCGGCCTTCGGGAAAAAGAAAAGAAAAAGGCGAAGGCGAAGATTCGGCATCAGAATTACTACATGGAAGATATCCGGCGCTTCGCCGATCAGGTGAAACGGCGAGTAGCAAAGCATATCAACGAAAGCGTGAATCGCTGATGTGCCGGCATCCAAGGAACATGAAATAAAGTAAAGGACGGAAGATATGACCAACAAGAAAGACGTATTGTCGGAAACCTTCATCTGGGAAGGAAAAGAAGAGAATGAAGAACCGGAAAACCGGGAATCAATCGAAATCATTTTAGCACGAGGGGTGATGAACACTCGAGCAATGATGAAAGAAGGGGATGAGGAAATCCGGATTGTGTGCATGTCGGAAGTCATGGGCGGCTGGACGGATGCTTTTGAAACCCTGTTCGAAAACCAGCAGGATGAGGCCTTTGTTCGGGCAATTTGCATGGAAATCGAGCAGAACCTGATTTCCGAAGCGAAGGACCTGGGCGAGGAGATGCTGACGATTTTCGAGCACATGGACATGATGGATGTTCTGCCGGAAATCTGCCCGGCGGAGCTGGAGGTGCGGTATCTTCTCACATCGGATAACCGCATTCGGGTGGAAGTCGGCAACGAATTCCTGGACCGGATGATGGAAGTGGAGCTGGAGGATCCGGAAGAGGATGCAGAATTGGTAGCGGCACTGCAGCAGGAGCTGGTGAGCCTTCTGGAAGCCGCGACGAAGCTGTACGTGATATACCGAGGAGAACTGTGCCGGCGTAAATGGGAGCTGGCCATCAATATCAACTTTGAAGATCCGGAGAAATTTCGGGAATTGAAGGAAGAACAGCAGGAAGAAAAATGATTCGAACAAAGGAAATTATCCGGGATGCGTTCTGGGAGCTCCTGGAGGAAAAACCATACAACAAGATAACGGTGCAGGATATTGTCAATCGCTGCCAAGTGAATCGGAACACCTTCTACTACCATTTTCAGGACATTCCGGCGTTGATGGAGGAGTCCGTCCAAGAATGGATGGAGGACGTGATTCATCGGTACGGCAATCTGGAATCCCCGGCATATTGTTTGACATATATTGCCGGGGAGTGCATGAAGCGAAAGAATGCCTTTCTGCATCTGTTTCGCTCCGCCCAAAAGGATGTGTTCCTTTCCGGCTTGAACAAGATGTCCTACGGCGTGGTAAAAGCGTATGTGGATGAAGATGAGGAATACAGAGAAAGTTCTTCTGAGGAAAAAGAAAGAGTCATCCGCTGCTACAAATGCTTGTTCGTGGGGATTATTTTGGACTGGCTGGAGGAAAACGCTGCCTTTGATCTGCCGGAATTCTGCGAGGAAATCTGCAAAACCTTGGCAGATTCCGCGCCCCATATGATTGCGGGATACCGGAACGAATAGAAATGTAGAAAAGGTAGATAGGGGGGGCGGACAACCTCTTGGTTTATTATAGACTGTCCAAGAAATTGTCCGCACCCCCATCTCTCACTCTATACTTCTTTGTTATTGCCAGATGATGTCCCATCTTTCCTATTTTTTGCGAAAGACACTGCATGGCACGAAAACAATCCGGATAAAAGTCCCAGCACAGTCTGAACAGCCGGAAACGAACAAGAGCTTTTGTTTTCAGTAAACATTATGAAAGCAAGTACAATAACAAGTATGGCAATTGTGTATAAATGTCCATCGTCATCCTTGCTCCGATTTTCTTCTTCATTGCTGTTAGAAGAGAATCGGGCTTTCTTTCTTTTCCTTAAAAAGCCTGCATGATAAACAGTGAGCCAGGTTAGAAGACCCGCCCCCATCTGAACAGCCGGAAACGAACAAGAGCTTTTATTTTCAATAAACATCATCAAAGCAATTGCAATGATCAATATGCCGACTGTATATAAATGACTGTCGCGATCCTTACTCATATTTCTGCTCCTTTTTTATACTGCTTTTTTCTAGATATACCACACTTCGAATATATTATCAAGGTCTCGCTAACAGAGGGCAGGTTTCCTACCGTTTGCAGCATATCTAATTTAATTATCCGCTTCTCAAACAGATAATCCCATATGCCTAGAAAATTGAAATCGGTTCACGCTTTTTGACGCAAAAACGAAATTCAGCGTGAATGCAAATTGCCGCTTGGGTGGGATTCTAATTTTGAATCTCCGAATTAGCACTGTCGATTCACGCTAAAAAGTCGATTTGCTTCAAACAGCGTGAACATTTTTCGAAAAGAATTTTTGAAAGCAAGAATCTGCATGACGGAATCGGTTAAAGGGGGAAATTCATTCACGCTGATTTGCAGGGATTGCGAAATTAGCGTGAAGTCGTCTCGAAATTCTAGGCATATTAAATTTGCATCATCGCAAAAACTCTAATTACTGGCCCCGAGAGTTCAGAACCAACAAAAGGAGCTCTGCTGAGTGGGCAGAGCTCCTTTTGTGATATAGAGACCGGGGGCGATGGACGGGGAGGTCCCGGCGCCCCCGAAAGTTTGGGAGACGTTCTTTTTGGGGGATAATTACATATTACACTGTCCGAGATATTAAACAATGGACAAAGGGAGAAGAATGTCCGGTTTTCGGACACTCTCCTCCCTTTTGCCTAGTTTCTGTGCGTTAAACCCAGAATCGTATTAGTCCAAGAATCGCTTTTCGAAGTTCCCGATCACTCGTGCGTTCTCCACGATAATCACGAACGCATTGGGATCCAGCTCGGCGATGATGCTCTGAAGAATCGGCTCCTCATACTTGGAAAGAACCGTCACCAGAATGTGGGAATCCTCCTTCGTATAGCCGCCGGCACCTTCCCACAGGGTAACACCGCGGTGCATCCGCTGGGTGACCGCATCCACCATGCCTTCCTTCTTGGTGAAAATCATGGCCTGCATCTGGATGTTCTGGATGTGAACCCGGTTGATGCAGAGGCCGGTGACTACCGAGAATACGATGGAATACAGTACGGTCTGGATGTCGTAGATGAACAGGCAGACGGCGTAGATGCAGAAGCTGATGATGATTCCGACGGTGCCCACCTTGAAGTCCGGACGCGTCTTGGCCATGCAGACGCCGATCAGGTCCTGTCCGCCCTGAGAGCTTCCGGCACGGAGCACCATTCCGGCGCCCACACCGGCGCCCAGACCGCCCACGATGGCCGCCAGCATCGGATCGCTGACAATCGGCTTGGCCGGAATCGGAATGATGGCCAGCAGTGCCGAAGCCATTGCAATGGATATCAGCGTTTCCAGACAGAACTTCTTGCCCATTACCTTGTAAGCCAGCAGGAAGAACGGAATGTTGATGGCGAAGTAGATGATGCCCATGTAATCCAGCCCCGGAATTTCCGGAAGGTGCAGCACGTTCAGCAGAAACAGACGGATCAGCTGAGCAATGCCGGTAAAACCGCTGCTGTAGAAGTGTACCGGGTTGATGGCCATGTTTACGCCCATCGCGTAGATTACATTGCCCACCACAACAAGCCCGACCTTGCGGGATAATCTCTTATACGTTGACTCGTTCATATTATTTAGTTTTCCTCTTTCTTATAATCTCGTTTTCTCGTTATACAGCATCAAGAAACACAACCGCGGCATTTTTCCCTTGCCGGGCTGCGTTCTTTGCATATTCGAGACAATTCAGGCATCAAAACAAGACGCCCAAGCAAATGACATGTATCAAATGGGATTAAACCAGCACATCTCCCTTCATCTCCGACGGAACCGGAAGTCCCATCAGCGTCAGAAATGTCGGGGTGACGTCTGCCAGCTTTCCCTCTTTCACTGCAAAAGCCTGCGGCTCATTGCAGATGTGGCAGCATGGAACTCGGGAAAGGGAATGCTTGGTGACCACATTGTCCTTGTCGTCCAGCATGTAATCCGCATTTCCGTGATCCGCAATCAGGAGAATCTGACCGTCCTTCGCCAGAATGGCATCCACCACCTGTTCCACCAAACCGTCCAGCACCTCGATGGCCTGAACCGTCGCCTGAAAATTACCGGTATGTCCCACCATATCCGGGTTGGCGTAGTTCTGGATGATCACATCGTATTGATCCGATGCGATGGCCTCCAGCACGCGGCGGGTCACCTCCGGAGCACTCATCTCCGGCTGCAGGTCGTAGGTAGCGACCTTCGGGGAAGGCACCAGAATTCGGTCCTCTCCCTCTTCCGGCGCTTCTTTGCCGCCGTTGAAGAAGAAGGTGACATGGGCATACTTTTCCGTCTCGGCAATTCGCAGCTGCCGCAATCCGTGGGCGGCGATGACGCTTCCCAGGGTCGGTTCCACCACTTCCGGCGGGTATGCCAGCATAACGTTCGGCATGGTGGCATCGTACTCCGTCATGCACACGTACGTCAGATCCTGTACCACTTTTTTTCGGGTAAAACCATCGAAATCTCCATCCACCAGTGTCCGGGTAATCTCCCGGGCACGGTCCGGCCGGAAGTTGATGAAGATCACGGAATCCCCATCCTGAATCGGCTGCGGAGTAATGACGGTTGGTTTTACAAATTCATCGGTTTCATCCTTTGCATAGGATTGAGCCAATGCTTCTTCCGGAGAATCGGCGTGAAGCCCCTCCGAAAGCGTTAGCGCATCGTAAGCCAGCTCCAGTCGGTCCCATCTCTTGTCCCGGTCCATCGCATAGAATCGGCCGGAAATCACACCGAATCGTCCCAGTTCGATTTCGTGAATGTGATCCTCCAGCTGCTTGAGATAGACACCGGCACTTTTCGGTGGAACGTCCCTTCCGTCCAGCCAGCAATGCACGATGACGTCCTTTACATGGTGTTCTTTTGCCATGTCCAGAAGCGCCAAAAGATGACGGATGTGGCTGTGAACGCCGCCATCCGACAGAAGCCCCATGATATGGAGCGTATGACCGGACCCCTCCGCCGCGTTGCTCATTGCTTTTAGCAGAGCCTCGTTCTGAAAGAAAGATCCGTCCTCGATTGCCCGGGTAATCCGCGGCAAATCCTGATAGATGACATTTCCGGCACCGATATTGGTGTGACCCACTTCGGAATTGCCAATCTGTCCCTTCGGCAGCCCAACCGGCTCCCCGCTGGCATCCAGCGTGATGAAGGGGTACTTGTGAAACAATGCGTCCAGATGAGGCGTGTTCGCGGCGGCAATGGCGTTGCCATGCGCCTCCTCGCGAATTCCGAAACCATCCAGAATCAACAACATTGCAGGTCTGTGTTTCATGAAATAACCTCCTGTCCACTATAGAAATAACCTTTATAATAAACCATTATCGATAGTATATCACAACTCATATTGCACGCAAAGAAAATATAAATATAATAATATTTATAGCAGGAGGAAACTATGGGCGTACATTTTACAGAAGATCAACAGAGAGCAATCGATACATTGGATAAAAGCATTCTGGTCTCTGCGGCGGCGGGTTCCGGAAAGACGGCGGTTCTGGTGGAGCGGATTATTCACATCATCCTGGAGGGAAAAGCCAATGTGGATGAGATGCTGGTGGTGACATTTACCAACGCGGCGGCGGCGGAGATGAAGCTGAAGCTGACCCGGGCCATCCGGCAGCACATGAAGGACGTGCCGGAGAGCGCTCCGGTGATGAACCGGCAGCTGAATCGGATGTACCGTTCCTACATCACCACCTTCCACAGCTTTGCACTGCGGGTGATTCGGGAGTTTTTCTATAAAATCGACCGGGAGCCGACCTTTCGCATCTGCGATGAAACCCAGAGTCAACTCCTTCAGATGGAAGCCATGGATGAACTCTTCGAGGAGTGTTTTGAGAACGACGGATATATCGAAGGGGGATCCTTTCGGGATTTCCTGGAGCACTACAGCAGCGACCGAAACGAGACGGCGTTGATGAACGAGATGATGGACACCTATGCCAAACTCCGAAGCCTGCCGAACTATTTCCGGTGGGCCTTCGAAAAGGCAGAGATGCTGCGTTTTCCGGAGTCGGGATCCATGGCGGATTCCCCCATATACCAAATGCTCCTGGAGCGGGGAAAGACGGAGCTGGATGCGGCCCTGAAGGATTGCGAAAAGCTGATCGACGTGCTGGATCGGAACGGCATCGCCTCCCTGGTGGCCATCGCGAACAAGGATTACGAACAGCTGGAGGAGCTGCGGGACTCCCTGGAACACGCCGACGGTCCCGATGCTTCCGCCTGGGGCGCGGTGAAATTCGCCACCTTCCGGGTGAAGAAGGATGAGAAGGACGAATACGCGGACATCAAGGAATACTGCACGGATCTGCGAGATCGGTACAAGAAGCGCATCAAGGAGTTCAAGAATAAATTCATGGACCCGAGCCCGGAGACTCGATTCCGGGAGATGGATGCCGCTTACGAATATACCATCTATTATTTGAAGCTTCTGCAGGAGTTCGAGAAGCGGTTCGACGCGAAGAAGCAGGAGTCGGACCTGGTGGACTTCAGCGACATCGAACACATCACGGTGCGCATTCTGGAAGACCCGGAAGTGTCGGACACCCTTCGGAAGCGGTTCCAATTTATTTTTATCGACGAATATCAGGACACCAACAAGCTGCAGGAATACCTCATATCCAAAATCGCCCGGCCGGACAATCTCTTTAAGGTGGGCGACGTAAAACAAAGTATCTATGGGTTCCGGCAGTCCGACCCGAAGATTTTTATGGACACGCGGCGGGAGTACGAGAAGGCGGAAAACACCGATTCCATGGTTATCGACCTGAACAAGAACTTCCGAAGCAACGGGGCTACCATTCAGTACATCAACGATGTTTTTGAGGGAATCATGCCGGGGTACGATGATAATGCGAAGCTGTACCAGGGTTTGAAGGGGGACGATCGGTTCAATCTGAAGTCGGAGGCACATATTCTTCTGGAAGAGGACAACGCGGCGGCGGATGAACTGGCGGAGGTGGATGACGACGGGGAACCGATTCCGAAGCTGGAAGCGGAGGCCACTTATATCGCCAAGTTGGTAAACGGAATCATCGGCACCACGTTCTATGACGGAAAGCAGGGGATTCGGCGAACCGCCACCCCGCGGGACATCGTCATCCTGTGCCGGAGCACCAGCCGAAGCGCCGATGTGTTCTACAAAGCCATGCTGGAGCAGGACATCCCGGCTCATGTGAACGATGACCAGGGGTATTTCGATACGGTGGAAATCCACCAGGCCATGGCGCTGCTGAAGCTCCTGGACAACGGGCATCAGGATGTGCCGCTGATCGGAATCCTTCGGTCGGAGATCTTTGGTTTTACGCCGGATGAGCTGGCGAAGGTGCGAATCGCTTATAAGGAGAATGGGCAGAGGGGAGCATACTATAAGGCCTTCAAATACTGCTTGGAAAATCCGGCGGCGCTGGCGGACGATGCCCTGTATGAGAAGCTTCGTCAGGCAGAGGTGAAGCTGGAGGAATGGCGCTATCTCTCCAACAAAATGCCGTTGGACGAATACATCTGGTACGTGCTGACGGAATCCGGCTACTATCTGTACGCCGGCGCCATGTACGGCGGCAGACAGCGCCAGGCCAATCTGCGGATCCTGGCGGAGAAAGCCCGGAGCTACCAGGAGAACGGTGTCGCCTCCCTGAACGGATTTATCCGCTACGTGGATATCCTCCGAAAGCAGAATGTAAAAACCGGTCAGGCGGCCATGATTAGCGAGGATGCGGATGTGGTCCGCATTATGACCATCCATAAGAGTAAAGGCCTGGAGTTCCCGTTCGTCATCGTTGCGGGAATGGGCAAACAGCTGCGGGGGGATAATCTGGGAAAGGGCTTCATGTTCGATTCCGACATGGGTGTCAGCCTGTCCTATGTGAACCGCACGGAGAAATTCTGGAGGGCCACACTCCTGCAGAACCTGATTATGGAAAAGAAGCGGGATGAAGGATTCCAGGAGGAACTTCGGGTGCTGTACGTAGCGCTGACTCGGGCCAGAGAAAAGCTGATTCTGGTGGGAACCGCCAAATCCCGGGAAAAACTGGAGCGGGGCCTGCCGGGCAAAAGCAGCTACTACGAGGTCATCAAGGAGAAGCTCTTTATTCCGTCGGTGGAATATCGGTTCGCGCCCTTCCCGAAACAGATGCTGACCCAGAAGCGAAACCTCTTCGAAGAATTCCGGAAGGAACGGGATCGGTTCCACGGCGATGCCAAGGCGGAGCAAGCGGCAGAAATGGTGGCACAGCGGCTGGATTACGAATATCCGGATGCCCGCGGCCTGTCCACCAAAGCGAAGTATACCGTCAGTGAAATCCGTACCCTTCGGGAGGATTCCTTCCGGAAGCGGCGCATCGATCTGGAGGAGCCGGAATTCCTGGAATCCGGCAAAATCACCGGTGCGGAGATTGGTACCGGTTACCACCGCATCATGGAGCGGCTGGATTTCCGCAAAGCCCTTGCCGATGGAACCGTGGATGAGGACTACATCCGTCAGGTGGGAGAGTCGTTGCGGGACAAGGGCGCCATCTCCCCGGAAATCTTCGAAGCGTTGGATCTGAACATGATAAAAACATTCTTCGCCGCGGATATCGGCAGGCGGGCGGCAGAAGCCGTCGGCAGGAATCAACTGTGGAAGGAGAAGCCCTTCACCCTCCGGACGGAAGTGGAAGACCAGTCCGTGCTGGTACAGGGTGTCATCGACTGTTACTTCCGGGAAGGGAACCATATCGTCCTGGTGGATTACAAGAGTAACCGCGGTTCGGAAGAAGAGTCCAAAATGAAGGAGATGTATCAAGAGCAGATTCGCCTGTACCGGATTGCCCTGGAGCAGGCGGCCGGACTTCCGGTTACGGAAGCGTACCTGTACATGCTCCGCGCCGGGAAGACCATAGAATTATAAGAAAAACCTGCATGCGTTCGGCAACCGCTTGCGGATTGGGCTCTAAGCCCCAATCCGCAAGCCAAGATTGCCTCCCGCATGCAGGTTTTTCGTTGCGGCCTCCGGCGGCAGTGTGAAGATTTTGCTCCCCATAACGAAGGTACAAGGCTTAGCGGGGGGCGGGGAGCAAAGAAATTCGGCCGCCGGGCGCCCGGTGCCCGGCGCACATTGCTTCCGCGACCAATGCCCATCAGCGGCGGAAATGATGACACGAAAAAAGAGAGCTGCAATCGCAGCTCTCTTTTGAGTCTTCAATGAAGTGAATCGATAATCGAAAGGTTCGATTATACAATACCCTGCATCATCATAGCATCTGCTACTCTTTCGAAACCGGCAATGTTTGCACCGGCTACCAGGTTCTCGCCCAGGTCATACTTAGCACAAGCTGCTTCAGTGATCTCGAAGATGTGAACCATGATGCCTTCCAGTTCCTTATAAACTCTTTCCTTATCCCAGATGAGGTGCTCAGCGTTCTGTGCCATTTCCAGGCAAGAGCATGCTACACCACCGGCATTTGCAGCCTTGGAAGGACCAACAACTACGCCGTTCTCCTGCAGGTAAGCGACAGCTTCGTTGGTTGTAGGCATGTTAGCACCTTCGATGAGGTATCTAGCGCCGTTCTTAACCATTTCCTTCGCCCAGTCAAGAGTGATGTCGTTCTGCATTGCGCATGGCATGTACAGGTCAGCCTTAACTTCCCAAGGTCTCTTTCCAGGGATGAACTTAGCGTTCGGGAACTTCTCTGCGTATGGAGCGCAAGCCATTGGGCTGTTAGCTCTCAGCCAGAGCAACATCTCGATCTTCTCTGGTGTGGTGATACCTTCCTCGTCCAGGATGTATCCATCCGGTCCGGAGATAGTGATTGGCTTTGCACCCAGCTCTACCAGCTTGGTGATAGTTCCCCAAGATACGTTACCGAATCCGGAAACTACTACAGACTTGCCTTCCAGAGTATCACCGAAGTGCTTCAGGACCTCTCTTGCGAAGAATACGATACCGAAACCGGTAGCTTCTGTTCTTCCGTTCAGACCACCGTTGGTTGTTCCCTTACCGGTCCAAGTTCCATCGTACTGGTTGGTAATTCTCTTGTACTGACCCATCATGTAGCCGATTTCTCTGCCGCCTACACCCATGTCGCCAGCAGGAACGTCTGTGTTCGGACCGATGTGTCTGTACAGCTCGGTGATGAAGCTCTGGCAGAATCTCATAACTTCAGCATCAGACTTGCCAGCCGGATCGAAGTCGGAACCACCCTTACCACCGCCGATAGGAAGACCTGTCAGGGAGTTCTTGAAGATCTGCTCGAATCCCAGGAACTTCAGGATGCCAGGATAAACGTTAGCCTGGAATCTCAGACCACCCTTGTACGGTCCCAGTGCACTGTTGAACTCGAATCTGTATCCTCTGTTAACGTGAACTTCGCCGTTGTCGTCAACCCAAGGAACTCTGAAGGTAACGCTTCTTTCAGGCTCGATCAGTCTCTCAACCAGACCGGCCTTCTCATATTCCGGATGTGCTTCCAGAACAGGCTCGATAGAAGTCAGTACTTCTTCAACAGTCTGAAGAAATTCTGGTTCATGTGGATAATTTTTCTTAGCAATGTCAATGTACTTCTGTGAAATATTAGCCATTTTCTTCTCCTTATAAAAAACTAAACATACTTGCGATTGACTCTTTCCCAATCGCACTTTGATTTTAGCACTCTCAATATGCAGTGTCAATGCAAGTGAAAAAAGTATACAATCTAGAGGCAAAATACAATCTAGAAGGTGATTCCAATTCTTACACCGTGAAAGAACCCCTTGCATTGCCGTTAAAATCTTTTGTTTTTATCGCTATTATGCTAAAATAAAATGTCAATGGAAAAGACAATTCCGTACTGTCGGAAACCTTGAAAATGCCGAGGTTCGGATAGATTCTTTTACAGACGGTCAGATATTTTTTCGCCCGCATTCCTGCGGATGCAATTTATACATATATTTACATATATTAAGGAAGAGAATAATGGATTTATCAAATCTGAACAGCGAACAACAGAAAGCAGTGAAGCATATCGACGGGCCGATTTTGATTCTGGCCGGCGCGGGAAGCGGGAAGACCACCACCATGACCCATCGAATCGCGTACATGATTGAGCAGGGCGTGAATCCGGCCCAAATTATGGCGGTGACATTTACCAACAAGGCGGCCGGAGAGATGCGAGACCGTGTGGAGAGCCTGGTTCCAAGGACTCGCGGAATGTGGATTATGACCTTCCACGCCATGTGCCTTCGGATGCTTCGGTATCAGTGCGAGGTGCTGGGATACAAGACCGGTTTCACGGTGTACGATGAGACGGACCGAAAATCCCTGGTGAAGCGGATCATGAAGGCCCTGGAAATCAACGAAAAGACCTATCCCGTCAGCTATGTGATCAGCGTCATCAGCAATGCCAAGGAACGAGAGCAGAACTCGGAAAAATACATTGCCGAAAATTCCGGAGACTTCCGAGCGAACACTGTGTATCAAGTGTATCGGGAATACGAGAAGGAAATGATGCGGAACAACGCCATGGACTTCGATGACCTGATTCTCAACGGGGTGCGCCTCCTGGAAGCGGACCCGGAGATTCTGGCATATTACCGAAACCGATTTCAATACATCATGGTGGACGAGTATCAGGATACCAACTATTTGCAGTACAAACTGATTCACCTGCTGTCCAAGACCAACCGGAACCTCTGTGTGGTGGGAGACGACGATCAGTGCATCTACCAGTGGCGAGGGGCGGACATTCGGAACATTCTGGATTTCGAGAAGGATTTTCCGGAGGTGACCACCATTAAGCTGGAGCAGAATTACCGCTCCGACGGAAATATTCTGAACCTGGCCAACTCCGTTATTTGCAACAACAAGGGCCGGAAGGAGAAGGCTCTGTGGACGGAGAAAAAGGACGGGGCGAAAATCACCTACCGCCGACTGCCCGACGAGAAACAGGAGGCCTGGTACATCGGCAGTGAAATTGACCGCCTGCACGAGGCGGGATATCCCTACAGCGATATGGCGGTGCTGTATCGGAAGAACGCCCAATCCCGCGCGTTTGAAGAGAAATTCTCCTTCCGGGGAATTCCCTACCGGGTGCTGGCGGGACTGCGGTTCTACGACCGAAAGGAAATTAAGGATGTGATGGCCTACATGCACCTGGTGGAGAATCCGGATGACGATGTGGCCATGCTGCGGGTTATCAACGAGCCAAAGCGGGGAGTGGGCGCGAAGACCTTGTCCGGCATTCAGGCCTATGCCTCCGGGTATCAGATCAGCATTTACCGGGCGCTTTGCGAGGTGCAGGTGATGGCATCTCTCCCGAAGAAGGCGGGAAAGGCCCTGCAGGAATTCGTGCAGATGATTCAGGACCTTCGAGGAGAACTGGACAATCTGACACTGGTGGATCTGTACGACAATATTCTGAACCGTTCCGGTTATCTGGGTGCCTTAGAGGCTGCGGATACGGTGGAGGCGGACGGACGCATCGAGAACATCATGGAATTCAAATCCGTGGTGGCGGAGTTCGAGAAGAGCCTGGAGAACGGAGACGAGGCAGCCCATCAGGAGGAGCTGAGAGAAGAACGGGAAGCCCTGGCCAAAGCAGGGTTCCCGGTGGACGAGCCCACGCCGCTGGCGGCCTTCCTGGAACGGATTACCCTGATGTCGGATATCGACAACCGGGACGAGTCGGAGGATGCGGTGGTGCTCATGACATTGCACAGCGCCAAGGGATTGGAATTCCCGATTGTATTCATTCCGGGAATGGAGAACGGCATTTTCCCGGGAACCGCTTCCTTTGATGAAGAGGGCCGGTTGGAAGAAGAACGGCGCCTTTGCTACGTGGGAATTACCCGAGCGAAGAAGAAGCTGTACCTCACCGGGGCGGAGACCCGGATGCTGTACGGCCGGACGGACTACACTTCCGAGTCCATGTTCCTGGACGAGATGGACAAGCAGTACATTGACGGAGAGACCGTGAAGGAACTTCGGGCGAAACAGGGCGGCATGGCCGGAGACGGCGGACTTTTCGGAGATTATTTTTACAAGGGGAGAAGTCACGGCACGGAGGACGGATATTCCGGACCGGATGGCGGGAAGCCTTTTGACAGTCTGGGGTATGCGAAGAAGCAGACTCGGAAGAAGTTCTCCAACGAGGGACTGGAGGTCGGCGACAAGGTGCGCCACCCGAAATTCGGGGAAGGAATGCTGATTGAGGATTCGGGAAAAATCCTTACCATCGCCTTTGATTCCGTGGGAATTAAAAAGATTGGCAAGGGATTTGTGAACATAGAGAAGGTAGAATAGATGGAAGATATCAGAAAGAGAATCGACGAGCTGACGGCGCAGCTGAATGTGGCCTCTCGTGCCTATTACGACGACGCCAGCGAAATCATGACCAATTACGAATACGATGAGCTGTACGACGAGCTGCTGCGGCTGGAGGCGGAGAGCGGATACGTTCCCGAGGATAGTCCGTCCCAGAACGTTGGCTATACGGTGCAGTCGGAACTGCCGAAGGAACGCCATGCTCGGCGGATGCTGAGTTTGGATAAAACCAAGGATCGGGAGACGCTGCGTTCCTGGCTGGGCGACCGGGAGGCATTGCTCTCTTGGAAGCTGGATGGACTGACCGTTGTGCTGACTTATGAAGAAGGAAAGCTGGCCAAGGCGGTGACCCGCGGAAACGGCGATGTGGGCGAGGTGATTACCCCCAACGCCCGGGTGTTCCGAAACGTGCCCCGCACCATTCCCCATCGGGGACATACGGTGGTTCGGGGAGAAGCGGTGATTCGCTACGAGGATTTTGAGAAAATCAACGCGGCCATCGACGATGCGGATGCGAAATACAAGAACCCGCGGAACCTGTGCAGCGGCAGCGTGCGACAGCTGGACAGCCGGATTACGGCGGAGCGAAACGTGAATTTCTACGCCTTCACCTTGAGTGAGGCGCCGGAGGTGGATTTCGAGAACAGCCGGGAAACCCAGATGAAATGGATGGCGGAGCAGGGATTTGACGTGGTGGAATACCGGAAGGTGGACCGCGAGAATCTTTTGGCGGCCATCGATGAATTTGAAACGCGGATTCCCACCTTTGAGATTCCGTCGGATGGACTGGTTCTGACCCTGGAGGATTTGGCATATTCCGCTTCCTTGGGGACTACAGCGAAATTTCCGAAGGACGCCATGGCCTTTAAATGGCGGGATCAGCAGGCGGAAACGGTGCTCCGGGAAATCGAGTGGAGCCCGTCCCGTACGGGACTGTTGAATCCGGTGGCAATTTTCGATCCGGTGGAGCTGGAGGGAACCACGGTTCGCCGGGCATCGGTACACAATATCAACATAATGGAAGATTTGAAGCTGGGCATCGGCGACCGAATTACGGTGTACAAAGCCAATATGATCATTCCGCAGCTCAGCGGAAACCTCACGCAGAGCGGCAGCTTCCACATTCCGGAGACATGTCCGGTGTGCGGCGGAGAGACGCGGGTGCAGTCGGACGGCGGCACCAAAGTGCTGACCTGCACCAATCCGGATTGCTTGGCGAAGCAGGTAAAAAGATTTTCTCTCTTCGTCTCCCGGGATGCCATGAATATTGAAGGGCTTTCCGAGCAGACTTTACTGAAGCTGATCGGCATGGGATGCATTCGGTCTTTCCCGGATATCTTTGAACTGGAAACGTACCGGGAAGAGATTGTAGAAATGGACGGATTCGGAGAGAAGTCCTGCAGTAACCTGCTGGACTCCATCGAAGCCGCCAGAAGCACCACTCCGGCCCGGGTGCTGACGGCACTGGGAATTCCGGGGGTAGGCGTTACCATGGCGAATCAGATTGCCCGTGCCTGTCGGAACCGGTGGCAGACCATTCAGGCGCTGACGGAAGAGGAACTGATGGACATCGACGGTGTGGGAAGCGTGATGTCCAAGGATTTTGCCGGCTTCTTCCGAGATCCGAAGAATGAAGAAATGGTGAATCGCCTGATTGCCGAGCTGCATCTGGACGAGTCCTACGAGGAGCAAGGCACCGGACTGGCGGGAAAGGTCTTCGTCATTACCGGTTCCCTCAATCACTTCGGCAACCGAAAGGAACTGAAGGCGGCCATTGAGGCAGAGGGCGGCAAGGTGGCCGGAAGCGTCAGCGGCAGCACGGATTACCTGATTACCAACAATCCGGAATCCGGCTCCTCCAAGAATCGGGCGGCCCGGGAACTGGGCGTGTCGATTATTACGGAGGAGGATATCCTGGGGATGATCGGACAAAGCGAACGGTAACGAAATTGTTTTTATAAAATATTTTTACATATTATACGGAAAGGGGGAGGAACTATGGATAATTCGATTCAGGATATGGACGAAACTTTTGAATATTCGGAAGAGAAGATTTTCAGCCTCCTGGAGGAGAAAAAGTATTTCCAGTGTCGGGACGAACTGCTGAAGTTCAATGCGGTGGATATCGCGGAGATGCTGGAGGACGTCATGCGGGAATACGACATGCAGAAAGCGGTGGTGCTGTTTCGGACTTTGCCGAAGGACGTGTCCGTTGAGGTGTTCCCGAACATGGATGTGGACAATCAGGTGGAAATCATCAATATCATCACGGATCCGGAAATTCAGTACATTCTGGACGAGCTGGATTTCGACGATATGATCGACGTGCTGGAGGAGCTTCCGGCGAACCTGGTGGACAAAATCTTGGAGAAAACGCCCAAGAATGAGCGGCGGCAGATCAACACCTTCCTGCGGTACAAGGAGAACAGCGCCGGCTCCCTGATGACGCCGGACTACATCGAGCTGCGGAAGGATATGACGGCCAAGGAGGCGCTGGCCCACATCAAGGAAGTGGGCATGGATTCGGAAACGATTTACACGGCCTACGTGCTTTCCGGGGGGAGAAAGCTGATCGGCATCGTGTCCCTGCGGTCGCTAGTCATCGCACCGGATCACGAGAAGGTGTCGGAACTCATGCATGAAGATATTATTTTGGCTCACGTGGACGACGACCAGGAGGAGGTATCGGACCTGTTCAAGCGGTACGGTTTTCTGGCGCTGCCGGTGGTGGATAACGAGGGCCGTCTGGTGGGTATCATCACCGTCGACGATATTCTGGACGTCATCGAAGAGGAGATGACGGAGGATATCGAGCGTATGGGCGGTGTCATCGATTCCACCGATAAGGAATATCTGGACATGCCGGTCATGGACCACGTAAAGGCGGAGCTGCCGTGGCTGCTCCTGCTGATGTGCTCCTACTTCATCACCGGCGGGCTGATTGCCCGGTTCGAGGATGCGCTGTCCTCCGTGGTGGCGCTGGTGGTATACATGCCGATGCTGATGGGTACCGGCGGAAACTCCGGAACCCAGACCACGACTCTGGTGGTGCGAGGAATGTCCACCGGCGAAATCGAGATGGGAGACGCCCTAAAAGTATTCTGGAAGGAGTTCCGGGTGAGCATCGTGATCGGCATCTGCGTCAGTGCGGTGAACTTCGTGCGGATTATTTTGCTGGACCACAACGGCACGCTGGTGGCGCTGACGGTGTGCGTCTCCATGCTGCTGATTGTCATCATTGCCAAGTGCTTCGGCGGCCTGCTTCCGATGGGGGCAAAAAAAATCGGCATCGACCCGGCGTTGATGTCCGGACCGATGATGGCATCCCTGACGGATATGGTATCGCTTGGCACGTATTTCGTCATGGCAAAATATTTCCTGAATCTGTAGCTATGGACAATCCATTGCTGTATGAATATAATAAGTCTATGTTTGCACAAGCAAGAACAGGAGGAAGTTGTGAATAACAGAAATTATGATGAGCTGAAAGAAACAGCTCGCAAGATTCGTGTGGATGTCATTCGCGCCATCCACGAAGCCGGTTCGGGCCACCCGGGTGGTTCCCTGTCCGCAACGGACATTCTTACGGCACTTTATTTCGATACCATGAATATCGATCCGGAGAATCCGAAGATGGAAGGCCGGGATAAGTTCGTGCTGTCCAAAGGACACGCGGTACCGGCGCTCTATGCGACTTTGGCAGAGAGAGGATTCTACGATGTGGAAGAGATGATGACCCTGAGAAAGATTGGAAGCCACTTCCAGGGACATCCGAATATGCATAAAGTTCCGGGCCTGGAGATGTCTACCGGTTCTCTGGGACAGGGTTTCTCCGTTGCGGTTGGTATGGCGACGGCCGGAAAGATGGACGAAAATCCGGGCAGAGTGTACGCTCTGTGCGGAGACGGCGAACTGCAGGAAGGCATTATCTGGGAAGCGGCACTGTCCGCCGCGCATCGGAACCTGGACAACCTGGTGCTGATCGTAGACTGGAACGGCCTGCAGATTGACGGAAAGGTGGATGATGTGAAGAAGGTGGCTCCGCTGAGCGGAAAATTCCAGAACTTCGGATGGCACGTGATTAACGTGGACGGACACAGCTTCCCGGAAATCCTGGCGGCACTGGACGAAGCCAAGACGGTAAAAGGACAGCCGACGGCAATCATCGCCAAGACCCACAAGGGCCACGGCGTATCCTTCATGGAAGATCAGGCCGGATGGCACGGCAAGGCGCCGAACGACGAGCAGTTCCGGCAGGCAATGGAAGAACTGGGAGGTGTACAGTAATGGCAGATGTAAAGAAGATTGCGACCAGAGAAGCGTATGGTGAATTTCTGGTAGAAGAGGGTGCCAAGAGACCGAACCTGGTGGTAATGGATGCGGACCTTTCCGGTTCCACAAAGACAAAGAATTTCGCAAAAGCATTTCCGGAACGTTTCGTGAACTGCGGCATTTCGGAGCAGGATCTCTATGCGGAGGCCACCGGAATCGCACTGTCCGGTCACGTGGTATGTGCCAGCACCTTTGCCATGTTCGCCGCCGGAAGAGCCTATGAAATCATCCGGAACTCCATCGGATATACCGGCGCAAACGTAAAAATCTGCGCCACCCATGCGGGAATCACCGTCGGGGAAGACGGTGCCAGCCATCAGACTTTTGAAGACCTGGCACTGATGAGAGAGATTCCGGGCATGACCGTACTGTGTCCGGCAGACGCTGTCAGCGCACGCAAGCTGCTGGAAGCGGCCGTGGATTTCGAAGGCCCGGCATACATCCGTCTGGGAAGATCCGGGGTTCCGGTGCTGTATTCCGACGAACAGGCGGAGAAGATTCAGATCGGAAAAGCCACTCAGCTGAGAGAGGGTTCCGACGTGACCATCATCGCAACCGGAATTCTGGTGGCCGACGCGATGGCCGCTGCGGAGACTTTGGCAGCAGAGGGTATCTCTGCACGCGTGCTGGATATGCACACCATTAAGCCGATCGATGCAGAGGCAATTATCAAGGCAGCTCAGGAAACCGGTGCCATCGTTACGGCAGAGGAACATTCCGTTATCGGCGGTCTGGGCAGTGCCGTAGCAGAAGTAGTCGTACAGAATGCGCCGTGCCGAATCGAGATGGTGGGTCAGAAGGATACCTTCGGCGAATCCGGAAAGCCGGCAGAGCTGTTGGAGAAATACGGCATGACCGCATGCGATATTGTAGATGCGGTAAAAAAAGTTTTGAAATAGCATAAGTTTCCGTTGACAAATGGGTATTTGTGAAATGGTTAATAAAATAACTTATACTTTTTCAATAGATAACAAAAAAAGTATTAAAAATTTGCATAGAATCAAAAAAACCTTTTAAAAGTGTTTACATTGTGAAGTTATGGTGATAGAATCACATAGTAAGATTAGACCGTGGTCTAGCCATAGTCTAGTTACAGCCTGTGTCCCATCGAATTTGAGATATTTTTATTCAATGGGTGTGGGAATAACCAAGGCTTTGTCAGGTTCGAGACAAAGGAACCTGATATAAATTATTCATCATTTATCGTTATTTCTTTAGGAGGTAAAAGAAAAATGGAAACTGCAAAAAAAGGTAAGCCATTTGGGTTTTATGTCTGCGCACTCGGTTTCACATTCGAGCGTATGGCATTCTACACTGTAAAGTATCTGTTGGCTATTTGGATTGCTACTAACACAGCATCCGGTGGTCTGGGACTTGACGATGCGAAGGGTGCGGCTATCTCCGCTTCTTTCGTAGCATGGACCTACATCACACCGATGATCGGTGGATATCTCGCTGACCACTTCATCAGCCCAAGACTGTGCGTACAGATCGGTATGCTGCTGATGGGTGTTGGCTACATCGTTGCCGGAATGGCAACAGATCTGAAGATGGTATGGGTAATGATCGTTCTCGTTGCCGTTGGTACCGGTTTCTTCAAGGGAAACCTGTCCGGCGTTAACGGACTCCTGTTCTCCGATCAGGAAGAACTGGACGAAGCATTCTCCATCCAGTATTCTTTCGTTAACATCGGTTCCTTCATCGGAACTACTTTCATCGCCGTTCTGGCTACCAGCGGAAAGATGAGCTTCACCGGCGTATTCACCGTATGCGGTGCGCTGCTGATCGTTGACCTGATCTGGTTCACCATCGGTGGAAAGAAGGCTCTGGGCGAAGCCGGCAAGACTCCGTTCAAGAAGGATGCCCGTGAATTCGTATCCGAAGAGAAGAGAGCTGCTGCAGCTGCTCCGCTCACATCCGGAGACAAGAAGAAGGTTGCTGCTATCATCCTGCTGACCCTGCTGTCTGCAGTATTCTGGATGCTGTGGTACATGGCTTACATGCCAGCATACTACAGATTCGGTTATGGTGATGGAGATGCCTTCCTGAACAAGGCTAACTGGTACATCGGAAGCTTCCAGGTTCCTACATCCTGGTTCGACTCCGTAAACGCTCTGGTTTGCATCATCCTGGGACCGGTTCTGGCTATGGTATGGCGCAAGCTGTCCCAGAGACCGCAGGGCGACATGTCCATGTTCAGAAAGACCGCTCTGGGCTGCATCCTGCTGGGCATTTCTTATCTGGTAATGGTAGTTGCTAACAACATCGCAGGCGACAACGGTCAGTGCTCCGTAATGTGGCTGGCTCTGGTATGCTTGCTGATGTCCGTAGGTGAGATGGTATTCTCCCCTCTGGGCAACTCCTTCATCTCCAAGTTCGCTCCGGCTAAACTGCTGGGTCTGCTGCTTGGTGTATGGCCAATCGCCGTATTCCTGTCTCAGCAGCTGTATCCAAAGCTGTACGCTTTCCTGAACACCATGGACTTCACCAAGGGTTACGGCGGCTGCGCAGTTGTAGTAATCATCTTCGGTGCAATCCTGTGGGGATTCTCCAACAAGCTGGAATCCTGGGGTACTTCGGAAGAGTAATCTGTACTACAGAAACAGGTTTATGATTTTTAATTAAGATAGAATGATGAATTATTGGAAGGTGTTACGTGCTCGCATGTAGCACCTTCTTTTGTTGTTTGAAAAAGCCGGCAATGAAAAAAGCCTGCAGCGGAAAGCGGTTGCAGACCAATGCAGGCTTATATATTTTGTAAATTTCAAAGAAGAGAGTAAGACATTACTTTCGGTTCAGCAGGTAGTTCCAGTCGATGCTGTCCTGCGGATTGTCTTGCAGATTGGAGGTAGCGGCCGGACCGGAACCGCCCAGGAACGCACGTCCCACGGTGCCGGCTGCGGCTTTGCCGATAATGTCCAGCTTCGGCGTGAGTATAGGAACCAGGGAATGCAGGATCAATTCATGGGTTCCAAAATCCGCATCGGCGGACTGTTTTTTATACTTGTTCGCTTTTCCCAATGCGAAGATTTCGCTCAGATTGTCGGTGTCGGTAATCTTCTTAGCATAGTCGTAAATCTTGCGCTGCTGTTCTTTGGAGACTTTTGCGGTCTCGAAGGTGAGGTAGCGCAGGCTTTCTTTTACCCCGTGAGCGACAATCATCGGCACCAAATCCAACGATACTTCCTCTATCTTGTAGAATAGGCCGTTAACGAGCACGTGGTCATATGCCGGATATTCAGAGGGGAGATCACTGCCTTTTCTGTAGTTTTCCCCATCAATAACGATATAGCCTGCATCTGCGAGCATCTTCAGTTCTGCTGCGACGGCATTTAGAGTAACCTCTCCGGTTCCCAGAAGCGCGAGTTCCATCGGATGGAGTTCCGCTACTTCGGTGCGCTCAAAGTTAAACATGTTGTGAACCTCACTTTCGTATAGCGATAAGAGATTTTTGACGGTATTATGCAATTACATTTGCATCCGTCAAATTATTCGTATATAGAGTATACCCCCCCATAAATTATTTGCAACAGAAACCGAATTATCTTAATATTGAGAATACTAATATCGAAGACATACCTATTGAAAAAGTCGGAAGTCTGAGATATTATAGATAAGATACTTTTACAATGGGTAAGAAATTTTTTGAATAAGGGAAAAGGGATTGACGATGTACAAATTAGTATCGAAATTGGTAATTTATCGGAATATCGGGAAGGATTCCATCCTGTTTCGCATGGCAGACATCTGCCGGGATTTCGATTCCGGAAACTACGAGCCGGCCCATCTGACGGACCGGATACTGGATGAGGTTCACGATCTGATGGATGTGAGCACCGCCTACGGTTTTGACCGGAATCTGTGGCAGAACTATCTGGCGTACCTGATTGCCATGACGGAGAATCCGTTCACGTTGGTGTCGGAGAAAAACGGCTGCGTGGAGGGAACGGTGAACGACTTCGCCATGAACGACTTCGCCATCTTTAAGCAACTGTTCGATTACGACTTTACGGAAATGGAGAAAGCCCTGGGCTTGAACTGCTTCTCGCTGATCACGAATTACAAATCGGTGCCGAAAAAAGAGCAGTTCTTCAACCGCAACGTGAGCGTTCGGGTGTGCCGACTCAGCGAGGACATCGACCGGGCGGAAACTGTGGAAGAGATGTATGATATCGTGATGGAATTCTACCGTCACTACGGCGTGGGAAAATTCGGAATGAACCGAGCCTTTCGCATTGCGGTGCAGGACGGCCGACCGGAAATCGTGCCGATTACCGCTACCAGCGATGTGGTGCTGGATGACCTGGTGGGCTATGAGCGCCAGAAAAAACAGCTGACCGACAACACGGAGGCGTTCCTGAATGAACAGCCGGCCAACAACGTGCTGCTGTACGGCGATGCGGGCACCGGCAAATCCACCAGCATCAAGGCGCTGCTCAACCACTACTACGATCGGGGATTGCGGATGATTGAGGTGTACAAACACGACTTCAAGTACCTGCCGGAAATCATCAGCATTATTAAGAGTCGAAATTATCGTTTTGTAATTTATATGGACGACTTGTCCTTTGAAAGCGCAGAGACGGAATACAAGTATCTGAAGGCGGTCATCGAAGGCGACCTGGAAGTTCGTCCGGACAACGTGCTGATCTATGCCACATCCAACCGCCGCCACCTGATTCGGGAGAGTTTTGCGGATCGACAGGAAACCGACGCCAACGACGTGCACAAAAACGACACCATGGCGGAGAAGCTGTCGCTGTCTGCCCGCTTCGGTGTCAGCATCGCCTACTACAAGCCCGCCCATCAGGAATACCACGACATCGTCCGCACTTTGGCAGAGCGTCAGGGCGTAAATCTTCCGGAGGAAGAGCTGCTGCTGGAGGCGGACCGCTGGGCGACGCGTCACGGCGGAGAATCCGGAAGAGTGGCACAACAATTCGTGGATATGCTCGCCGGCAAAAAATAATCCGAAAAGGGCATAGACAACCGAAATCGTTAATGACCGGTCGGAAAACTATGCGGCCGTGAAAATATTTTTTTACAATATTAGGAGGAAAACTATGGCACAGGAAAGAACCTATATCATGCTGAAGCCGGATTGCGTGCAGCGCGGTCTGATGGGCAGAGTCATCGCTCGCATTGAGGACAAGGGATACAAAATCACCCAGGCGAAGATGATGACGCTGAGCGAGGAGATTCTGCGGGAGCACTACGCGCACGTAGCGGACAAGCCTTTCTTCCCGGGCATGCTGGAATACATGACGTCGGGTCCGGTTCTGGCGATGATCGTAGAAGGAGAGAATGCGGTAAAAGGAATGCGGATTCTTATGGGCGCGACCAAATTCGAAGACGGAACGGCCGGCACCATTCGCGGAGATTTTGCTTCCAGCACCACATACAATCTGATTCACGGATCGGATTCCGTGGAAAATGCGGAAATCGAAATCAAACGTTTCTTTGGATAAGAGACGGACATTAAGGCGCGGACGAAGTGAAAATAAATTATTTTGAAAAAGTTGTTGACAAGTGCCTGTAATGCGAGTATAATTCTATCTTGTCGTCACCGAAAAGCGAACGCTTCTCGGAGGCGCAGCGTGCAGGCTCCAAGCCT
>CAKQWJ010000018.1 GCA_934278925.1 uncultured Clostridia bacterium | reverse complement strand
AACTTCCTGTCTGAATTTGCAAATTTAAAATCCAGTTCCGCCGGAACAAAAGCAGAACTTACTTTTTCAATTCACGAATTAATTAGAATCGCGCAGCCGTCAAACCAAAAGGTTTGACGGCTGTTCGTAATTGGAGTATAATAAGCGAGAAAGTTTTGCGGGTGTAGTTTAATGGCAAAACTCGAGCTTCCCAAGCTCGCGTCGAGGGTTCGATTCCCTTCACCCGCTCCATAGCAAGTGAAGAGGTAAAAAAGGTGGTGCGCGGCACCACCTTTTTTATAAGGGTGAACCGGAGGATATCCATGATAAATCTGATTCTGGCGATAATCTGCAGCAGCGGAAATTCGCTGATTATGAAATTCCACGAGAAGCGCAGCGAGAACCGGGTGGCACTGTTACTGATGAATTATGTGATGGCGGTGATTTTTGGAGGGGCACTTGTGGTGAAAGAAATTGCCCAACTGGATTTTCATCGGATGGGAATGACGCCGCTCCTTGGAATGGTGAACGGATTCTTTTACGTGTCGGCTTTTCTTTTATTGCAGCTGAGCATTCGGAAAAACGGAGCGACGGTGTCCGCGTCACTGAGCCATATGGGCTTGCTGATTCCGGTGCTGCTGTCCATCGTGCTTTTTCGGGAGTATCCGGGAAGCACTCAGTGGGGCGGCGTGATTCTGGCGGTGGCTTCCCTGACGGTGGTTTCCATCCCAACCGGCGGATTTGCTGTCGGCGAGGGAAGCCGGGCGATTAGCGCGTCGTCCGCAGAGGGCACTTCCTACCGGTGGCTGCTGATTCCCATGCTGGTGTGCAGCGGAATGGCGGATACCATGTCCAAGGTGTTCGAAGCCTTCTGTCCCCATGAACTGGAAGATTTCTTCATTTCCATCACCTTTGCGATGGCGCTGGTTCTGTGCATCCTGGCGTACTTCCTCAGCCACGAGCACATGAATCGGGTGGATTTGGTGTGCGGAATGCTCCTGGGAATCTCCAACTACCTGTCTACCAAATTCCTGATTCGGGCGATTTACGACATTCCGGCATTCATTTCCTACATCGTGTTCGGGCTGGGCGTGGCGCTGTTCATCAACTGCATCAATTGGACGGTACTGCACGAGAAACTGACCCGTCGGGATTATATCGGAATGGCATTATCCATGGGGGCAATTGTGCTGCTGAACCTGTGACGAGGCGCTGTGCAGATTAACAATTGAAATTAACCACCTCATGGAGTATTATACTTAGGTGTATTTTTGTTAAAGAACAGGAGAATCATAAATATGTGGCATTACATTATACCGCCGCTGATCGGCGCGATAATCGGATACTGCACGAACTACATCGCCGTGAAAATGCTTTTCCGGCCGAGAAACGAAATCAAGGTGCTAGGGCACACGCTGCCCTTCACTCCGGGCGCCATCCCGAAGAATAAGCCGCGGCTGGCAAAAGCCATCGGTGAAGTGGTGGAAACCACTTTCTTCGGGGAAGAGACCATTTCCGCCCAGTTCCTTTCCGGGGAAGCGGAGGACAATGCGGTGGCGCAGATGATGCGGGAGATGGATTGCCCCATCGAAGATTTGGGCATCAGCGTTCTGGGTTCCGAAGAGAAATATGAGAAAGGGCTGGATCGGCTGAGTGAGATTCTTTCTCAGCAGCTTTTGCAGAGCCTTCGCAGTGGGGACACCATTCGGGCGGTTTCCGACACCGCCATCGACAAGCTGGTGGACCAGTTCCGGGGCGGCATACTGGGCATGTTCATCACCGACAGTTTCGTGGAATCGGCGAAGCAGATGGTGGAGGCGGGAATCCAAGGCGAAATCGATGCCAAGGGTCCGGAGTTCCTGAACCGGATGGTTCGCAGCCAGATGGACACCTGGAGCCGCGACTCCCTGTCGGAAATTGCCTTTGAAGCGGGATATTCCGACGCGCGCGTGGAGCGGATTCTGCGGAAGGCCTATCGCGGTGCGGTAAAATCCGCGGTACCGGCGCTGATCGACCGCATCAACGTATCGGGAATGATTGAGGAGAAGGTCAACGACATGTCCAACGAGCAGCTGGAGGAACTGGTACTTTCCGTGATGAAACGCGAGCTGAACCTGATCGTCAATCTGGGCGCACTGATCGGACTGATTCTGGGATGTTTGAATCTGCTCTTCTAATAAAAAAAGAAAAACGACACGGATAAAGGAGACCGAAAATGACATACGAAGAAATAAGAGATTACTTAAACCACAAGAATCCGTTTCCAAACAAGCTGGGTGTGGTGATTACGGAGATTCGGGAAGGATATGCCACCGCAGAGGTGCCGGTGCAGGACTATATGACCAACGGCGCATCCTCGGTGCACGGCGGCATGCTGTTCACCCTGTGCGATACCACCTGCGGAGCGGCGGCCGCTTCTTATCAGTATAAGACGACAACCGTGGACACTTCCTTCTATTATCTGCGGCCGGCGCTGAACTGCAGCAAGCTGCGGGCGGTGGCAAAGGAAGTCAAGCACGGAAAGCGGATTATGGTATTCGATTTGGAAGTATTCGACGATGCGGACACGTTGCTGTGCAAGGGAACTTTCTCCATGATGCAGCTGAAGTTCCCAATCGTGAACGAATAGAAGGTTAAGATTATAAGGTTAAAATTAATGGTGAATTACAATGAACAGAGAAGATATTAAGTATCAGGCCTATGTGCAGATTTTGAAGGAAGAACTGGTGCCGGCCATGGGATGCACGGAACCGATTGCATTGGCATATGCGGCGGCCAAAGCCCGGGAAGTATTGGGCAAAATGCCGGAGCGGGTGCGCATTGGTGCCAGTGGCAGCATTATCAAGAACGTAAAGAGCGTCATCGTGCCCCATACCAATCATCTGAAGGGCATCCCGGCAGCGGCTTCCGCCGGCATCGTGGCGGGCGACGCCTCCCGGGAATTGGAAGTGATCGCCGATGTGTCGGAAGAGCAGGCGGCGGAGATCGCGGCATACCTGGGACAGACGGAATTTACGGTGGAGCACGTGGATAACGGATGCGTGTTCGACATCATCGTGGATGTTTTTGCGGGAGGAGATTCCGCTAAGGTTCGAATTGCCAACTACCACACAAATATCGTGCGCATTGAAAAAAATGGAGAGATCCTGCACTACGTACCGGTGGAGGCGGACTCGGAGGAGGGTCTGACGGACCGGACACTGCTGGACGTGCAGTCCATCTGGGATTTTGCCACTACCGTGGATGTGGAGGATATCCGGGAGGTCATCGGCCGGCAGATTGAATACAACACGGCGATTGCCAAGGAAGGTCTGGCGGGAGACTACGGTGCCAACATCGGCAGCGTGCTTTTGGCCTCCTACGGAACAGACGTGCGCACCCGAGCGAAAGCTATGGCGGCGGCGGGTTCCGATGCCCGGATGAACGGCTGTGAACTTCCGGTCATCATCAATGCGGGAAGCGGAAATCAGGGAATGACCTGCTCCCTTCCGGTACTGGAATATGCCAAGGAGCGGAAGGCGACGGAAGAGCAGACCTACCGGGCGCTGGCGCTGTCCAACCTGATTGCCATCCACCAGAAGACCGGAATCGGCCGACTTTCCGCATACTGCGGTGCGGTGAGTGCCGGAGCGGCGGCGGGTGCGGGAATCGCATATCTTTGCGGCGGAGGCTACAAGGAAGTGATTCACACCGTGGTCAATGCGCTGGCCATCGTATCCGGCATCATCTGTGACGGTGCCAAGGCCTCCTGCGCGGCCAAAATCGCATCTGCCGTGGATGCGGGAATCCTGGGATACAACATGTACCTGAACGGGCAGGAATTCTATGCGGGAGACGGAATCGTCACCCGGGGAATCGAGGCCACCATTCACAACGTAGGCCGCCTGGGAAGAGACGGCATGCGGGAGACCAACGAAGAAATCATTAAAATGATGATTGACGAATAGCACGAACCCTGAAAAATGATAAATGAAGCCGAAAAGGAGGTGGATATGTTTCTGAAAAACTACAACCGGATGGATCTCCGGAAGGATATTCCGGCGGGAATCATTATTGCGCTGGTATCCATCCCGATATCCATGGGCTACTCCCAGATTGCCGGACTGCCGGCCATCTACGGACTGTACGGATCGGTTCTGCCGATTCTCCTTTTCGGATTGTGCTCCTCTTCGCCGCAGTTCGTCTTCGGCGTGGACGCCGCACCGGCCGCGCTGGTGGGAGGAATGCTCGCCACTTTCGGAATCACGGCGGGCACCAAAGAAGCCATGGCCTTCGTGCCGGTGGTGACCCTGATGGTCACCCTGTGGCTCCTGCTGTTCGCACTGCTGCGAGCGGGCCGCTTCACCAACTTCATCTCCACCCCGGTTATGGGCGGTTTCATCAGCGGCATCGGCTGCGAAATCATTCTGATGCAGGTCCCAAAACTCTTCGGCGGAACGGCTTCCACCGGGGAACTGTTCGAGCTGGTGCACCATATCCTTCGGGAAGTGACGCAGCACTTCAATCCGCTGTCCTTTATTCTGGGAATGGGCGCCATCGCCCTCATCCGTTTCTGCGGAAAGCGCTGGTCCAAAATTCCGATGCCGGTAATCCTCATGTTTGCCGGAGCGCTGATGTCCTATTTCCTTCCGTTAAAAAAATACGGCGTCACGATGCTGCCTCCGGTGGAGCCGGGGCTTCCGTCCTTCTCCGTTCCGGATTGGGGCATCCTGATGAGTGTGGACCGGCACATGGTGCTGGCCAGCATGACCATCGCCCTGGTAATTGTGGCGGAAACCCTTCTGGCCACCAATAACTTTGCCATGAAGAACAATTACAAGGTGGACAACGACCGGGAATTATGGGCCTACATGCTGGGTAATTTGGTGGCGGCATTTACCGGCTGCTGCCCGATGAACGGCAGCGTGTCCCGAACGGGAATCGCCGCCCAGTTCGGCGCCAAATCCCAGATGATGTCCTTGGCAGCATCGGGAACCATGGTGCTGATTCTCTTGTTCTGCACCGGTTTTATCGGATATCTTCCGGTGCCGATTCTCTGTGCCATCGTCATCTGTGCATTGATGGGCATCCTGGAATTCGATCTGGCGGCGAAACTTCGGAAAACCAATCGGGCGGAGTTTATTATTTTTATGGCGGCATTCTTAGGCGTGCTGCTTCTGGGCACCATCTACGGGGTTGTGATCGGCGTCATCCTGTCCTTTATCGACGTGTTTGTTCGGGCGGTGGTTCCGCCGAGAGCCTACCTGGGATGCATTCCGGGTAAGGATGGATTCTATGCCTTGGATCGAAATCGAAATGCCCGGCGAATCCAGCACACGGTCCTCTATCGGTTCAGCGGAACCCTGTTCTTCGCCAACGTGGGCACCTTCCAGGAGGATATCGAGCGGGCGGTGACGCCGGATATCCGGCAGGTCATTGTGGACGGAAGGGGTATCGGCAGCATCGATATCACGGCGGCGGAGCGACTGCCGGTAATCTACCGAAACCTGGAAAAGAAGGGGGTTCGCTTCTTCATGACGGAGCATCCCGGCGTGGTGAACGACCTCCTGTATAAATACGATGACGAAAAACTACTGGAGGCGGGCATGTGCCGCCGCCACGTGGAGGATGCTTTGGCGGAATGCGGGCTGGTGCGCCCGTACCCGATTGTGGCTCACGAAGGGGATGAGCAGCGGATTCAGATTCCGTACATCGACGAGAAGGTGGCGGAATACGAATGGACCTTTGGGGAAGCCGCTAACGGAAAGCTGATTGAGGCGGCGGAAGAAATTGCGGAAACCATCGTGGCGCTGGGCACCTTCGATGAGCACCAAATGCTCCGGGACTTGAGAAAACAGGCGGCGGGAAACTGGGACGAGGTGAACGACCGGGAAATCCTGCACCATGTGGCAGAGGTGCTGCATCGCCTGGCGGAGGAGTCCCGGGAAATGCACCGAGACCCTCACGGCATCGAGGAACTGCAGCACGAAGTGGAGGAAAGTCTGGAAGAACACCTGCATCATCCGGCGGGATAAAAAAAACTGCATGCGGGAGGCAAGCCAAGATTTGAATGCTTTATCGTTATTTTTTCGTTATTTTTTGATATGAAAGCATAATTTGAATTGTATTTATATTGCTTTTGCGAATCAGTTGAACTATACTCAACTGTAGTGTGCATTGTGTATACTTTAACAGGGAGGCGTTATGCAGAAGATTCAGAAAACCAGCATGAAAGATCAGGTCTATGATATTGTCAAAGAACGGATTCTGAAACAAGAATATCGCTTTGGCGAAAGCATTAGCATCCTGGGATTATCAAAAGAATTGGGAATCAGCAATACTCCCATTCGTGAAGCGTTAAATATGCTTGTTGCAGAGGGTCTGTTAACATCAAATTTGAACAACAAATTTAAAGTTTTGGAATTGAATGGGGAAGTGCAACGACGGTTGGATGAAGTTGTTTGCGTGCTTTTAACGGGTTCCTATATGCATATGCATCGAAGAGGGAAAGATGGAAACCTTTCGAGAATGTTGGAGCAAGCAATTATGAAACAGAAAGAGGCGTTTCAAATAGATGATGAAGACGAATACATCCGCTGCACGATGAATTTTGATCGATGTTTTGTTGATATTACACAGAATGAAACGTTAATTGATATTTACAATAAAAACTCAACACTCTTATATCTATTTGTTCGTAAAATTATATGGGAAGAAAAGGATACCATCCCGGAAAGCATTCGGGAACATGAAGGATTGTTAGATGCGGTTCAAAAAGGAGACGCATCTTTGGTGATTGAACGATTAGAGGCACATTATAATAAGCATTATGACAAGAAAGTGGATGCCATGATTGAATCGCTCAATCTGTAATGATATTATTTAAACGATTAAGTGAAAATATTTAAGAATATAAAAACCAGTGCTAGGCCCTGAAAATAAAGGGTTTCAGCACTGGTTTTCTCTATAAAATGAAAAAGATAGAA
Source organism: uncultured Clostridia bacterium (assembly GCA_934278925.1). Classification (GTDB taxonomy): domain Bacteria; phylum Bacillota; class Clostridia; order Peptostreptococcales; family Anaerovoracaceae; genus Mogibacterium_A. The sequence continues at coordinate 42,717 of CAKQWJ010000018.1, read as the reverse complement.
AATAACTGTTGACATAGGGATAAAGACATGAGATATTAAGTGTGCACAGTACATAGTGCACAGAACACAATACACGGTGTAAAGAAGTGATTATTTGTTTACAAAGGAGGTACACCATGAAGCGTAGTATTACAGTTCCAATGAAGGCAGAAGGTCTCACATCGTTGAAAATTCGGTATGACTTTAAGACCGATACCTTTAAGCTGGAGGCAATGAAGGAATGGGATTCGGATCTGGATTTTTCCCGGTATAACAAAGATTTCTATGCAGAAAGTATTCTAACTGATGATGCGAAATACTATAATACGAAGGAAGTTCGCGAAATTTTCAAGAAATATGATCTGGAAGATTATTTGGATGATATCGAAGATCTGCTGAGACAGGGAAAACACTTTGGAATTGAAGCATATTACCATGAGGGGTTGGATATTCTGTATATGAGCCACCAGCATTCCAGAAAGCTGGGTATTAATAATAAGCTTCATGCAACTTTGGCCGGCGGAATACGTCGTCATAACAAAGATGAAGAAGAAATCGATGTAATTATCGATGGATTGAATCTTGGAAGAGGAATGAGCTTCAAGAATGTAGCAGGAAATATTGATATGGGCGGCTGCAAACAGACAGTAACCATGGATGAACTGGATCTGGATAATATGGAGATTATGGGATTTCTGGGATTTGCCATTGATCGTTGTAGAACGATGACGGGACCGGACATGAACTTCCCGACAGAAATGGCAGATGTCGAGAATGAAAACTTCTCCATGCAGTATACAAATGGACCAAAATACTCTGCTCTCGGTGAAACGGGAAAACCAACTGCATATGGTGTATATGTTACAATGAAGCAGGCCGTTAAATTTAAGGAAGGAACCGAAAGCCTGGCAGGAAAGACCGTATGCCTGATTGGACTGGGTGCTGTAGGCTGGTACATGGGTGAACATCTGGTAACAGAGGTTGAGAAGCTGTATGTAACCGATTTGAATCCGGCAAGAGCACAACAGTTTAAAGATGCGTATCCGGATAAAAATATCGAAACAATTCCATTGGAAGGGGCATACTTTACCGAATGCGATATTCTTTGTCCATGTGCTATCGGTGGTGTGTTTGACGATGAAACCATTCCAAAACTGAACTGCAAATATATCTGGGGTTCCGCAAATAATACGCTGAAGGCTTCCAGTGCTGAAGAGGAAATCAGACTGGCTGAGAAGCTGAAAGCAAGAGATATCATCTTCCAGGTGGAATGGTTCCATAACACTGCCGGTGTTATCTGCGGATATCAGGAATACGTTCTGGGGAAAAAAGCAACATACGAAAACCTGCTGAAGACAATTGATGACGTTATGCCGGCTGCAACCTACAATAATCTCAAGCAGGCAGCAGAATTGGATATTACGCCGGTAGAGAATTGTTATAGAAATGCAAACGATGTTCTTTATGGAGACAAGACATTAGCAGATATTCACTTTTAAAATTGGATAGAAATATCCGTCTACAATTTAATATAGTTCCATAATACCTCTATATCAACAAGAAAAAGGGGCAATGCCCGGTGGTATTGCCCCGCCGAAAAGGTGATATTATGAAAAATGAAGAAAAAGGCGGGTTCGGAAGTATTTTTGGATTCTTAATGACGATGGTCGGTTTCGCAGTAGGCGTTGGGAGCCTATGGCGTTTTCCATATATATGTGGAACAAATGGCGGCGCATTGTTTATCTTGACGTATATTATCGTTATCGTTATTGTAGGAATTCCTCTTCTTACGGCCGAGATGAGTATTGGTTACAAATCTCAGAAGACGGCGGTAGGTGCCTATAAAGTACTGGAGAAGCCGGGAAGTAAATGGCATGGAGCCGGATACATTCACTTGGCGGCGGGTTGGATGATTAATGCTTATACGACGCCGATTTATGCTTGGGTGGTCGTATATGTCTGGCGAACGGCCAGTGGTTATTTTACCGGAATGGATTCAAAAGAAATAAACGAGTCCTTCGAAGCGTTAAATGCGGACCATTTGACAATGTTTATCGGGGCATTTATTGCATGGGCATTGTTGGCATTGGTGGTCAGCAAAGGACTCCAAGGTGGTGTAGAGAAGATTTCGAAAGTGATGATACCGGCTCTTGGCACTATCATGATTGTATGCATTGTCATTGGACTTCGTATTCCGGGTTCTTCGAAAGGACTTGCATTCTTATTCAAACCGAACTTTGAAGAGTTTGGGTTCGCTGCATTCACTGCAGCATTGGGACAGGCATTCTTTGCAATTGGGATTGGTATGTTAGCTTCGATGGTATTTGGAAGCTGTATCAAGAATAAAGGGGAACATCTGGTTAAGGATTGTTCAATCATCAGTGTATCTATCATCATCGCTGGTGTATTCGCAGGATTGATGATTTTCCCAATCTGCTTTGCATTTGATTTGGAGCCGGCTGCAGGAGTATCTCTTTCGCTGATTACTTTGCCGAATGCATTTAATTCGATATCCGGTGGACGAATTATCGGAACAATATTCTATCTGGGCTTTTTCTTTGCTGCTTTCTCCTCTTCCATCAGCATGGCAGAAGCTGTGGTAAATACGTTGATGGAATTGTTAAATTGTGGGCGGAAGAAAGCGCTTGCGTTAACGGTTCTCGGGGATGTAATCGTTGGATCGATTTCAATCTTGAGTCTGGAGTTATTTGATAAGATGGACCTTTTTACAACCAACTATCTGGTTGTTATCGGTGCATTTCTAATATCTGTCTTTGTTGGATGGGTATGGGGGATTGATAATTTCTTAGATGCAGCGAATGTTGAAAAACCAATCGCCAGAACATGGCTTCGAATCTGCGTTAAATACATTTGTCCGATTGCAATTATTGTGATATTCATGGGCAACTTCGTCTAGAAATTATTGGATATTAGACATCTTTTTCTCTTATTAAAAGAGGGAGACTGCCAAGTGGCGACTCCCTCTTTTATAATTATTTATTTTTAGGTCTTCACTTTTTTCTCTGAAAGCGGCCCGGGGTTCGCGCCGCTATTACCGGGTTTTTCGGCCTTCCTTCTGCCTTTTTCCCTATAAGAAAACCTGCATGCGGGAGGCAATCTTGGCTTGCCGCTGGGCGTTTTGAGCCCAACGGCAAGCGGTTGCCGACCGCATGCAGGTTTTCTGTTTTTACATTCTTAACAGCAGTTCCTTGGAAACCACTTGTCCGTTCTCGATGAAGAGGCGGGGAACCCGCTTGCTTACGCTGCAGGTCAGCTCGTACGGGATGGTGCCCGCCATTTCCGCCATGTGCTCCAGGGAATTGTTCGGTCCGAAGATGGTCACCTCGTCGCCCACGTCTACGCCGGGCGCATCGGAAAGATCGATCATGCACATGTCCATGCAGATTTTGCCCCGCACCGGTGCCGGACCTTCCGCCGTCATCAGAGCGTAGCGGTTGGAAAGGCAGCGCAGGAAGCCGTCCGCATATCCGTAAGGTACCACGCCGATTCGCGTGGAATGGGTGGTCTCAAAAATTCCGCCGTAGCTGATGTGGGTTCCGGCCGGGTAGATTTTGATGGTGCTGACAACGGTCTTCAGGGACATTACCGGTCGAAGTCCCAGCTGCTTCGCATAGTCTCCGTATCCGTACAGCAGCAAGCCCGGGCGAACCATGTCCAGATAGGTTTCCGGGTATTTTGCCGTGGCTCCGGTATTGGCACAGTGGCGAATCCGGAACTCATGGCCCCATTTTTCTTCCGCACTCCGAATCACATCGGTGAACAGCTGAAACTGGTGCCGGGTGTATTCCAGCTCTTCCGCACCTTCTTCGTCCGCCACCGCAAAATGCGTGAAGATGCCTTCCGCATCCAAGCCCGGAAGGGTGCAGGCATGAACGATGCCGTCCACACCGTGCTGAAAATAATCCCCCTCGCACAGGTATCCCAGCCGGGACATGCCCGTATCCACCTTGATGTGAACCTTCAGGGTGCCGCCGTACTTCACCGCCTCCTCGCTGTACTCCAGCGCCTTGGCTTCGCAGGTCACCGCCTGGGTGATGTTAAAGCAGATCAGCCGATCCACCTGCTCCTTCGGCGTGTGTCCCAGAATCAGAATCGGCATGGTGATGCCGTTGAAGCGAAGCTCCAAAGCCTCATCGATGCTGCTCACTGCCAGGTAATCCGCCCCCAGCTCTTGCAGCTTCGTGGCCACCTGCAGGGATCCGTGGCCATAGGCATCCGCCTTCACCACGCCCAGGAAGCGCACATCCTCTCCGATATGTTTCCGAATCGCATGATAATTATATGTGAGGGCGTCCAGATCGATTTCCGCCCACGTCCGCTTCAATGTTGATTTCATATTTTTGCTCCTGTGAATCATATAAAAAATATTTTTTTTCGCCAGGGCACTTCCGATTTTTCCCACAAATCGGGAGCACTCAACAACAAAATATTTTAGCACGGGAATACCGGGGCTTCAAGGGACGTGATAAAAAACCTGCACCCGGTCCGCGAGCGCCATCGGCAGGCCAAGATTGCGGTCCTTCACTTTTTCTTCGGGGAGTATAATCGTATCTCCCACAAGCATTTGCGTGACAATTAGAATTTGTTAATCAGACTTAATATGATATGCCTAGATTTTCAGAGCGACTTCACGCTGTTTTTGCAATTTTGGCGGATTAGCGTGAATCTTTTTTTTGCGGTACACGGTTTCGTCATGGAATTCTCTTTGCACAAACCATCCTTTTAAAAAAGTTCACGCTTTGTGGAGAGCTTTGTCATTTTGGCGTGAATCGCCGGTGGTAATCGGTCGCTCCAAAATTAGAATCTTTGTAAAAGCAGCGAGTTACGTTCACGCTAAATCCGTGTTTTCTGTCAAAAAGCGTGAACTGCCTTCAAATTTCTAGACATATGAGATTGTACGTGCAAGCCAAGGATAATACAATTGGAACCGCGCTTTTTGAACCGGACTTATATTTATATGAAAGCGAAAACTGAATTAATCCGTATACCCGGATGCAGGTTTTTCATATAGCTGTGTATGCTGATGAGAAGGAAGAAGAAATTTGGCAAAACCGGCAAAGTTTCATTGGGATAAAAGACACGATTCGTCGGAAAATGTGGTATTATAGGGGCAGTGTTTTTATGTAAAGTAGGAGGAAAATCGGATGACGATTTGCGATCTAGAAATCGGACAATCTGCAGTAATATCGGCTGTGGGAGGAGAAGGCTCCCTTCGGCAGCATTTTTTGGATATGGGATTGATTCCCGGAATTGAAGTCACCCTGATTAAATACGCACCCATGGGCGATCCCATGGAGCTGATGGTGTCGGGCTACTCCCTGACCCTTCGCCTGGCGGATGCGGCTCGGATTGAAATCACCAACGTGCACGAGCATCCCGGCGGCCGGGGGGAAGTGCTGGAACCCATTCAGCCCAGCAAGGACATTCCCCACCCGGGAATCGGTGAAGAGGGCAGAGGAAGAGAACGAGACCGAGATGTATCGGAAGAGCATATCGTTTTCGCATTGGCGGGAAATCAGAACTGCGGCAAAACCACCCTGTTCAACCAACTGACCGGGTCCAATCAGCACGTTGGAAATTTTCCGGGGGTAACAGTGGACCGGAAAAGCGGTGTCATTAAAGGATATCCCGGCACGGAAGTGGTGGATTTGCCGGGCATCTACTCCCTTTCCCCGTACACCAGCGAGGAAATCGTCTCCCGGCAGTTTATCCTGGAAGAAAAACCATCGGCGATTATCAACATCATCGATGCGACCAATATTGAGCGGAACCTGTACCTCACCATGCAGCTTCTGGAGCTGAACATTCCCATCGTCATCGCCCTGAACATGATGGATGAGATGACGGGAAACGGCGGCTCGGTGCTGATCAATGAGATGGAGGAAATCCTTCAGGTGCCGGTCATTCCAACCTCGGCAGCGAAAAACCAAGGGGTGGAAGAGCTGGCGGAGCATGCCGTGCGCATTGCGCGCCTGGGCGAGACCCACGGTCGGGTGGATTTCTGCAATCCGAAGGACCACAACGGTGCCGTGCACCGGGCCATTCACGGAATCATGAGCCTGGTGGGGGACCACGCCGAAGCGGCCGGCATTCCGGTTCGCTTTGCGGTCACGAAGCTGATTGAAGGGGATTCACTGGTAACAAAGGCGCTGGCGCTTACGGAGAACGAAGAGGAAATGGTGGAGAAAATCATCCGCCAGATGGAAGAGGAATGCGGCATGGACCGCAGCGCCGCCATGGCGGATATGCGCTACACCTTTATTCGCCGGCTGTGCCATCAGACGGTGATTAAACCGAAGGAAAGCAAAGAACGGATTCGAAGCCAGAAGCTGGACTCTTTCCTCACCGGAAAGTGGACCGCCATTCCGGCTTTTGTGGCCATCATGGGATTGGTGTTCTGGCTCACCTTTAACGTCATCGGGGCCTTTTTCCAGAACCTGCTGGACGAAGGCATCCAAGTGCTCACGGGCTGGACGGATCAGTGGCTCACCGCCATGAACGTGGCGACGCCGATTCATTCGCTGATTATCGACGGTGTTTTTACCGGCGTGGGTTCGGTGCTGTCTTTTGTGCCGATTGTGGTGGTGCTGTACCTGTTCCTGTCCCTGCTGGAAGACAGCGGGTACATGGCGCGGGTGGCCTTCTTTATGGATAAACTCCTGCGCCGGGTGGGACTCTCCGGCCGCAGTATCGTGCCGATGCTGGTGGGCTTCGGCTGCAGCGTTCCCGCTATCATGTCTTCCCGCACCCTGCCGTCGGAGCGGGACCGGAAGATGACGCTGCTGCTGATTCCTTTTATGAGCTGTTCCGCAAAGATGCCGATTTACGCATTCTTCGCCAACATGTTCTTCCCGAAGTACGCGGCGCTGGTGATGGTGGCCATGTACTTTATCGGAATCCTCATGGCCATATTGATTGCCCTCATCGGCAAAAACACGGTGTTCAAGGGGGAAGCGGTTCCTTTCGTCATGGAGCTGCCGAACTACCGGATGCCGGGGGCGAAGAGCGTATTGCAGCTCATGTGGGACAAGGCGAAGGACTTCCTGCAGCGGGCGTTCTCAGTGATTTTCATCGGCACCATCGTGGTGTGGTTCATGCAGAACTTCAACTTCTCCATGAACATGGTTTCGGACCCGCAGTCCAGCATGCTGGCGGCATTGGCAGGGTTCTTGGCACCGCTGTTCATCCCGCTGGGCTTCGGAAGTTGGCAGATGGTAACCGCCTTGATCTCCGGCTTCCTGGCAAAGGAAAGCGTGGTATCCATGATGGCGGTGGTATACGGCGGAACCGCAGCCGTTCGTTCGGCCATCACTCCGCTGGCGGCATTCACCTTCATGGTATTCTGCCTGCTGTACACCCCGTGCATCGCGGCGGTGGCCACCATTCGAAAGGAGCAGGGCCGAGGTGCTGCCATCCTCATGGTCATCTTCCAGTGCGTCGTGGCCTGGCTGGTCGCGTGGGCGGTGCACCTGATTGGAAGCATTCTTCTGTAAAAACAAAAATCACTCACCGGCAGCGTCCGGTGAGTTTTAGATAGCGAGAAAAACCGGAATTTCTTAATATTTATTAAGATTTCTTTAGGATTTGCGGGAATGGTTGAAACAAAAGCGGATTATATATATAATTACATCATTGCGGAAAAGTAATTCTGAAGATATTTGTCATGATAAAAGAGAAACTGAAAAAAATTGTGCCGGAGTATTCCCGGGGACTGCTGACGGCGGTGGTTGTTTTAAATTGCATAACGTATTTCGGAACCCGGTTGTTCACCTCCGGGATGAAACACCATTCCATCCAACTGGCGGCGGATCGGATGATTCCCTTCTGTCCGCATTGGATTGTGGTTTACTTTCTGGCGTTTCCCTTCTGGGTCTATGGATTCATTCTCATTGCCCGGGAGAGCCGGGAGATGTGCCGCGTTTATCTGATCGGAGAGATGATTGCGAAGACAATTTGCCTCATCTGCTTTTTGGTGTTTCCCACCACCCTGGTGCGGCCGGTCATCGGTGCGGACGGGACATTCTGGAAACAGCTGGTGGCACTGCTGTACCGAATCGATTCGCCGGACAACCTGTTCCCGTCCATCCACTGCCTGGAAAGCTGGATCTGTTTCCGCAGCGGACGGAAGATGAAGAAGGCGCCGTCTTGGTATGGGAATCTGGCGGCGGTGGCAATGATACTGATTTTCGCCTCCACCCAGCTGCTGAAGCAGCACGTTTTGCTGGACGTGGCAGGCGCAATTGCGGCAGGAGAAATGGGGCTCCTGCTGGCGCATAAACTGTATGTTCGAAGAGAGGGTGCGACTGTATGAACAAAAAGAAAGTGGTGTGGGGATTCCTCTCTCTGGGAATTGCCATACTGACGATTATGATGATTGCATCGGGGAGCAAGGAGTTTTCCTTGGAGACCATGATGACCTACCTGAGCCGGGCGAACAAGCTGTGGCTGGCGGCCGGCTTGTTGTGCATGTTCGGCTACATCTGGTTCGAAGGATATGCGTTGGTGCACATCTGCCGCACGCTGGGATACCAAAGTGCGAAACGGCAGGGAACGGTGTACGGGGCGGCGGACGTCTTCTTTTCCGCCATCACTCCTTCCGCCTCCGGCGGACAGCCGGCCAGCATGTTCTTCATGCTTCGGGACGGAATGACCTTCCCGGCATGCACCACCGCATTGCTGATTAATTTGGTAATGTACACCTTGGCGACGCTGACCATCGGCAGCCTGTCCGTACTGCTTCATTTCAATCTGTTCCGGAGGATGTCCCTGTTCTCCCGAATCCTGATTATCGTGGGCTGGTTCATCATGACGGGACTGTCCATGCTGTTCTACATGCTGCTTCGCCGGGGAGAAATCCTGTACCGGCTCTGCGACCGGGTGATGGAGATGCTGGGAAAGCGGAAGCTCCTGAGCAACCTCACGAAGAAGCAGGCGAAGCTGAAAAAGAAAATGGCGGAATACCAACAGTGTTCCGATGAAATCGCCGGACACGGGCGGATGCTGATTCGTATTTTTATCATCAATCTGCTGCAGCGGCTGTCTCAGATTGGCGTGACGTTTATGATTTTTATGGCGCTGGGAGAAGGATTCCGAACCTCCTTGGAAGGATTCGTGATTCAGGCCTTTACCGCGCTGGGATCCAACAGCATCCCGATTCCGGGCGGCATGGGCGGTGCGGACTACCTGATGTTGGACGGATTCGGGGAGATTCTGGGCCGGGATGCGGCATCCATCGAGATGCTGTGCCGGGGCTGTTCCTTCTACGTATGCATTATTACCAGTGCGCTGATCGTGCTGGCAGGGTATTTTATGGGAAGAAAAAGGAGTTTGAAAAAATGATCGGATTTTACAATTATACGGTGTGGCTGACGTACTTGTCCCTGATTTCAGCCGGGACGGGAATTATGGTGTCGCTGTACAGCCATGCCCATCCCTTCCTTGGCGTGTTCTTTCTGCTGGTCAGCGGACTGTGCGATGCCTTCGACGGAAAGGTGGCACGAAGCAAGAAAAACCGCACGGAAATGGAAAAGAAATTCGGAATTCAGATCGATTCCCTGGCGGATATGGTGAGCTTCGGCGTGCTTCCGGCCTGCATCGGCAGCGCCATGATGCGTGTCGTGCTGCAGAATTTCGAAGCGGGGGATCCCACTAGTGCGGACAAACTGCTGAGTCACCCGTACTTCTTCATCTGCTATGGGGTGATGATTCTGTACATCCTGGCTGCCCTGATTCGCTTAGCTTATTTTAACGTGGCAGAAGAAGAGCGGCAGAAGACGGAGGGAGGTGTTCGTAAATATTACGAAGGACTTCCGGTGACTTCCGCAGCGCTGATTTTCCCGACGGTACTGCTGTTTCAGTACGTGCTGCCGAAGGACATCACCTGGATCTATTTCCTGACCATGGCCGTTACGGGATTCCTGTTCATTTCCAAAATCCCGGTGAGAAAGCCGGATACCAAGGGTATTCTGGCGATGGTGGGAATCGGTGCCATCGAATTCATCATCCTGATCGCTACGTGGATGTATTACGAGGGGTAATAAAGAGATATGCTGAAATTTTTATATCAGACGGTGCCGGGACGCTGCATCCTGAAGCTGCTGACTCGCCCGGGCTTGTCCCGTTTCGTGGGCCGCTTCATGGATTCCGCCCTTTCCCGTCCCATTATTCCTCGCTTCATCCGTAAAAACAACATCGATATGAACGATTATCTGGACGAGGAGTACGGCTGCTTCAACGATTTTTTCTGTCGCCGGATTCGTCCGGAGCTTCGGCCCATGAATATGGATTCGTCGGTGCTGCCGGCGCCTTGTGACGGGCTCCTCAGCGCCTATCCCATCACGGATTCCCTGGTGATTCCCGTAAAAGGAAGCCGGTATTCCATCCGGGATCTGGTTCGGGATGAGGAGCTGGCGAAAAAATACGAGAACGGTACTTGCCTGGTCTTCCGGCTGTGCGTGCATCACTACCATCGCTACGCCTATCCGGACGGCGGCCGAAAGACAAAAAATGTTTTTATTCCGGGCGTACTTCATACGGTGCGGCCCGTGGCCCTTCGAGAACTTCCCGTATTTACGGAAAATGCGCGGGAGTATACGGTCATCCGCAGCGAGAACTTTGGCGACCTGCTTCAGATGGAAGTGGGGGCCATGCTGGTGGGAAAGATTGACAACTACCATCAAGAGGAGGATGTTCGGAGAGGACAGGAGAAGGGGCGGTTCCTTTACGGCGGCTCCACCATCATCCTGCTCCTGGAACCGGGAACCGCTGCGGTAACGGAGAAATTCTTCGAAAGCACTCGGGCCGGTGAAGAGACGGAAGTGAAGATGGGGGAAGCCATCGGCAGAAGGGGATAGCCGGAAACGGACAACAAAGCGAAAGCGCACGGGAATCCGAAAGGGGATTCTCGCGCGCTCTTTTTCTACTTAATAATCAACATGTTGGTGCGCTTCAACTCCTTGATTTCCTCCGGGGTCATCAGCATCTCGTCGCGAATCTCATCGGTGACGGTCAGAGGCTCGTGAGAGACCAGAATTTTCACGGTAACTCCCTGGTAGTACAGGGAGATGCAGGACATAATGCCCGTCTGGCGGCGGCCCTTCTGGAAAAGGAGCGGCATGCGGATGAACACCTTGTCAAAGGGCGGCGCTTCGTTGGTGTAGTAGAAGGTAATGCTGGTATCGGAATAGGATACGGTTCCATGGTAGATGAAATCCGATTGATATTCGGAGTCCTCGGCATCCGTGGTAAAGTAAATTTTGGATTTCATGGACGGATGGGAATTCTCAATCATCGCGCTCTTTACCTTCTTGAGTTCGCCGTTATACCAATAGATGTATAACCGGTCAATCAGATGTTTCTCGTATTTCAGGATATCCGCATTTTTCAGGTCGATGAATGTGGCCGGAAGGAGTTCCGAAATATCCACGTTCAGGGCGGTACAGATTTCCACCAAGGAGTCGATGGCGATGTTCACCTCGCCGTTTTCGTATTTGGAAAGGGATGCGGGGCTGCGATGGACGGCCTCCGCAAGCTGAGTTAAGGTAATTCCTTTCGCCTTTCGGCTGGCTTTCAGTTTCTGTCCCAGGGTTTTGTAGAATGATTCCTGCATCGTTGTCTCCCTTCTGTATGATGTATTAAAATCGAGACTTTCACTTTTGGAAAGAAAGTCATGAATATTTGTGATACTTAAAAATACTTTTTGGAATATTATACCACAGGGCAATATTTTTTTCACAGTATGAAAAAAAATACCTGCCAATTTTGAATCCATAACGTGTTGGCACATTTGAACCTCCGAAAACATTTTGTTATTCTTTAGACAAATAGAGAAGAGATTACTCATAGGAGGTACATAACTATGGCTAAACAGGAATTTAAACAGAAGAGAGTAATGTCCCGGGAAGAGTTCCCGTATGAATGGGAAGTCATTGAAAATATCTGGGTACCGATGTCCGACGGATGCAGATGCTCGGCACGTATGTGGAAACCGAAGTCCGACAAACCGCTGCCAACCATCTTCGAAACCCAGCCATACCGTAAGAGAGACGGTATGAGAGGCAGAGACGAACCGATGTACGGATACTTCGCAGGAATGGGATACAACGTTGTCCGCGTAGATATGCGCGGTGCCGGCGAATCCGACGGCTGCTTCTACGATGAGTACCTGAAGCAGGAGCAGGACGATGCCATCGATGCCATCAACTGGATTGCGGCACAGCCATGGTGCGACGGAAACGTCGGTATGCAGGGTAAGTCCTGGTCCGGATTCAACTCCCTCCAGGTTGCAGCAAGAAGACCGGAACCGCTGAAGGCCATCATCTGCATCGGTTTCGTAGACGATCGTTACACACAGGACATCCACTACAAGGGCGGCTGCCTCCTGAACGACAACTTCTGGTGGGGCAACATCATGCTTGCATATATGTGCCGTCCAATCGATAAGGAAATCAAGCCGGATACATGGTATGAAGAATCCGTAAAGAGACTGGAAGAGATGCCGCTGTGGCCGGAAAACTGGCTGAAGCACCAGACCAGAGACGACTACTGGAAGCACGGTTCCGTCAGCGTGAACTACGACGATATCCAGATTCCGGTATTCGCACTGGACGGATATGCCGATTCCTACACCAACAGCGTATGCACTCTGATGGAAGGCCTGTCCGTTCCGAGAAAAGCCATCATCGGACCGTGGGCACACGTATTCCAGCATGACGGAATGCCGCAGCCTGCAATGGATTACCTGGGCGAAGCAACCAAATGGTGGGATAAGTGGCTGAAGGGCATCGACAACGATACCATGGACGTTCCGCAGATCACCGTATGGATGGAAGACAGCATGAAGCCGGAAACCGTACACCCAATCTCCGACGGACGTTGGGTTGCTGTAGAAAGCTGGCCATCCGCTGACGTAAACGATAAGACACTGCACATGACCTACGGCCACCTGCAGGATGAGAAGAACGAGAAGGAAGAAATTGTAGATCTCTGCACCGTTCAGAACCACGGACTGTTCGCTAACGAGTGGATGGGCGCAGGCGTTCTGGGTGAGAGCCCGGCAGATATGAGATGCGATGACGGAATGGCAATGACCTTCGATTCCGATGTAATCGAAGAGGACTTCGAAATCTTCGGATATCCGACATTCACCGTAGAGTTCACCGCAGACAAGCCAAACGCATTCCTGTACGCAGAACTGTGTGACATTCATCCGGATGGCGCTGCAACAAGAGTATCCTACGGTCTCATGAACCTGACTCACCTGGATGGACACGAGAAGGTGACATACCTGGAGCCGGGTAAGAAATATAAAGCAACCGTTACACTGGATGTATGCGGACACGTATTCCCGAAGGGACACAGAGTTCGTCTGGCCGTTGCAAACTCCTTCTGGCCGATGATCTGGCCGTCTCCGGAGAAGGTTACTCTGAAGCTGGATCTCTCCACCGCAGAGTTCACACTGCCGATCTTCACCGGTAAGGACACCGAAGGTCCGAACATGGAAGCGAAGTGCGCTCCGCTGACACCGATGACCGTCCTGAAGGAAGGCGTGGTTAACCGTCAGATTACATACGATCTGCTCACCGACTCCTGGACATCCATCACCGATGGTGTGGGCGGCGTATTCGGCGAAGGCATCTACCGGTTCGACGATATCGGCACCGTAGTAGAGCACAACCTGAAGAGAATCCTGACCGTAAGCAACTCCGATCCGTCGGATGCAAGATACGAAATCATCCAGAAGATGAAGAACGGTCGTCCGGGCTGGGAAATCGACTGCGACATCGATGTAGTACAGACTGCCGACAAAGAGAACTTCTATCTCACCGGATTCATGGATGCGTCCATCAACGGAGAGCATGCATTCCACAGAGATTACGATGTAACCGTTCCTCGTAACGGACTCTAAAAAACAGCTTGCATAGGGGGGCGGACTCCGGCTCCCCTATGCTTTATAAAGGATATCGAGTAGACAGAAAAGGAGAGGGACTATGAAAAACAAGAAAATCACATTTTGGGAACTGGTAATGCTGAACATTTCCGCTCTGTATGGAATTCGCTGGATTGCCAGATCCACATCGGATGCGTACCTGGGACTGGGCGCGATTCCGATGTGGGTAATATTGATGTTCCTGTTCTTCGTACCTCAGGCGCTGATGTGCGCGGAACTGGCGGCATCCTACCCGCACGACGGCGGGCTGGCCTACTGGGTGAAGGTGGCTTTCGGAACCAAATACGGATTTCTGGTGTCCTGGATGCACTGGACGGCGCTGATTTTCTGGTTTGCATCCTTCCTCACCTTCTTTTCCGTAAACGCCACCTACATGGTGGGAAGACCGGAGCTGGCCAACAATAAGTTGCTGGTACTGGTGATGTCCATCGCCATCATTTGGATTCTGTCCATCGCCAGCATGAAGGGAATGGAATTCGGAAAGTATTTTACCAGCGTGGGATCTCTGGGATCCACGGTGCCGACGGTATGCCTGATCGTATTGAGTTTTGTGGCAATCGTTTTCCTGAAGAAGGCGCCGAGTGCTTCCGTATTCACCGCAGCGACGCTGACGCCGAAGCTGAACATGAACTCCCTGGTAGCGATTTCCAGCATCATGTTCGCCTACACCGGTGCTCAGCTGGCGGCCAACTTCATCTCGGAGATGGAGAATCCGCAGAAGAACTATCCGCGGGCCATCTGCACCGCAGCGGCAATCATCGGCGTGCTGTACGCTATCGGCTCCATCGCCATGACCATGCTGCTTCCGACATCGGAGATTCAGTCCTCTACCGGAACGCTGGATGCCCTGCTTCGCGCTTGTGAACTGCTGGGAATTCCAACCCTGTTCGTTCAGGTCATCGCGTTCGGAATCGCACTGTCCGTATTGGGAGCTTTGGTTCTGTACATCGCACAGCCGACCAAGATGCTCTTCGGATTCGTGGAACCGGGCGTGTTCTCGGAACGGATCACCAAGGTGAACGAGCACGGAATTCCGACCAAAGCGATTATTTTCCAGGCCACACTGATTTCCCTCCTGCTGATTGGCGTGTCCTACCTGCCGGGAGTGGAAGCAATCTACAACATGCTGGTGACCATGACCGCGCTGACCACGCTGTTCCCGTACGTATTTCTGTTCTTGGCGTACGGAAAGATTAAGCGGGAAAAAGAAGATTTGGATGGGCTCTACGTGATGACGAAGAACAAGAAGCTGGCGTCCACCATTACATATGCCGTAACCGCATTGTGCGTATTCGCCATCCTTTGCTCCGCACTTCCGATTATGGGAAGCACGCAGGAAAATATCATCTATGAGGCAGAGCTGATTGGCGGAAGTATACTGATTATCGTATCCGGCCTGCTGATCTGGAAGAAATCCGGATTGGAGAACAAGGTGATTCCGGTGAAGGACGTGAAGCAGACCGTTCCGGAATCGGAGCCGGAAACCTCAGGGGAAAAGTAAGTGTTTTTAGCGACAATTAAATGAGTAAGGAGAGTATTATGGGAACTCAATCAAAATTAAAGAAAAATATGCTCCGGCTGATTCTGATTTCCATCGCCGGAACCATGATTTACGGATTGCCGTATTTTAGATCGTATTACTACGATGCGTATTTGCAGACCTACGGATTGACCAACGCTCAGATGGGTATGTTCGGTTCCATTTTCGGAATCATGGGCGCTTGCTCCTACCTGTTCGGCGGCGTGGTGGCGGATATTTTTACACCGAAGAAGCTGATGTCCGTCTCCATGATCCTCACCGGCTTGGGCGGATTGCTGCACTTGATGCACCCGAACTATCTGATGCTGGTATTCATCTATCTGCTCTGGGGCTTCACCTCCCTGTTCGCGTTCTGGCCGGCGCTGCTGAAGGTGTTGCGTTCTCTGGCGAATGAGGACGAGCAGAGCAAGGCGTACGGCTTCATGGATGCCACAAGAGGTGTCACCAATGCGGTTCAGCTGGCGGTGACTCTGGCCATTTTCAATGCGCTGAGCAAGAAAGCCAGCGACCTGGCAGGCCTGAACGGCGTGGTAATTTTCTACTCCGCCATCTGCATCGTAATGGGTATCGGACTGTACTTCGTACTGGATGAAAAGAAGTTTGAAACCGAAAAGAAAGATGATGTCAAAGCCGAAGAGGAAGAGAGCAAGTTCTCCTTCGCCATCGTAAAACAGGTGCTGAAGATGCCGGTGGTATGGATGCTGTCCCTGGTAGTATGCTGTTCCTACACCATGAACATCCTGTTCTACTACTTCACTCCGTATGCAACGGCGAACCTGGGTATGACCGCGGCTGCCGGTGCCATGGTCACCATGCTGGCGCAGTACGTTCGTCCGGTAGCCTGCGTGATTGGCGGTGTGGCGGCAGACCGCATCGGAAGAGCGAACGTAATGTACGGAACGCTGGGCATTATGCTGGCGTCCACGCTGGTGCTGATCTTTGCGGGTTCCATGACCAGCAAGGTGTTCATCGGTATCTGCGTATGCATCTACTTCGGCATGTATGCGGCATATTCTCTGGCGTTCTCCATGTTTGACGAATGCGGAATTCCGAAGCACATGTCCGGAACCGCCATCGGTCTGATCTGCACCATCGGTTATATGCCGGAATTCATCTGCCCGCTGCTGGCCGGAAAAGTTCTGGATTCTTACGGGAATGCGGGATACCATATCCTGTTCGTATTCTTGGCAGTCATGATGGTAATCGGTCTGGTCATCCTGACCGTCTACAAGCGCTACATCAAGAAGATGCACGCAAAGGGAGCGCTGTAATTCAGGCAATTAATAGGAATATTCTAAGTGACCATATAGAATATAATTCGGAAGGACCCTCCTCGATTTTCGAGGAGGGCCTTTCACGTGCACAGGTTTAAACTTCGACTTTCATTTTTGGAAAGAAAGGCATGAAAAAATGTAATATCAAAGAAAATTTTGACATTAATATAACACAATGCAACCAATTTTTCATGGATTGAAAACCGCAGGCTGTTTATTTTGAAAGGCGTGAATAATGGGTTATTTGAGAAGAAAATGCCTGTTTGTTATTATTGAGACAAATTCTATTGGAAAATATCGCTAAGAGTTAGAAAAGAAAAGGAGAATTGGGATGGGAAACAAGAAAATCACATTCTGGGAGCTGGTAATGCTGAACATTTCCGCTTTGTTCGGAATTCGCTGGATTGCACGATCGACTTCGGACACATATCTGGGATTGGGCGCAATTCCGATGTGGGTATTGATGATGTTCCTGTTTTTCGTACCGCAGGCTTTTATGTGTGCGGAGATGGCTGCATCCTATCCTCATGACGGAGGGTTGGCTTACTGGGTTAAGGTGGCCTTCGGAACGAAGTACGGATTCTTGGTGTCCTGGATGCACTGGACGGCATTGATTTTCTGGTTTGCATCCTTCCTTACCTTCTTTTCGGTAAATGCAACCTATATGGTGGGACGGCCGGATTTGGCCAACAACAAACTGTTGGTGCTGATAATGTCCATCGCCATTATTTGGATTCTGTCCATCGCCAGCATGAAGGGCATGGAATTCGGCAAGTACCTGACCAGTGCGGGATCTCTGGGATCCACGGTGCCGACGGTATGCCTGATCGTAATGAGCTTCCTGGCGGTTGCCATTCTGAAGAAGGCTCCGAGCGCTTCCGTATATTCGGTGGCAACGATGACGCCGAAGCTGACTATGAGCTCGCTGGTGGAGATTTCCAGCATCATGTTCTCCTACACCGGCGCACAGCTGGCGGCGAACTTCATCTCAGAGATGGAGAATCCGCAGAAGAACTACCCGAAAGCCATCATCACAGCGGCGGCGATTATCGGCGTTCTGTATGTAATCGGCTCCACTGCACTGACCATGCTGCTGCCGACTTCAAAGATCCAGTCTTCCACCGGAGTGCTGGATGCGCTGACCCGAGCATGTGAACTGCTGGGTGTTCCGATGGTATTCGTTCAGGTAGTGGCATTCGGAATCGCACTGTCTGTACTGGGCGCACTGGTTCTGTACATTGCCCAGCCCACCAAGATGCTTTTCGGTTTCGTGGAGCCGGGCGTGTTTTCGGAGCGAATTACCAAGGTGAACGAGCACGGAATTCCAACCAAAGCCGTAATTTTCCAGGCAATTCTGGTATCCACCCTGCTGATCGGTGTATCCTACCTGCCGGGCGTGGAAGTCATCTACAACACGCTGGTCACTATGACCGCGCTGACCACCTTGTTTCCATACGTATTCTTGTTCCTGGCGTACGGAAAGATTAAGCGGGAAAAAGAAGATTTGGACGGGCTCTATGTGATGACGAAGAACAAGAAGCTGGCGGCCGTTGTGACGTATTCCGTATTTGCCCTGTGCGTGTTTGCCATCGTCTGCGCGGCACTTCCGATTATGGGAAATACCCGCGACAACATCATCTATGAAGCGGAAATGATTGGCGGAAGCGTGCTGATCGTGGCATCCGGCTTGCTGATCTGGAAGAGATCGGGGTTAAAGAATAAAGTGATTCCGGTGAAGGACGTAAAGCAGAGCGTTCCGGAATCGGAAAGCAACGAATAAGCAAAACGACCATATCATAATATAACTCAGAAAGGCCCCATCGAATTTCGATGGGGTCTTTCACTTGGCGTTTTATTTGATAATCAGCATGTTGCTGCGCTTCAGTTCTTTAATTTCTTCCGGTGAGATGAGGAGTTCCTTCGTAAGCTCCGGGGTAAAGGTGAGAGGCTTCTTGGATACCATGATCTTTGCGGTAACCCCCTGATAGTACATGGAGATGCAGGACATGATGCCCATTTGAGGATGGTCCTTCATGAAGAGGAGGGGCATCCGAATGAAAATCTTATCAAACGGCGGTTCCTCATTGGTGTAGTAGAACATGATGCAGGTATCGGAGTAAGTAACCTCGCCGTGATAGATGAAATCCGACTGATATTCCATATGCTTCACATCCGTGTCGAAGTACAGCACGGATTTCATGGACGGATGGGAGTTCTCGATGAGAGCACTTTTCACCTTCTTGGCATCGCCGCTGTACCAGTAGATGTACAGCTGATCCAGAAAATGCTTCTTATATTTCAGGATATCCACGTTGTCCGGATCGCTGTAGGTGGCCGGAAGAAATTCCGTAATATCCACGTTTAAAGCGGTGCAGATTTCCACCAGAGCATCGATGGCGATGTTCACATCTCCGCTTTCATATTTGGAAAGGGAGGCGGGGCTTCGATGAATGGTTTCCGCCAGTTCTGTCAACGTGATTCCCTTCGCCTTCCGGCAGGCTTTCAATTTCTGACCGAGGGTTTTGTAAAATGATGGCTGCATAGATGTCTCCCTTCTGATTTTGATACAAACTTTCACTTTTGGAAAGAATTTCATGAATAAATGTGATGTATGCAAATTGCTAAGGACAACTATAACACATTTGCAAGTTTTTTTCACTATATGAAAAAAATAATCGAACCATTTTTGAAAAACGTGAATGGAGCCGAATTTGAGCCGGAATTTTCTCTTTGTTATTATATAGACAAGTTAAGGCGAGAGTACTTGTTTAGGAGGTAAGAGTAATGGCTAAACAGGAATTTAAACAGAAAAGAGTAATGTCCCGGGAAGAGTTCCCGTATGAGTGGGAAGTCATTGAAAATATCTGGGTACCGATGTCCGATGGATGCAGATGCTCGGCACGTATGTGGAAACCAAAGTCCGACAAACCGCTGCCAACCATCTTCGAAACCCAGCCATACCGTAAGAGAGACGGTATGAGAGGCAGAGACGAACCGATGTACGGATACTTCGCAGGAATGGGATACAACGTTGTCCGCGTAGATATGCGCGGTGCCGGCGAATCCGACGGCTGCTTCTACGATGAGTACCTGAAGCAGGAGCAGGACGATGCCATCGATGCCATCAACTGGATTGCGGCACAGCCATGGTGCGACGGAAACGTCGGTATGCAGGGTAAGTCCTGGTCCGGATTCAACTCCCTCCAGGTTGCAGCAAGAAGACCGGAACCGCTGAAGGCCATCATCTGCATCGGTTTCGTAGACGATCGTTACACACAGGACATCCACTACAAGGGCGGCTGCCTCCTGAACGACAACTTCTGGTGGGGCAACATCATGCTTGCATATATGTGCCGTCCAATCGATAAGGAAATCAAGCCGGATACATGGTATGAAGAATCCGTAAAGAGACTGGAAGAGATGCCGCTGTGGCCGGAAAACTGGCTGAAGCACCAGACCAGAGACGACTACTGGAAGCACGGTTCCGTCAGCGTGAACTACGACGATATCCAGATTCCGGTATTCGCACTGGACGGATATGCCGATTCCTACACCAACAGCGTATGCACTCTGATGGAAGGCCTGTCCGTTCCGAGAAAAGCCATCATCGGACCGTGGGCACACGTATTCCAGCATGACGGAATGCCGCAGCCTGCAATGGATTACCTGGGCGAAGCAACCAAATGGTGGGATAAGTGGCTGAAGGGCATCGACAACGATACCATGGACGTTCCGCAGATCACCGTATGGATGGAAGACAGCATGAAGCCGGAAACCGTACACCCAATCTCCGACGGACGTTGGGTTGCTGTAGAAAGCTGGCCATCCGCTGACGTAAACGATAAGACACTGCACATGACCTACGGCCACCTGCAGGATGAGAAGAACGAGAAGGAAGAAATTGTAGATCTCTGCACCGTTCAGAACCACGGACTGTTCGCTAACGAGTGGATGGGCGCAGGCGTTCTGGGTGAGAGCCCGGCAGATATGAGATGCGATGACGGAATGGCAATGACCTTCGATTCCGATGTAATCGAAGAGGACTTCGAAATCTTCGGATATCCGACATTCACCGTAGAGTTCACCGCAGACAAGCCAAACGCATTCCTGTACGCAGAACTGTGTGACATTCATCCGGATGGCGCTGCAACAAGAGTATCCTACGGTCTCATGAACCTGACTCACCTGGATGGACACGAGAAGGTGACATACCTGGAGCCGGGTAAGAAATATAAAGCAACCGTTACACTGGATGTATGCGGACACGTATTCCCGAAGGGACACAGAGTTCGTCTGGCCGTTGCAAACTCCTTCTGGCCGATGATCTGGCCGTCTCCGGAGAAGGTTACTCTGAAGCTGGATCTCTCCACCGCAGAGTTCACACTGCCGATCTTCACCGGTAAGGACACCGAAGGTCCGAACATGGAAGCGAAGTGCGCTCCGCTGACACCGATGACCGTCCTGAAGGAAGGCGTGGTTAACCGTCAGATTACATACGATCTGCTCACCGACTCCTGGACATCCATCACCGATGGTGTGGGCGGCGTATTCGGCGAAGGCATCTACCGGTTCGACGATATCGGCACCGTAGTAGAGCACAACCTGAAGAGAATCCTGACCGTAAGCAACTCCGATCCGTCGGATGCAAGATACGAAATCATCCAGAAGATGAAGAACGGTCGTCCGGGCTGGGAAATCGACTGCGACATCGATGTAGTACAGACTGCCGACAAAGAGAACTTCTATCTCACCGGATTCATGGATGCGTCCATCAACGGAGAGCATGCATTCCACAGAGATTACGATGTAACCGTTCCTCGTAACGGACTCTAAAGAGAAGACCGATTTCGAAGAATGATACCGCGCGTAGGGGGCTTATCCAAAGCCTCCTGCGCCTTTCATGAATTCGACATAATTCCGGTGATTGCAGCCGGAAACCTTAGACCGCAGAGCAAATTGATTTTACGGAAGAAAGGAACCGACAAAGATGCTTGTATTGAGAAACGCGAGAATCATCCCGGAGTTGACCGAGGGATACGATTCGGATAGAGCGGATATCGTTATAGATAATGGAATTATTCAGGAGATTAAAGCACCGAAAACTGTAGATGCCGGTGAGGTTTTGGACATGACCGATATGACCGTGATTCCGGGATTAATCGAAGCGCATCTGCACTTAGACCTGAAGGGCACCAATACCTTCGAGGAAAACGTTCAGCCGGATGCATACCGCAGCATGACCGCGCTGAAGCTGGCACAGGACAACCTGCGTCAGGGTTACACCACCGTTCGAGATGTGGGGGACCGAAACAATATTGTAATCGATATCGCCAGAGCGGTTCGGGAAGGCGCGGTGGTGGCACCGGACATCCTGGCCAGCGGAAAGATCATCTCGCCGACAGAGAAGGGCAACGACTTCTTCGGTACTATGTATCTGGAAGCGGACTCTCCGGAAGAGTTCCGAAAGGCGATTCGAAAGCAGTATCAGAGAGGCGCCGACTGGGTTAAAATCATGGGCACCGGAGCAATCATGAATCCGGGTGCGGAGCCGGGGCTTCCGATTATTACCGAAGAGGAATTGAAAGCTGCTTGCGATATGGCAGATTTCTTGAAGATGCCGGTATCCGTGCATTGCCACGGAACGGAGGGCATCAAGATGTGCATTCGCAACGGCGTTCGTACCATTGAGCATTCCACCATTCTGGATGATGAGTGTCTGCGGATGTACAAGGCATCGGATCAGAGCTTCATGATGCCGACACTGAGCGCACCGCACTCCTTCCTGGATTGGCCGGAAGGAATGCCGAAGCACTACGTGGAGAAATCCAAGAAAATCGTCAAGGTTCTGGATGAAGGAATGAGAGAGGCCTACCTGCAGGGAATCAAGATGGGTTGGGCTACCGATGCGGGTGTCTACGAAGGCAGCCACGGCAACGGAATTTACGAGTTCCGGATTCGTGTGAACAAGCTGGGAATGGACCCGAAGGATACGTTGATTCAGGTCACCAAGTACAATGCGGAAATCCTGATGATCGACGATCAAGTAGGGACCATAAAAGCAGGAAAGAAAGCGAATTTGGCAGTATTCCGGGGAAATCCGGATGAAGATATTGAAAAATTGAATGATGTTGCACTGGTCATCAAGGACGGCAAGAAGGTTCTTGTATAACCGGGAAGAGTTAAGGAGACACAATTATGGGAACACAATCAAAGCTTAAAAAGAATATGCTCAGATTAATTCTGATTTCTATTGCAGGTACCATGATCTACGGACTGCCGTATTTCAGATCCTACTACTACGATGCGTATCTGCAGACTTACGGATTAACCAATTCACAGATGGGAATGTTTGGTTCTATCTTCGGAATCATGGGTGCCTGCTCCTATCTGTTTGGCGGTGTGGTTGCGGATATGTTCTCTGCAAGAAAGCTGATGACCATATCCATGATTCTCACCGGTTTGGGTGGATTGCTACACCTGTTCCACCCGAGCTACATCATGTTGGTGGGAATTTACTTCCTTTGGGGATTCACATCTCTGTTTGCATTCTGGCCGGCACTGCTGAAGGTTCTGCGTTCTCTGGCAAATGAGGACGAGCAGAGTAAGGCGTATGGCTTCATGGATGCAACCAGAGGTATCACCAACGCAGTACAGCTGGCAGTGACCCTGGCCATCTTCAACGCACTGAGCAAGAAAGCCAGCGATCTGGCAGGTCTGAACGGCGTAGTTATCTTCTACTCCGCAGTCTGCATCGTAATGGGTATCGGCCTGTACTTCGTCCTGGACGAGAAGAAGCTGCAGACCGGCTCCGATGATGCGGATGATGAAAGCAAGTTCTCCTTTGCAATCGTAAAACAGGTGCTGAAGATGCCGGTAGTATGGCTGCTGTCTCTGGTAGTATGCTGCTCCTACACCATGCCGATTCTGTTCTACTACTTCACCCCATACGCAACCGCGAACCTGGGCATGACCGCTGCTGCCGGTGCCATGGTCACCATGCTGGCACAGTACGTTCGTCCGGTAGCCTGCGTGGTCGGCGGAGTTGCTGCCGATAAGATCGGAAGAGCAAACGTAATGTACGGAACCATGGGCATCATGCTGGCATCCACGCTGGTTCTGATCTTCGCAAGATCCATGACCAATGCGGTATTTATCGGAATCTGCGCATGCATCTACTTCGGTATGTACGGTGCGTACTCCCTGGTATTCTCCATGTTCGACGAATGCGGAATTCCGAAGTACATGTCCGGAACCGCCATCGGCCTAATCTGCACCATCGGATATATGCCGGAATTCTTCTGCCCGCTGCTGGCCGGAAAGGTTCTGGATACATACGGAAATGCGGGATATCACATCCTGTTTATCTTCTTGGCTGTTATGATGGTAATTGGTCTCATTCTTCTCACCTTCTACAAGCGTCTCGTGAAAAAAATGAACGCAAAGAAGGTAGCAACAGCAGAAGTGACTGCATAAAATTTTCCTTAAGCCATAGCAATAACAATCACCGTCGGATTAATATGCCAAGTGATAATATAATAATATAATTGCCCGAAAAGCCCCATCGAAATCGATGGGGCTTTTCATATGGTGATTATATTGTTTTTGATGCTATTCTTCTTCCATTTGCAGGTTGGCCCAGTAGCTGTAGCTTCGCTTCAGGGTGTGGGCGATGGCGTCCGTATCCCGCTCTTCCAGAATTTTTAGGATTTCAAAGTGGATGTCCACCAGATACTTCCGGTCCTGCTCCCGGATGCACTGTTCGATGGTGCGGATTCGGGATCCGTAGGTCAGCTTGGACAGCATCTCGTTCACGGTGACGATCAGGTCGTTCCGGGTGGCCTTCGCAATGGCATCGTGGAAGGCGATATCCGTCCGGCAGATCATCTTCGGGTCCGGGTTGGGTTCGTCCAGTTCCCGTTCGATGGAAGTGGCAATTTGTCGCAGGTTCTCACCGTCCTCCGGATTGAGGCCCTGTTCCATGATTACCTGCAGCGTGCCGAATTCGATGCATTGCCGGAGACCGATGAGATCTTGGTAGGATTCTTTTTTTTGGAGAATCATACTGTAGATCAGCGGATTGATGGTCTGCGGTTTGAAGGTTTGGCATACAAAAGTACCTTCGGGACGGCGAATCTCCAGGATGCCGTACGCCACCAGGGTTCGTACCGCCTCCCGTACCGTGTTCCGTCCGACGCAGAAGCTGGAGGCCAGCTCCGGCTCAGTGGGAATCTTGTCTCCCGGATTAATCTGCCCGTCGATGATGGCTTCCGTCAATCGTTCCACCACGATATCGGAAGCGGATTTCATGCGAATGGGCTTCATAAAATCTGAAGCAGTCATTAATTTTCCTTTCTGTGCAGCAGTGCTGCGTTTCGCGGCAGAGGGAGAAAGATATTAGTTCTTCTTCTCCACGATGGTGTCTGCCAGCGTCTCAAAATATTTAACGTAAGCGGCGTGGTCTTCTTCCATGTGACCGTGCGCCTTCATGGTCTGCTGGATTTCATAGAGCTGAGCGGTGTAAGGAATCGGGCAATCAATGGCGTGGGCCGTGTTGATTACGTTGGTGATATCCTTGTGGTTGACCTTGATGGTTCCGCCCGGGGTGAAGTTCCGTTCCACCATCATCGGCGCCTTATCTTCCAGGGCATAGCTTCGCGCAGCACCGCCTTCGATGGCTTTGTATACCTTCTCCGGATCCACGCCGGCTTTTGCCGCAAAGGTGAGGGCTTCCGCTACGATGGCGATGTTGTTGTTTACGATGATCTGATTGGCCAGCTTGCAGATGCTTCCGGAGCCGGAATCGCCAATCAGGGTTGCCTGAGAACTGTAGGTGTCAAAGATCGGCGCGCAGGTGTTGAAATCCTTCTCGTCGCCGCCCACCATGATGGCCAGCGTGCCGGCCTTGGCGCCGCTCTCTCCGCCGGATACCGGCGCATCTAAGAATCCGATGCCTTTCTCCTGCAGCTTCTCATAGCATTCTCTGGAATCGTTGGCGGTGACGGAGCTGTGATCTACCACAATCTGTCCGGCCTTCATGTAATCCATCAGGCCGCCTTCGCCGAAAATGACGTTCTTAACGATGGATGCGTTCGGGAGAATCATCTCCACCACATCGCATTGCTCCGCCAGATCCTTGTTGCTTCCGGCGGTCGCACCTTTGGCCACCAGTTCCGCAACAATCTTCTCGTTCAGGTCGGATACCATGACATCCAGACCTGCTTTTACCATGTGTTCTGCCATGGGACGTCCCATGATTCCCAGTCCAATAAATCCTACTTTCATCGTGTGTTTCCTCCTGTTGATGTTTCGTGTTTTGGATTAAAAAAACAGTACCGCCTGCAGCCATAAACCGAATTGTGTTCAACATAGGATGTTTAACACTTCAATACTAATGAAAAATTCATGCAAAGTCAATTGGAATTCTGCTTTATTTTAGAAGATGGATTTGTTACTTGAAACAAATTTTTTGACAAAATATTGTTTGTTGTTGACTTTAGCGTAAAATGTTCGTAAAATAAAACCAACATCCCATGATGGTATGAACTAATGATGGGGTGATATCCGGATTCGTCCGGGAAAAAAACTATACCGCTTGTAGTTAATGTTGTTGGGATATCGCAGGCATCCGGCCTGCGAAGGAGGAAAAATTGAAGAGAAGAAAACTGATTGCAGTTGCCTTGATGTTGACCTTGCTCTGCACGATTTCCCTGTCCGGCTGTGCGAAGCAGAACAGCGGAGAGGTAGCAGAGAACGGATACAATCAGGTAACGCTGCTGCTCAACTGTAACGGAACAGAGATTGCCAATGATACCAGAATGGCGCTCCTGTTCAAGAAGTACGTGGAAGAGCGTTCCGATGGCATGGTTCGGATTAAAGTATTCCCGAACGATCAGCTGGCCAGCGGAAACATGAACAAGGGTCTGGAGATGATTACCAGCGGAACTACGGATTTGGACATCCATTCCACCAGTATCATTTCCAATCTGGATAACCGTCTGATGGTATGCACTATGCCGTGGCTGTTCCAGAACTACGACCAGGCGGAGAAGACCTTCTTCGGGGATGGCGGAAAGTTCATCCAGAAGGTGGTATCCAAGAAGGGTCTGACTTACCTGGGTGCGGTTCATAACGGCTTCAAGGCGATTACAAACAGCAAGCGCTCCATTAAGAAGCCGGAAGATCTGAGCGGTCTGAAGATTCGTATTCCGGGTGGTGCGTTCTACACAGCCTTCTACAAGGCATTCGGTGCCAGCCCGCAGGCGATGAGCTGGAGTGAAGTGTTTACCGCACTGCAGCAGGGAACCATCGACGGACAGGACAACAGTTTGAGTACCTGCAATTCCGGAAACATTCAGGAAGTGCAGAAGTATATCACTATCGCAAAGTATACCTATGAAGCTTTTACTTTTACCGCGAACTCCGAGAAGTTTAACTCGCTGAACTCCAAGACCCAGAAGCTGCTGAAAGAGTGTGCGAAAGATGCGTGCCACGAAGTGGATCAGCAGATTGTGGAAGGAGAAGGAGATATCCTGCAGAAGTTCAAAGACTCCGGCTGTGTAATCAATGAGCTGTCTCCGGCAGACATTGAGAAATTCCGCAAGGTTGTAGAACCGGTGAAGCAGGAATACATGAAGAAGTACGGCGAAGAGGCCTGCAAGGCATTCGGCGTGACGAAGTAGTGAAACTCAAATAGAAAGTGAGGCAAGGTATATCCTATGAAAAAATTCTGGAATGAATTGGAAGACAATATATGCGGCATCCTGCTTCTGGTGATGATGCTGCTCACATGCGTCAATGTATTTGCGCGCTATGTCCTGCTCAGCTCCATGCCTTTCGTCGAAGAGCTGACCAATGCCGGCCTGATTCTCCTCAGTATTGCCGGCGCAGCGGTGGCTGCGAAAAGAGGAGCCCATTTGGGCCTGACGGTCCTGACGGAGAGATTTTCTCCGGCGGGACAGAAGGCTTGTGCTCTGTTGGGCGATGCCCTTGGCATTATCTTTGGACTGGTCATCCTGTACTTCGGTATTCGGATGTCCGGTCACGAATTCGCGCTGGGACTGAAGACCAGCGGCATGCAGTGGCCGGAAGGTGCCTTTGGTGCCATGATTCCGGTAGGCGGTGCGTTCCTGGCGATTCGCTACTGCCAGCTGTTTATCCGTACGCTGAAAAGCGATGCAACGAACTCGGAAGATAAGGAGGCATAAGAATGAGTGCAGGCTTAGTAGTATTTGGAAGCTTTGCGGTCCTCCTGTTTCTGGGAGTTCCGATTGCGTTATCTTTGGGAATGGCCAGTGTCATCACACTGCTGTATGAAAATCTGCCACTTTCCATTATTCCGGCGAATCTCTATTCGTCCACCGGCAAATTCGTTTTGCTGGCAATTCCGTTCTTCATACTGGGCGGAAATATCATGGAGAAGAGTGGAATCTCTTCCCGCTTGATTGATTTTGCGAAAACCTTGGTGGGCCACAAGAAGAGCGGTATGGCGATGGTATGCGTCATCGTTGCATGCTTCTTCGCCGCAATTTCCGGTTCCGGCCCGGCGACGGTAGCGGCTCTGGGAATGATTATCATCCCGGCAATGACCCAGGTGGGATATGACAAAGCGTCTTCCACCGCATTGATGTCCACTGCCGGTGCCATCGGTATCGTCATCCCGCCGTCCATTACTTTTGTAATCTACGGATCCATCACCGGAAATTCCGTGGGCCAGCTCTTCGCTGCCGGCCTGGTTCCGGGAATCCTCATGGGCGTGGTGCTGGTTGTTGCTATGAAGTTCGTCAGCCGGAAATGGGAAATCGAGACCATTCCGAAGGCTACCGGTGCGGAACGTTGGGCTGCTTTCAAGGATGCATTCTGGGGCATCATGATGCCGGTTATCATCCTGGGCGGAATCTACGGCGGAATCTTCACCCCGACCGAAGCGGCTGCCGTGGCAGCTCTGTACGGTCTGCTGGTTGGATTCTTCATCTATAAGACCTTGAAACTTCAAGATTTGATGACGATTCTCAAGGACTCCGTTTCTCAGACCGCCGTGGTTATGT
Source organism: uncultured Clostridia bacterium (assembly GCA_934278925.1). Classification (GTDB taxonomy): domain Bacteria; phylum Bacillota; class Clostridia; order Peptostreptococcales; family Anaerovoracaceae; genus Mogibacterium_A. The sequence continues at coordinate 13,911 of CAKQWJ010000018.1, read as the reverse complement.
TCATCGTTGGAACTGCCAGCCTGTTCTCTTGGGTGCTCACGGTTACCGGTGTGGCATCCGCAGCAAGCAATACGCTGATTACCATGGTAGGCGGCAACAAGATTCTGTTCCTGCTGGTAGTGAACATCATCCTGCTGATTGCGGGCTGCTTCATCGATGCCAACTCGGCAATGTATATCATCCTGCCGATTCTCTACCCGGTGGCAACCGCACTGGGCATCGACCCGGTTCACCTGGGTGCCATCATGGTACTGAACATGGCTATCGGTCTGGTAACACCGCCGGTAGGAATCAACCTGTACACCGGATGCGGCATTGCGAACATTTCCCTGAAGGAAATTTCCAAAGCGGTTCTGCCGTTCGTATTCGCATCGCTGCTGGTACTGATTCTGGTAACATACGTTCCGGCAGTATCCACCTGGCTTCCAAGCTTGATTTCGAACTAATCGAGATATAACAGACCTGTGCTGCTTGCCCGCAGGCAGGTCTGTTTCATGGGACACGGGCAATCATTCATGAACAACAAGGAGGTCATATCATGAAGGATATCAGCATAGGGGAGCTGAAAGACCGCGCGCAGGATTTGCGCCGAAAGGCTCTGACTATGATATATGAAGCACAATCCGGTCACCCGGGCGGTGCATTCTCGGCAGCAGAGGTCGTTACATATCTGTATTTCAAGGAGATGAACATCGATCCAAAGAATCCGGAATGGCCGGATCGGGACCGCTTCATCCTTTCCAAGGGTCATGCATGCCCGATTCAGTACGCAGCACTGGGAACGCTGGGATATTTTCCGGAGGAAGAGATGCATAAGCTGAGAAAAGAAGGCTCCATGCTGCAGGGTCACCCGAACATGAGAAAATGCCCGGGCATCGATATTTCCACCGGATCCCTGGGTCAGGGACTTTCTGTAGGCGTGGGAATGGCGGTTGCCGGCAAAAGAGACGGCAAGAACTACCGCGTATATGTGGTAATCGGCGACGGCGAGCTGGATGAAGGTGAGCTGTGGGAAGGCTTTATGGCGGCTAACGCGTGGGGTCTGGATAACCTGGTGGTCATCCTGGACGACAACGGTCTGCAGCTGGATGGCACCACGGATGAAATTATCCCGCACCTGGATGTGGTAAAGAAGATGGACGCGTTCGGCTTTGAGACCTACGACATTGACGGAAACGATATGGAACAGGTAGTGGATGCTTTTGGGAAAGTCAATGCGTCCTCTTCCGGAAAGCCGAAATTCATCGACGCTCGCACCGTTAAGGGCAAGGGCGTATCCTACATGGAGAACCAGCTGGGCTGGCACGGCAAAGCACCGAACGATGAAGAATACGAAATCGCGATGAAGGAACTGGGAGGTCGGTAATGAATACAGAACAGAAAATTGCCACTCGTGTCGGTTTCGGCGAAGAAATCGTAGCACTGGGTAAAGAAAACAAGGATATCTACGTTGTGGATATCGATATCGGTAAATCCTGCAAAACTCAGGAGTTCCGTAAGGAGCTGCCGATGCAGCATCTGAACGTGGGCATTGCAGAACAGAACGGCGCCGGCGTTGCGGCGGGACTGGCCACCACGGGAAAAATTCCATTCGTGGTAACCTACGCGGTATTCGGTTCCCTCCGGATGGCGGAACAGATTCGTCAGGAAATTTGCTACACCAACCTGAACGTAAAGATTGCTTGCTCCCACGGCGGCCTGACTCCGGCCAACGACGGAGCCAGCCATCAGGGCATTGAAGACATGGGCGTTCTCCGTACCATTCCGAACATGAGAGTGGTCATGCCGGCGGATTACTATGCGGCCAAAGCCCTGGTTCGCCAGGCGGCAGAAATCTACGGACCGGTATATCTGCGGTTCACCCGGGATGCGGTTCCGGTAATCTACGATGAGAATCAGAAGTTCGAAATCGGCAAAGCCATCCAGATTCAGGATGGATCCGATGTGGCGCTGATTGCCAACGGCGATACCGTCATTCTGGCAATCCGGGCGGCAGAGGAACTGGCAAAGGAAGGCATTTCCGCCAGAGTCATTGACATGCACACCATCAAGCCGCTGGATGTGAACTGCGTAAAGGCCTGCATCGATGACATCGGCAAAATCATCACCGTAGAGGACCACAATATCATCAACGGTCTGGGCAGTGCCGTATGCGAGGTGGCAGCGGAATCCGGAAAGGGCATCGTAAAGAGAATTGGCATCCAGGATCAGTTCGGAGAATCCGCACCTTATGAACGTCTGCTGGCAAAGAACGGCATCACGGTGGAGAACATCGTGGAGACCGCAAAGGCATTGCAGAAGTAATTAAATATGTCCACTTTTACTTCCAAAAAAGGAGTAACCTTTTGTGCACGCTGCTGTGGGATTATCCTGCGGCAGCGTGTGTTTTTTTGTTCTTCACTTTTCCCATTTCTTTCGGGCCGGCCGCCGGGCCGCATTTTCTGAATTCCATGGCCCGGGGTTCGCGCCCGGAAACCGAAATCATAGGCTTTGCGGGCAGGCGAGCGCGAACCGGGAGCCGCTGGATTTGAAAAAAACGATCGATGCACGGGATGTCTAATTGTATTACTTGCTTATGAAGTGCAATATCTCATATGCCTAGAATTTCGAGGGCGATTCACGCTGTTTGAAACAAAAGGGTGAATTGAAAAAGTAAGTTCCAGTTCAGCAAAAAACTTTCCGCTTTGCAAAAGTAAATTCTGGTAGGGGGGCTAAAATTAGAGTAAAAAGCGAAAATACCGTGCAAATATGGAGAATACGGAAGGATAGTTTGTAAATTGCGCACGCAAAGTAAGCGGGAGAAAATCGTAGTCTAATTTGCAAGATTAACTTCCGCATGGAAATTATACTAAACTGATCTATCAAAAGGAATACCTTGAGCTGTGGATTTATGGATAACCGGCGCAGGTCCATGGAAAAGCGTGTGGACAGACATAGCTGCCCACACGCTTTTCCACAGCCCTGACAGGAAGCCGGTTACCCACAAGCTCCACAGCTACTACGACTACTATCCGCTTCCCTATATAATGAAAGAAAATGAAAAAGACAGCGCAATCTGTTTTGCAAAAGTAACTTCCTGTCTGAATTTGCAAATTTAAAATCCAGTGTCGCCAAAACAAAAGCAGAACTTACTTTTTCAATTCAGGGGAATTGCAAAAATCTAATTTTGAAGCGACCGGCTGATGCCTATTGTTCACGCTGAAAAAGGAATCTGCTTCAAAAAGCGTGAACTGTCTTCAAAAGGGTGACTTGTACAGAGGAACTTCCATGGAGAAAGCGGAAATCCATTCACGCTAATCAGCAGTAATTGTAAAAATAGCGTGAAGTCATGCAAAAATTCTAGGCACATTGAATTTTTGCTATTAAAATAATTCTAATTGTCAAATTGGCATTGAAGAAAAAGGATAACATAATGACCTTGGAGTGACCTAATTTTCAATGAGCCATATTAACTCGTATACAAGAAAGAAGCTGGGCAACCAGTCACCATACCATTTGTTCAGATCCTTCCGTCTAAATTTCAATAACAAATTCAAAAAATGTTAATTACAGAAATAATTCTGAAACATTTCATTGATATAATATGCCTGGAAGATGATTGCTTTTTTTTCATACTTGAAAGGAGAAAATGTAATGAGAAAAAGAAGTATGGCCTTTATGATGAGTCTATTAATTGTATTGTGCACAACACCTTTTGTAAATGCAAATACAGGAACTGAATTTGATGATTCAAAATCAGACGTATCCTGTGAATGGATTCAAGATGATGAATTGCTTGTAAAAGATGGAACCGATTTATCGAGAATTAAAATTGATGAAAATATGGTAACAGTTACTAATCTTAAAACTGAAACGGAAGAGTATTTCTATATTTCAGAAGGAAAAGTACATTCTTCTATTACTGGAGAAACTGTTAGTGTATTAGAAAGAGATTCTTCCGAAATTACAAATAGCGATTCTGCAATAAAAAAAGCGTATAAGAGCAAAACACGAACAACGAAAATAACCTATGCGAAAATAAAAAAACTAGCTGGTGGTTCAGCTGGATTGGCTACTATTGCGGCTTCCATAGTAGCATTGTTAGGTGCTGCTGGGTTCCTTTGTCCGGGAGCAACACCGCAAGTATTGAGTCTTATCTCAGGTATCGCTGGATTTGCGTCAACTGTGATGAAAGGAAGTTCAAAACATGGCATAAAAACAACATTAAAGAGTTATAAGCGTAATGTAAAAGGTGATATAATGGAGTGCTGGAAAGTAACAAAAATTGTAAAGTATTGATTGGAGAAGCCTATGAAAATGTATTCGAAAAATATCGTCCGCTGTATCAGTATGCTCGAAGACATCTATGTTATTGTAATTGCTGTTATTTCACTTATGGGAACTGTTGATAGAGTTTCTACAACGGTAACTTATTTACTGTTGCTGCTCTCCTTGTGTGGAGTTGTGTTCCTGGTGGTCGCATCAATAAAGAATAATAAGTTTGAAGGATACGTACGAGCCACTTGCTTTTTGGTAATAATGGCGAATCTGTATTTGTGGATAAAACCGTGGTAAACACAAAATATCGGACAGTCCTGTTGCTGTCCGATATTTTTGTTATGAAGAAATTGTCAGAATATATCCACACCCTCTCCGTGAAAGAAGGCTTAGATTTGAAGAGATGGCAATTAATTTTTTGCGAATAATAGAGATTCGAACATCGATGGACCGATCCGAAACATCATAATTCTGTGCGTTATTAATGTTCAGTAATTCTGCTCTAGATATAATGCATTGAGGATGTTCGAAAAAAGCGTGTAGAATTTTAGATTCATATGAAGTAAGGTCGATTGTTCCTTTAGGTGTAGTTAGCGTTCCCAAGGAAAAATGCAATAATGTATTTCCGTACCAAAGCATGTCCTCACGTTCTTCATGAGTCAGAAGCTGCTTAATTCGAAGTAACAGCTCCGGATAATTAATCGGTTTTATCAGAAAGTCATCAAAGAAAACCTCATCAAAGAAAAGGCGCGGAGAAGTTGACGCTTGATTATCTATATCTGCTGATGAAAAAAGAAATAAAAATTTACCATGATAAAACTGATTTGAAAAAGAAATTTGACCGTGCCATTCTAATTCAAAAGTTTCATAATCAAGAATGGTTAAATCGGTAGGGCTCTCAAAAAACGCATCAGAAAAAGAGCCTTTGACAATAACATCATTGAGGAGTTTCTCCTTTTGCAGGAATTCTTTCAAATTGTTTGCAAAAGCGAAATCCCGTGAGACGATAGCAATTCGATTTTCGAAAGACATATTCTATCTCCTGCATTGAAATGGGCATAAAATTACAATAACAAATTGAGCACTACATACACTGATATTACGAGCGTAATATCAGTGTATGTACAATCTGATTCCACCTTTTAGAAAAATCCGATTATGAAATAAACATTCCAAATTGCCGCCAGCCCGCTTCCGATGGACATTTTCCTTCTAGCTAAATCTGTTGACAAAATCCCGATTGTGGAAATCACGAGGAGCAGGATTCGGAGAGAGGGTGAAGGTTCCATACGGAAATAGAAAACTCCGATGCAGCAGCAAAGGGCGTAACAACCCTCCAGAATATCAATGATGTTCATCATTTGCTTTTTCATCATGCAGTTCTCCGTTTTTTCCTTTCATACAGCAGCCACAGCAGTATAAGCAAAACGGCGATTCCAATCGTTGCGAGGATTCCCTTATGCTCGGAGAGGAACGAGGTCGATTCTTCCTGCGCCCCCACATCGTACACCCGAACGAAGGATCCTTCGTTTTCGTGAATCATTTCTTTTACTTCCTTCAAAGAAATTTTGCCGACACAGCCTTTGTCCACTTGGATGTGGGTTAATCCTTTATCGGTATACACGTAGAGGGCTTCCTCTTCGGAGGCCAGCAGATTCTCTTCTGAAAGATTCTCCATCGCCGTTATTCGGATCGTTTTCGATTTCGTCTCTCCGGCAATCTCTTTTATCGCCTTATCTTGGATTTTATCCCGAACGGATTGATCGACTTCGACCGATCCGCTGTAACCCTTTAAATCGTAGGACTTGTATTGAACCTCATCGTCCGCATTTGCAAAAGAAGTGAATATAAAAACAGTCACGGCAATGCAGAGTATTCCGGTGAGAATTCGAAGTCTGTTGCAATTTACACTCATCTCAATCTTCCTTTCTTGAAAATACTGCTTTAACAAATTGAATCCAATTTCTGCATCGGGTATCACCTCGTTTCGCGCTGATGGTTAAATCTATCTGCATTATACCAAAGATTTACAGCAAAAAGTCTTAAGATTTCTTAAGGTTTACCTTATATTGATGCCATGCAATTATTGCCTTGACAAATTCCAATAGGGGGGGGGTAAAATAAATTGGATAGGAACGGATTAGGAGTAAATATATGGATCGAATTGCGGTGCTGATACCTTGTTTCAATGAAGAAAAAACCATCGGAAAAGTGGTAACGGATTTCAGGAAAACATTTCCGGATGCAGCAATATATGTATACGACAATAATTCGGAGGATCGGACGGCAGAAGTGGCTCGTGATGCCGGTGCTGTTGTGCGAAAAGAACCCCTTCAGGGCAAGGGAAATGTGATTCGTCGGATGTTTCGGGAAGTGGATGCGGAGTGCTACATTATGGCGGATGGGGATGATACTTATCCGGCGGAGGCTTCGATTGAGATGGCGAAGCGGGTATTGGAAGACCAGGCCGACATGGTGGTAGGGGACCGCCTTTCATCCACCTATTTCGATGAAAACAAGCGGCATTTCCACAATTTTGGAAATGCATTGGTCCGAAAGAGCATCAATAAACTGTTCAAAAGCAACATCCGGGACATCATGACCGGATATCGTGCGTTCAGTTATCAGTTCGTGAAAACATTTCCGGTTTTATCCAAGGGGTTCGAGATTGAGACGGAAATGAGCATTCACGCAATTGACAAGAATATGAACGTAGCAAATGTCGTTGTGGAATACCGGGACAGACCGAGTGGTAGCAACTCGAAATTGAATACATTTTCGGACGGGGCAAAGGTGATTCGGACAATTGTGAGCCTATTCGAAACGTATAAACCGCGAGCCTTTTTTAGCGGGATTGCGCTGGTATTGTTTTTGTTGGCGGCCGTGTTTTTTATCCCGATATACATTAATTACCGGAAGACGGGGCTTGTGCCGAATTTTCCTACTTTAATCGTATGCGGATTTACGGTTATTGCGGGACTGCAGTCTTTTTTTTCCGGAATAATATTACACACACTGCGGAAGAAAGATCGCCAGGATTTTGAGAAGGATTTGATTCGCTGCCAGGAGCGATATACTGAATTGACGAAAAGGAATGAGAGAAATTGAACATAAGAGCATCGTGGTGGGAGAAATACAAATCGTACATTCTGTATGCAGTGTTGTTGATTATTCCAATCTTTGTGATGGATTCGTATTTTAGCAGCGGAAGAATATCCTATGTATGGAATCCGGATGGATGGGGTCAGCATTATGTTGCTTTGCAATATATACGGGATTACCAGCATAAGATTGTAAGTGGCATCGCAAACGGGACGCTATTTCAGATACCGCATTTCTGGTATACCTTGGGGCAAGGGGCAGATCTGCTGACAACCTTGAATGCCTATGATTTCCTGGATCCGATTAGCTGGATTTCGGTCGCTCTGTTTCCCAATCGGTTGACAAGAAGCTATAAGCTGATGATATGGATAAAGATCTTCCTTTCCGGGGAAGCCTTTTGCCTGTATTCAAATTATGTGAAGAAGGCGGATAGTTGGCGAACCGCCATGGGCGGATTGCTGTACTCCTTTTTTAATATTGAATATTTTTTCTACTTTCCGAATTTCATGCATGGGTGTTATCTTTTTCCGGTAATACTATGGTCGATTGAGGTACTGATGAAGGAGAATCGGAAGGCCCCGTTGGCTGCGGTTACATTCTATTCGTTCTTAACCAATTATTATTTCTTTTACAGCAATGTGATTCTAAGCATGGTGTACCTGTGTATCCGGTTGCGGTGTAAGAAAAGTACGGCCATTGAGAACATTCAGGTTTGCAAAAATGTATGTGCATCCTATTTGGTGGGCGGATTGTTATCCGGATTTGTCCTATTTCCGACAGTGCATGCGTTTTTAAATAATTATAGAATTGGATTGACCACCGGATATATCGAATCGCCGTTTCTGTATCCGATGAATTTTTATAAGCAGCTGTTTGTTCATCTGGGAAAATTCCATGGAATGTTTGCCTATCATACCGTAATCGGCGGGATTCCCCTTGGCTTGATATGCTTGTTTTTCCTGATAATGCAGAGGGAAAATCAATGGAAGATCATGAAAATTGCCACCGTGAGCAGCTTGCTCATTATGTGTATTCCTTTATGCGGTCGTGTTTTAAACGGCTTTGGGTATGCAACGAATCGATGGAGTTATCCATTTGCACTGGCGGTTGCAATGATATATGTGGGACTTGAAGATAAGCTGTGCAAGTTAGAAAAGAAACAGTTAATTGTTTTGACGATGATGGTCGGCATGTACGTGTGTGTCGCTCACTCCATAGAGGGAAATTCGTCCGATGGGTATTCGTATGACGTATTGCTTCTTCTAACGGTGCTCGTCTTGTGGGCGGTGAATACAATACCCGTTTTCAAAGCACATGGAAATCTAATTCTCGGAGAATTAACGATTCTGTCCGTGGTAGTTGGCGTCTGTGTAATTTTCGCACCTGCATATGGGAACTTTGTGAAACAATTCGTGAGTATAGGTGATTTAAACGCATACTTTAACGCAACATCTATTTCAAAGGCTTACGGAACTGCGAATCGGAAAGAATTCTATCGGGTGGAGAAACGAGAAACGAATCTGAACGTAGAGTGTGCCAATCAAGTGCGAGGGACCACTTTTTGGTGGAGCATCATGGATAAGAACTTTCAGCGTTATTGCACCGATTTGCAACTGAATACGTTGACGCCGAATTGCGGATTACATGGATTGGATGGGCGGAGAGCTTTGCTGGATTTGGCCGGGGTGAAATACTATACGACAGATTCGAAAGATAACGAAGGTGTGCCGGTCGGATACGAGAAAATCGAAAAGGGCTTATATGAGAACACACATTACTTGGGCAGTGCTTTCTTATACAAGAACAGCATCTTAAAAAAAGATGTTCTAAAAATGAACCCGCTGAATCATCAAGAGGCGATGCTGCAAGGGGTCGTGACAGATACAAAAATACCGAACATCAAAACAATAACGCCAAAGAAACGAATGACATCTCTTCCGTATAGAGTAGAAGCGAAGGATGTGCACTTAACGAAAAAGAGAATATCGGTGAAGAAAGAAAAAGGCGCACTGATATTGCATTTTAAAAAGCCGATGAAAGGGGAACTGTATCTGTGGATGAATGGCTTGAAGATAAAGGAAGCCGATAAATCCATGAGTTCGCTTATCTTTGGAACGAGTTCAGATATCTGGTGTCGCGGACAAAAGAAGGGAGATCTTCGCGTTTCGGATTACGAAAAGACAGCAACAGTATTGTCATCCTATCATTACTGGTACGCACCAAAGGATGGCGGGACCTGTTATTTGGGAAAAAGTGAAGAAGGATATGATTCCGTTAAAATTGTATTCGCGAAGCCGGCGGAATATACGTATAAAAGCATCGGCGTGTATGAAAACGATACCGAGAAATACATGGAGGATATTTCAAAGCTCACACCATGCAGGAACATTTCAATCGGAAATGATACTGTTTCCGGATCGGTTGAATGTTCCGAAAACGAGGTTCTGTTCCTTTCGATTCCGTATTCAACGGGGTGGTCTGCGAAAGTGGACGGAGAGAAAACTTCAATAGTAAAAGCAAACGGAATGTATATGGCGATTCCGCTGACCCCGGGAAAGCATCATATTCAATTAAAGTATTCGACCCCGTGGCTCCGCACCGGAATACTGACATCATTGATGACTATTTTTGGCATATACATTTATCAAGTCATTCGAATAAAAAACAAGTCAAAATCCGCATAACGAAAAACGGATGAATGATATCGTCCGGCATCCGGCGTGTCTTTTTCCTGGGGGCGTCCGAACCTCATGTTCGAACGCCCTTTGGATGTGTGCCAGGCATGGCGCAAGTCTTACGGGTGAAAGTCCCGTCACGGGTATTTACCGCCAAGTGTAGCGAACCACAAGCCGAAGACAGCAATGTTTAGGGGGAGGAAGTGGTGTAGCAAAACCGTTGAGCCTACGAACAGAAACTGGATATGAGGCTAAATGGCGGGCGAGATTGCAACTCAAATCGAAGCCCAAAAGGTAAACGTAACGCCAAGAGAGTAAATCCAGAGGTTGTGCGGTGAAAGACTTGTGTCTTACCCTGGGAGGCCTAGGTAGCGTACAGTGAGTACGTGCGATAAAAAGCTCATACCTAGGAGTCAGCTGAGACCATAGTATCCCTAAGAACCAAAGGGAAAAGGGTCTAATGTCAATATATTGCAAATCGCTGTAAGCAAGGTTAGAACAGTCCGAAATCGAGGATATGCTTAACAAGTGGAAACGTATGCCCACGGAAGCAAAAAGGTAGAGGGGATGGTTTCTAACATCTTTACAAGCAGAAGGAGGAGCGACAAATGGAATTAATTGAATGGATTTTACAAGACGAAAATATCAATAAGGCCATCAAATCAGTCAAGAAGAACAAAGGTGCATGCGGAACAGATAAAATGTCCGTGGAAGAACTTGACGGATACTTTGCCAAGCATAGGGAAGAAATTAAATCCCAAATACGCGATGGCAAATACAAGCCAATACCAGTTAGAAGAGTCTATATACCCAAATCCAACGGGAGAAAGAGACCTCTAGGAATACCGACGGTTGTAGATAGAGTGGTACAACAAGCTACGGCACAAGTCTTGTCGCTTGGCTACGATAAGTACTTCTCAGAACACAGCTACGGATTTCGCCCAGGCAGAAGTTGTCAACAGGCAATAGAGGAAGCACTGGTATACCTCAACGAAGGATACGAATGGGTAATAGATTTGGATATTGAGAAATATTTCGATACCGTAAACCACGACAAATTAATTTCGATACTCAGAGAACGTATCAATGATGCGAAAACACTGCGACTCATTCGCCAGTTTCTACAAGCTGGAGTAATGGAGAATGGACTGATTAGTCCTAGCAAAGAGGGTGTACCTCAAGGTGGACCGCTCAGTCCAATACTATCCAATGTATACCTAGACAAGCTAGACCAAGAACTGGAAGCAAGAGGACTTCACTTCGTCAGATACGCTGATGACTGTAACATCTTCGTCAAAAGCGAAATGGCAGCAGACAGAGTAATGAAGTCTGTTACGAGTTGGCTAGAGCGTAAGCTTAGGCTAAAGGTAAGTGCAACTAAGACAAAAGTTGTCAGACCAACAAAAAGTAACTTTCTTGGATTTACATTTTGGAAGTCCAAAGATGGATGGAAATGCAAGCCGGCAAATGACCGAAAGAAAAGGTTATACGCTAAAACCCGTGCAATACTTTGTAGAAGAAAAGCTGTTGCAAGACCTATGAAATCCACTTTCGAACAACTCAACTGGTTGATACGTGGATGGATAAACTATTACCGAATTGGCAGTATGAAGATATTCCTAGAAGAATATGGGCAATGGCTTCGCCATAAGGTGAGAGTGGTAATACTCAAGCAGTGGAAGAAATCGAGGCGCATATACCTAAACCTTCAGAAACTGAACCAAATCATAGGATGTGGATTTACGCACGAAGAAATCTTCAAGGTTGCGAACAGCAGACTAGGATGGTACAGAAGAAGCGGAATGTATGTAGTGAATTTTGCAATCAGTCCAGAGATACTCGGACGCAAAACAAAGAGCCGACCAGGATTGGTCGACCCGTTGCAATACTATCTGAGTAATATTTGATTCTATATTGATGTAGCGCCGTATACGAGAACCGTACGTACGGTGCAATGGGAGGGTGAGAAAAAAATTCTCACTCTACCCTATTTAGAAAACCCGATTATGAAATAAACATTCTAGATTGCCGCCAGCCCGCTTCCATCATGCAGTTCTCCGTTTTTTCCTTTCATACAGCAACCACAGTAGTATAAGCAAAACGGCGATTCCAATCGTTGCGAGGATTCCCTTATGTTCGGAGAGGAACGAGGCCGATTCTTCCTGCGTCCCCACATCGTACACCCGAACGAAGGATCCTTCGTTTTCGTGAATCATTTCTTTTACTTCCTTCAAAGAAATTTTACCGACACAGCCTTTGTCTACTTGGATGTGGGTTAATCCTTTATCGGTATATACGTAGAGGGCTTCCTTTTCGGAGGCCTGCAGATTCTCTTCTGAAAGATTCTCCATCGCCGTTATTCGGATTGTTTTCGATTTCGTCTCTCCGGCAACCTCTTTTATTGCCTTATCTTGGATTTTATCTCGAACGGATTGATCGACTTCGATAGATCCGGTATAGCCCTTTAAATCGTAGGATTTATATTGAACCTCATCGTCCGCATTTGCAAAAGAAGTGAATATAAAAATAGTCACGGCAATGCAGAGTATTCCGGTGAGAGTTCGAAGTCCGTTGCGATATGCGTACATCTCAATTCTCCTTTCTTAAAAAAATGACTTTATCATGTACTATGAAAAATCTATACTACTTTATTTTTTTGTATCTTTACTATAGGAAGCATACTTAGTTGGTTCACTGACTGTTGCAGTAACTTTCTTCCCAATTGGAGTTCCTTTTTTTGCATCTATTTTTTGCTGTGTTCGAGTATATTTTTGTGCATAGTATTTGACACGAAATTCTCTGCTATTACAACCAGCTTTCATTCCCTTACTATCAAGCGTTCGTGAAATACTGCAGGAAACTTTTGCCTTTAAACCCTTTTTCAAATCGCTTTTCGCATAGTATGTTCCTGCAGCGCTAGAAACAGAAAATGCCAAGGAGCCGCTATAGGTGATTTTTTTTGTTTCTCCCTTTGCAACACTTCCGGCGAATACATCTTTCTTTACATACTGTCCGCCTGTTTTCTTTGCTGCTCCGGTTCGCACGTAATACCCCACAGCTCTTTTAGGAACTGAGTTTGCAATATCTGCCTCATTATCTGATGAAGCCTCGCCAACTTCATAAACATGAATAGCGGTGCAATCTGCTTCTGTAAGCATGTCTCTTATCTCATTCGATGTTAAAAAATCAGCATACTCTTTTTCAATTTGGAAATTTACTAAATTACCTTTAGAATACACATATAAATCCATTTCGGTAGAGTGTTCCAAGTCGTCTTTTTTTAAATTATCATCAGCAACAATTTTCACTTTTGATGAAGAGTCCTTGTCTTGTAGAATATCATCAATATCATTCGGAGTTATTTTCGAAGCAATTGCTGGGTCAAATTCTACACTAACTTTTTGCGAGCCAATGTTGTATTCTCTGTTATATGTTGAATCCTTGTCTTGGATTTGGTTATCTGTTGCAAAAGTGCTCATTGGTGCAATTACCAATGAAAAAGGGATTATCAATGCTGCAACTTTTTTTGCTATTCTTCTATAGTTCATTTCATTTTCCTTTCTACTATAATATGTTTCTGGTTAACATCTCTTACATCCAGCAAGAAATCATCAATCTTTTTTTAGCTGTTAGCATGTAGGCAGCAATGGATGCCAGTGCCTTTTGGACGCTGATATTATTGCTTAACTAATTAAACTACTGCATCGGGTATCACCTCATTTCACGCTGATACTTTACTTCTAGAATCATTGTACAGAGAAATTGTTACAAAAGTGTTAAGATTTTACACACTGAATTAAATCGCAAATTGCAATAACAAGTTGAACATTGATAACTAAATAATCCATAAGGTAGAAAGGTAGATTTGGAGGAATGC
>CAKQWJ010000017.1 GCA_934278925.1 uncultured Clostridia bacterium | reverse complement strand
GGTCACATACATTCTACTAAAGAGTCTCTATGGATTTCAATTTTATTACATGTTCAAGTTGATTTTACAATCGGCGTATTTTTTATTCTCTTTAATTAACAACAATCCATCGCCACAACTCAGCAAGGACACCTCTAAATCCTTCCGGCTGTGAACGTATTCCAAAAACTCATTCATTCTTTTTACGCTGGTTCGATGACGGCGCTTCCGGTCTAAAGATAAGTCCACCAGAAAAGCCTTCATCAAAATATTGTCGCAGACAATCAGTGCATTCTTGCTGCACAGCTTCTCTGCCTTTTCGAAAAACTCCATATAATGGCTCTTCGCTGCGTCGATAAAAATAAGATCGAAGGGTTCCGTATTTCCGGCTTCGGCATTCTGAATCAGTTCATCCAGCACAACCGAGCCATCGCCGTGAATCACCTGAATTCGGTCTGTCAGCCCCTGCTCCCATATATTATCCACTGCCACCTGATAATTGGTATCCGAAAGCTCCACCGTGGTGATATGGCTATCCGGAAGGAGGTGTGCAAAAAATATGGAAGAATACCCGTACGCGGTGCCGATTTCCAGCACTCGATGGACGGGTCTCAGGGGCAAAAGCGTGCGAAACAACATCTCCGTTTCTTTTAGAATCAATGGAATCTGATCCGCTTCGCTCTGCTCCCGCAACTTTCCCATCGTGTCATTCCACGGTTGGTAGAATGACACGATGTAGTCTGTTACTTTCTCATTGGTAATGTTCATATGAAAATTCGGCTCCTTCTATTTCTTGTTTTCCTTTGCCAGAGCCTTCTCATATGCCCGGGTATCTTTCTCGAATTTCGAGTAGGATTTGCTGAAATTGTGAGAACCGTCCAGCTTTTCGCTTACCACGAAATACATGTAGTCCGTTTTTGCCGGATACAGAGCCGCCTTAATAGATGCCTCTCCCGGAGAACAAATCGGTCCCTTCGGCAAGCCGGAGTGAATATAGGTGTTGTACGGAGAATCAATCTTCGTGTCCGCCACGGATAGCACCGGTTTCGCTTTTCCCAGAATATACTGCACCGTGGAGCACATCTGCAAATTCATGCCGTCATCCAATCGATTGTAGATGACGCTGGCAATCTTCGGGCGATCCTTATCCACCTGCGCTTCCTTTTCAATGATGGAAGCGATGATGATAATCTGATTCTCGGTATACCCCAGCTTTTTCGCCCGGGCTTTGTATTCGTCTGTAAAAACAGTATCGAATTGATTCAGCATGGTTGTAATAATCTGCTCTTCATCCGCTTTCGGTGCAATCTGATAGGTGCTCGGGAAAAGATATCCTTCCAGATGATTCTTCCCCTTCTGGGCATCTTTCAGGAAATCGAAATCGCTGTAGGCGTCGGAATTCTGCGCAGCCTCCAGGAACTTCTTTTTATCTACCAGTCCATCCTTGGCCAGAGTCTCCGCCACCGTCTCGATGGTGGAGCCCTCCGGAACTGTGAAGGAATTCGTGGTTTCTTTTCCGGATACGATGACCTTTGCAATATCGCTGCACGTCATACTCGGCGAGACGGAATACACCCCCGCCTTGTAATTGGAGTCGTAGTGCCAGATTTTGGAGCAAATCTTATATCTGGTAGTACTGCGAATGACCCCTGCATCTTTCAGTGCGTTGGCGATATCATCAGTCGTCGCACCTTCTTCAACAGTGACGTCAATCAGCGTTGCGTTGCTTCGGTCCAGCGGCTTGTTCAACGTGGACAAGAGCACGCTGGATCCGATAATCAGCGCAAATATAATCGCCAGTATTACCATTGCTTTTCTGATTGCTTTTTTCATAATAGTCCTTTGTTAATACCCGATATTCGGAAAATATAAACTATTTGGAACGTCCCAGATAATCACCGGTTCTGGTGTCGATCTGAATCTTCTCGCCTTCGTTGATGAAGATCGGAACCTGGATTACGGCGCCGGTCTCAACGGTTGCAGCCTTTGTAACGTTGGTTGCGGTATCACCTTTCACGCCCGGCTCAGTTTCGGTTACTTCCAGGTCAACGAAGTTCGGAGCTTCTACAGTGAAGGCGTTGTCCTTGTAGAACTTAACGGTAGCGGTATCGTTCTCGCGGATATACTTGATGGCATCCTCTACCAGGTCGTAGGTCAGCGGAATCTGATCGTAAGTCTCCTGATCCATGAAGTAGTACAGTTCACCGTCGTTGTACAGATACTGCATCTGCTTCGTCTCGATGTGAGCCTTCGGGAACTTGTCGTTCGGGTTGAATGCTTCTTCTCTGGTTGCTCCGGTCAGAATGTTCTTATACTTTGTACGAACAAATGCGGCACCCTTTCCCGGCTTAACGTGCTGGAAATCCACTACAACATGTGGTTCGCCATTCATTTCAAAAGTAACACCTTTTCTGAATTCACCTGCGCTGATCATAATTGTTTCTCTCTTTCTTTAAAATCTTTAAAAATAACTTATAACATTGACTTAATATTGATGGCATCTGCCAGGATTTCGCTCACATCCTTCATCATGATGGAGAATCTCGCTTCCGCCTGCAGATACTGTGCTGCCTGAGGCTTTGCCGTAAGCATGGTGACCATGGACTGAATCTGTCCCATCAGTTCCGAATCCAGCTTCCCTTCCGTCATCTGCTTCGTCTGCAGCTGAATTTGCTTCATCTGCAAATCCTTCAGCATTGCGCTGAGCTGCGGATCTTGGTCCACTTCCTTCTTCAGACGGTCGAACTCCTTGAATTCGTTGCTTTCTTTAATTGCCCGGGCAAGATTATGGGCTTCTTCGTAAACGTTCATTGAAGATCCTTTCTACACGTACAGGATAACCGGGAGAATTACCGGACTCCGCCGTGTCTTTTTATAAATGTAACCCCGAAGGTCGTCACGAATCGCCGACTTCAATGAACTCAAGTCCATAGAGTCCCGATTGCGGCAGCGTTCGATGGTTTCATAGACCACTTCGGTTGCATCGTTGATTAACGGTCCGTTCTCCTTGACGTAGATAAAACCACGCGTAATCAGTTCCGGGTTTGCCGCCAGCTGCTTGGAGTAGGTATCGATGGCCACCGATACCACAATCAGTCCCGCTTCCGACAGCTGCTTTCGATCCCGGAGTACCACGTTACCGACGTCTCCGACACCGTAGCCATCCACCAGAACATCGTCCGCCGTGGCGTATCCATTCTCCTGTTTCGCACGGCCGCCCTTGACCACCAGCGAATCGCCATTTGTCATGACGAAGATATTGCTTCGGCTCATTCCCAAGCTCTCTGCCAGTTTTGCGTGTTCGTTCAGGTGACGGTATTCGCCGTGGGCCGGAATGAAATATCTCGGCCGCACCAGGGTGTGAATCAATTTCAACTCTTCCTGGCAGGCGTGGCCGGATACGTGAATGTCCACAAAATCCGACAGGTACACCCGAACTTTCTTCTCATACAGCTTATTGACCACATTGGTGATGGTCTTCTCGTTTCCCGGAATCGGCGAAGAGGAGAAGACAACGACATCGCCCTTCTTCAGCTTCACCGCCCGGTGATTATCGTTGGCCATTCGCGTCAGTGCGGACATCGGTTCGCCCTGGCTTCCCGTTGTAACGATGGTCAAGTTGCTATCCGGGATATTGTTGATATTCCGGATGTCCACAAAAGCAGATTCCGGCAGGTCGATATATCCCAAATCCTTTGCAATCTGCATCACGTTCTCCATGGAACGACCGGAAACCGCAATTTTACGGCCATGATGAATGGACGCTTCCATAAAGTGCTTAATCCGATGGATATTCGAGGAGAATGTGGCAATGATAATTCGCTTGTCCGTCTCCTCAAAAATTCGGTTCATGGATTCCGCTACGATTCGCTCCGACGGCGTGAACCCCGGACGGAGCACGTTGGTACTGTCACAAAGAAGCACATCCACACCCTCATCACCCAACTTTGCAAAACGGGCCAAATCAATTTGCTTTCCTTCCAGCGGAGTGTAATCCACTTTGAAGTCTCCGGTATGAACGATATGTCCTGCCGGACACTTGATGGAGAATGCAAAAGAATCCGCAATACTGTGGGTGGTGTGAATCGCCTCCACAATGAAGCTTCCTATATGGATTATATCACCGGAAGATATCACATGCACGTCAGCGGTGAGATTCTTTTCCTTTAATTTATGCTGAATCAATCCCGCCGCAAGGCCGGAAGCGTACACCGGGACGTTAATTTCTTTTACCAGATACGGTACGCCGCCGATGTGGTCTTCGTGTCCGTGAGTGATAATCAATCCCTTGATTTTCTCCATGTTTTCCTTCAGATAGGTGAAATCCGGAATAACCACGTCGATTCCGAACATCTCATCTTCCGGGAAGGACATTCCGCAGTCCACAATCAGAATCTCATCCCGATACTCAATCAACGTGATGTTCTTTCCGATTTCCTTCATACCGCCCAACGGGATGATGCGGAAGGATTCCTTCGGACGAACCTGCTTCTGGTTGTTCTTTCCGTTGGACTTGTTCCGATTCTTTCCCTGATGGAACGGAATTGCCGGAAGGGTCTTCTTTGATTTTTCCGGCTTTGTTGCCCCCTTCTGTTTGTGGGGTTTCGAATTCTGAGGAGCGTTATTCCCCTTCTTTTTCGCCGTTCCGTCGGAAGGTTTCAACGCTTTTCTTACCTTTCCGGCAGCTGCCCCGGAATTCTTCTTCCGGGGGGCCGGATTTTTTTTCTTGTTATTCAGTTGTAAATCTTTTTCTTGTTTCATAGGCATTTCTATTTTACTACAAAGTTAATCAGCTTGTTTGGAACCACGATGGTTTTTACAACAGATTTACCTGCAATCGCATCCTGCACGCGTTCGCTTGCCAGCGCTGCTTCTTCAATTGCATTCTTCTCTGCATTCTTCTCGAAAGCCATCTTGTCCTTCAGTTTTCCGTTTACCTGAACGATAATCTCAACGGTTTCCAGTTCCAATGCAGCCGGGTCGAATTCCGGCCAGTTCTGCTGATACACCCGATCTTCATGACCCAGGTCGTTCCACAGCTCTTCTGTAATATGCGGAACAAACGGGTTCAGAATCAGAATCAGCTTTTCAATGGCATCGTTCATCAGCGGAACGTTCACCTCGCCCTGCTTATATTTATACAGCGCGTTCACCAGCTCCATGATGGAACTGATCGCAGTGTTGAAGCTGAACCGTCCGCCGGCATCTTCCGTTACCTTCTTCACGGTAGCATTCAGCTGGAAATTCAGTGCCTTATCTTCTGCATTCTGAATGGTGATGGTTTCACTTCCACGGAAATCACCGCGGATTTCGTTCACATATTCCTGTACCAGACGATATACACGGTTCAGGAAACGGTAGCTTCCCTCTACACCGGCATCGCTCCAATCCAGTTCTTTTTCCGGCGGTGCTGCAAAGAGGATGAACAGTCTGGCGGTATCCGCACCGTACTTCGCCTGAATTTCTTCCGGGCTGACGATGTTGCCCAGGGATTTGCTCATCTTCGCGCCGTCTTTGATAACCATGCCCTGGGTCAGCAGATTTTCGAACGGTTCTTCCGCATCCACCAGTCCCAGATCGTGCATTACCATCTGGAAGAAACGAGCGTACAACAGGTGCAGGATAGCGTGTTCTACGCCGCCGATGTACTGGTCCACGTTCATCCAGTAGTCCGCCTTTTTCTTATCAAAAGGCTTCTCGGAATTGCGGGCATCGCAATATCTCAGGAAGTACCAGGAAGAATCTACAAAGGTATCCATGGTATCGAATTCGCGAACCGCCTTCTTGCCGCAGCATGGGCAGGTAGTCTCTCCGAATGTCTTGGAAGTCTTCAGCGGAGAATCTCCCTTGCCGGTGAATTCCACATCGGTCGGAAGTTTTACCGGAAGGTTCTCTTCCTTCTCCGGAACCCATCCGCACTCTTCGCAATAAACCATCGGAATCGGGCAGCCCCAATAACGCTGGCGGGAAATCAGCCAATCTCTCAGCTTGTAGTTCACCTGAGCTTTGCCCAGTCCGTCCGCTTCCAGATCCTTGGTAATCTCCTCAATGGCTTCCTTGTTGTTCATTCCGGTATACTTTCCGGAGTTAATCATGGTGCCTTCCGCAACGAAAGCTTCTGTGAGGTTATTGATGTCGATTTCCGGATTCTGGGTGTCCACAACCGGAACGATATCCAGGTCAAATTTCTTCGCAAACTCAAAGTCGCGCTGGTCGTGTGCCGGAACCGCCATGATGGCACCGGTTCCGTAATCCATCATAACGTAATCGGAGATGAAAATCGGAACCTTCTTTCCGTTTACCGGGTTGATTCCATAACATCCGGTGAATACGCCGGTCTTCTCCTTCGTCAGAGAAGTTCTCTCGATTTCGGACTTGTGCTGACATTCTTCCTGATATGCTTTTACTGCAGCTTCATACTCCGTACCGTTGGTGAGTTCCGGTACAAATGGATGCTCCGGTGCCAGAACCATATAGGTTACGCCGAACAGCGTGTCCGGACGAGTGGTATAAATCTGAAGCTTCTTGCTGAAATTCTCAATCTCAAAGGTCACTTCCGCACCGGTGGAACGGCCGATCCAATTCTTCTGCATCAGCTTTACCTTTTCCGGCCAGCCCGGCATGTTGTCCAGATCCTTCAGCAGGCGATCCGCATAATCGGTAATCTTCAAATACCACTGAGACAGGCGCTTCTTTGTAACCGGTGTGTGGCAGCGCTCACAGCAGCCATCCACTACCTGCTCGTTCGCCAACACGGTCTGGCAGCTTGGACACCAGTTCACCGGATTGTCCTTCTTATATGCCAGTCCCTTATTGTAGAACTGAATGAAAATCCACTGCATCCACTTGTAATACTCTTCCTTACAAGTAGCAACCTCTCGATCCCAGTCGTAGCTGAAGCCCAGGCCCTGCAGTTGACGGTGCATTTCCGCAATGTTGCTGTCCGTCCAAATTGCCGGGTGAATATCGTTCTTAATGGCCGCGTTTTCTGCCGGCAGTCCAAAGGAATCCCATCCCATCGGATGCAGAACATTGTATCCCTTCAGTCTCTTGAAACGCGCAATTACGTCTCCGATGGAGTAGTTCCGCACATGTCCCATGTGCAGCTTGCCGGAAGGATATGGAAACATTTCCAAAACGTAATACTTTTCTTTGTCGTAATCCTCTACGGTCTTGAACGCATCTTCTTTTTCCCATACGTCCTGCCACTTCTTTTCAATTTCTGTGAAATTGTACTTTTCCTTCATTGTCCTTAGTCCTCAATTCTTTCGATTTTGCAATCGCCCCAGATTTTATCCAGTGCATAGCGTTCCCGCATTTCTGCGGTAAAAATATTTACTATAATGTCACCGTAGTCCACGAGAATCCAGCTGTTTCCGGACTTCCCCTCCAAGCCCTTCTGCTCCAGACCCAGTTCGTACGCTTTCTCGTCTACACTATCCTGCAGGGCGCCCAGCTGACGTTCCGAGCTTGCGGTGCAGTTGATGAAGTAGTCTGCAAAAGAAGATTTCTCTGCAATATCAATCAGCACTACATCCGAAGCTTTGCGCTGGGACAACACTTCTGCCAATTCTTTGGCTACTTTGTAATTATCCATTTATTTCTCCTTGTTTCCAATGATTTGACGTAAATAAGTATATGCCTCCAATGTGTCGGAATCTATTTCTCTGTGCGAAGATTTCAAGTCCTGAATACTGAATTCCAGAACCTCCAAACATGCGGCATGCAGATCTTTCTCGGCCAAAGCACGAAGCCTTGGAGCATCTTCGTAATCCCTACCCGGTTCGATGGCATCGGCCACGTAGATGATCTCTTCCAGGAGCGACATTCCTGCTTTTCCCGTCGTGTGATAGGAAACCGCAGAAAGTACTTCCTCATCGGTGACGCCGAACTCATCCCGCAAGAGCGCCACGCCCAATTTGGAATGAGCCAACGGCTGGTTATTCCAATACTTCCACGGGAGCCCGTAGAACCGAACCAGCCGGTTGCTCTCCTCCGACGTCAAGCACTTAGCAATATCGTGCACCAGCGCCGCCAGATGAGCCTTTTCCCGATCCGCCCCATATATTTCCGCAAGCTTAGTCGCTGTTTCTACCACCCCCAGCGAATGGGTATATCGCCGCGGCTTTAGGTTGCGCTTTAAGTATTCATTCATCAATTCCATCGAGATAGATTCCATTGTTTCTTATATACTCTTCTACTTCCGGAACCACCAGCTCCGAAATATCCTTTCCTTTCCGCACGTTTTCCCGGATTTCCGTTGAGGAAGCATCAAATGGTTTTAAATTCAACACATGAAACCGACTTTGATACTTCTTCCGAAAATACTCAATTCTTTCCAATCCATCCTCCGTGGAAACATGAGGACGAACCCCCGTGATCAGCGGAAATTCCCGTAGCAAATCCGGACCCCGATACCACTTCTCGATAGTCAGCACCGAATCGAACCCGATGATAAAAGAAATTTCTGCATCCGGCATCCGATCCCGAAAATAGCTTAACGTATCGTAGGAATAGGAAGGTTCTTGCCGCTCCAATTCGTACTCCGAAATGGAAAACGCCGAATTTAAAGGAAGAATTCGCCGAATCATTTCCGCCCGCATCTCTCCCGGGCTTACTTTGCTGTCCCTTTTAAAGGGAGAGATGTAATTGGGCAGAAAAATCAGTTGATTCAAATTACATTCCCGAACCGCCTCCATCGCCAGGTTAATGTGCCCTCGATGAATCGGATCGAAGGTTCCGCCGAATAATGCTGTCTTATTCATTTTCGGAAGCAACGACCTGAATGCCCAATTCTTCCAGCTGTTTCTCGTCAACCAGTCCCGGCGCTTCACTTACCAGGCACTCTGCATTCTGGTTCTTCGGGAAGGCGATAACTTCACGGATGCTCTTTTCACCCAGCAGCAGCATTACCATTCTGTCCAAACCATATGCCAAGCCGGCATGCGGTGGTGCACCGTATTTGAAGGCATCAATCAGGAAGCCGAACTTTTCTCTGCACTCCTCATCGCTGAGACCCAGAACGTGGAACATCTTCGCCTGAAGTTCCTTATCGTGGATACGGACGCTTCCGCCGCCCAATTCCACACCGTTCAATACGATGTCGTATGCATCAGCCTTGAGATCCAGGATATTTCCATCCAGCTTATCCAGTTCGTCCAGCTTTGGCTGAGTAAACGGATGGTGCATGGCTTTGATGTTTCCTTCATCATCTTCCTCAAACATCGGGAAATCCACCACCCACAGGAAATTGAACTGATTGTCATCCAGCAGGCCCATCTGATCGGCAATCTTCCGTCTCAGCCAGCCTAAGGTATCGAACACAACCTTCTTCCGATCGCTGACGATAAATGCAACGTCCCCGTCTTCTGCACCCAGGCGATCCATGATTTCTGCCAGCTGCTCTTCGGTAAAGAATTTTTTCACGGAAGAATTGTATTCTCCGTTTTCCTTTTTAATCCATACAAGGCCCTTCGCACCGTAATGCTTTGCCTCCTCAGTCAGTTTGTCAATCTTCTTTCTGGAATACTGAGCTGCACCGCCCGGTACACAGATGCCCCGAACATCGCCGCCATTTTCCAGTGCGCCGGTAAATACGGCAAAGTCACAGTTCTGTACCAAATCATTCAAAAGAGCCAGTTCGATTCCGAAACGAGTATCCGGCTTATCGGAACCGTAACGTTCCATGGCTTCCGTCCAGGTTAGTCTCGGGAACGGAGTCTCAATGTCCATTCCCTTCAGGTCTTTCATCAGCTTCTTCAGGAACCCTTCCTGCATTGCGATGACATCTTCCTGATCCACATAGGACATTTCCAAATCTATCTGAGTGAATTCCGGCTGACGGTCTGCTCTCAAATCCTCATCACGGAAGCACTTTACAATCTGGAAATACCGATCCGTACCGGCTACCATCAGCAGTTGTTTGAACATCTGCGGAGACTGCGGAAGTGCGTAGAATGCACCGTTCTTCACTCTGCTCGGCACCAGATAATCGCGTGCGCCTTCCGGTGTAGACTTGATCAGCATTGGGGTTTCCACCTCAACAAATCCGTTTTCATCGAAATAATCTCTTGCACATTTGGTGACCTTGTGGCGGAACAGCAGATTTCTCTGCATCTTATTCTTTCTCAGATCCAAATAACGGTATTTGAGACGAAGGGATTCATCCACATTATCATCGTCACGGATGTAGATTGGCGGAGTCTCTGCACTGGAATAAATTACCATGTCCGTTGCAAACACTTCAATCTCACCGGTTGGAAGGTGATCGTTCTTAGCGCTTCGCTCATGAACGATGCCCTTGATGCCGACAGAGAACTCACTCCGCAGAGATTTTGCTGCTTCCATCAGTTCTTCCGGAATATCTTCGTTAAAAGTAATCTGGGTAATTCCCGTCTTGTCCCGAAGATCTACGAACACCAGACTGCCCAAGCTTCTCTGCTTGGCAACCCAACCGTTCAGAATGACTTCTTTTCCCTCATCTGCAAGCCGCAGCTCGCCGCACATATGTGTGCGCTTGTAAATTTCTGACATTATCCTCTCCTGATTTTATTCAAAATTTCTTCCTTGACAATTTTCGTCTGTTCGCCGGTTTCCATGTTCTTCAGCGTCAGTTCTCCACTTTCGATTTCATCGTCTCCGATAACGATGGAATACTGCACGCCCACCTTGTTGGAATACTTCATTTGGCCTTTCAAATTCCGTTCCTGAGTATCCACAATCGCACGAACATGATTGTGGCGCAGATACTGTACCAGATTCAATGCGTAGTGTTTCGCCTTGTCTCCGATGAATGCAATCATGATTTCCGGCTGTACCGGTTTGCCGAAATCCGATCCGCACATTTCCATCAGCATCAGCAGACGCTCCTTGCCCAGGCCGAATCCTACACCCGGCATGGATGGCCCGCCGATTTCCTCAATCAGATGATCGTATCGGCCACCGCCGCAGACCGTGCCCTGTGCGCCAATCTTTGTGGTGACAAACTCAAAAGCGGTCTTGGTATAATAATCCAATCCCCGAACGATTTTCGGATCCACCTTGAACTGAATATCCATAGCCTTCAGGTTTTCTTGAAGTTCCTCGAATGCCGTCCGGCAGTCCTCGCAGAGATAATCCACCATCAGCGGCGCATCCTTGACGATTTCCTGGTCGTCCTTGGATTTGCAGTCCAGAATACGCATCGGATTCGTTTCGAAGCGAGACTGACAGGTACTGCACAGTTCATCGTAATGCGGCCGCAGAAAATCCTGCAGCGCTTTCCGATACTTTGTACGGCATTCCCGACAACCAACGCTATTGATATGCAGCTCGATTTCATCAATGCCCATGCGCTTCAGAAAATCGTCCGCCATTGCGATGATTTCCGCATCCGCCATCATGGACGATGCCCCGAAGTTCTCGATGCCGAACTGATGGAACTGACGAAGCCGTCCTGCCTGCGGCTTCTCATATCGGAAGCACGGGGTGTTGTAACAATACTTGCTCGGCTGCATATCCGCAAAATGTTTGCTTTCAATAAAAGCACGAACCGCCGGAGATGTTCCTTCCGGTTTCAGCGTGATGCTGCGGTGACCGAGATCTTCAAAGGTGTACATTTCCTTCTGAACGATATCCGTGGTCTCCCCAACGCCTCGGTTGAACAGGTTCGTATCCTCAAAAATCGGTGTGCGAAGTTCGCCGAAGCCGTATTCGTCGCAAATCTCGAAGAAAGCATCTTCAATATAGTGCCACTTGTAGGCATCCTCCGGCATCATGTCCTTCGTACCCTTCGGTGCTTTAATTGCCATCTCTATCCTCCCAGTAATTATTTTTTCGCAAAAGCATTTCATCGAAACGCTCTTTATAAATCGCACTGTTCCCCACATTCGGAATTCGTTCCAAACGATCCGATTCCGGGTAATATCTCTTGCCGATTGCACCGGCCCCCAGGCCGATGATGGTCTGTTTTTCTTCCATTATCCGCACGTTATATACCGAATGGGCCTCCGGCTTGCAGTATCCCACGTTCTCAAAAGACCCCATCTGATGTTTTTGCCGATATATATAATACGGTTCAAAACCATGCGCAGTAAGGAATTCTTCCGAAAACTTCAGCATGGTCCGCACATTCTCCGTATCTCTGCGGTAATACTCCGGATCCTGTTCTTTCAGCTTCGATCCTCTTTTTACCGATAGGGTATGTACCGTAATGTTGTTGGCTCCCAGCGACACCAATTCTTCCAAAGTGCTCTTGAAATCGTCCGGAGTCTCACCGGGCAGTCCCGCAATTACATCGGAATTGATGATTCGAAATCCCATCTCTGCAGCGGTCCTAAATGCCTCTCGAATATCCTCCGGGCTGTGCTCCCGCCCGATTTCCCGCAACGTCTGCGGATTCATGGATTGCGGATTGATGCTGATTCGATCCACCCCTTTTACATGAATCTGTTGCAGCTTATCTCGTGTGATGGTGTCCGGTCTCCCCGCTTCAATGGTGAATTCGATGCGGGATAAATCCAACTGAAAAGCCGATTGAATCGCATCCACTAAACGGCTCAACTGATCCGCTTCCAAAGTGGTAGGAGTCCCGCCGCCAATATACACGCTTTCCACCGACTGGCCCGTCTTTCGGAATTTTGCCCCGGTATATTCCACTTCCCTCAAAAGAAATTCCAGATACTCTGCAATCTCCTCCGATGTCGCCACACTGCTGGCAAATGAGCAGTACGAACATCTCGTCGGGCAAAACGGAATATGGATGTACAGGCTGAGGCTGTCCGCTTCCGGGCGCTCCATATACGACAGCTGATAATTGAGAATTCTGCGCAGAAGCTCGATTTTTTCCCGATGAAGCAGGTACTTCTGTGCCATGGTTTCCATGGTCTGTGCGATGTCGCCGCACTGACTGTAAACGGAAAAAGCCAATTTCAACGGCCTCACCCCGGTAAGGGTCCCCCACTCGGGGGCAATTCCGGTTAAATCCGACAGGATACGGTACAATTCTCTCTTCGCACCGTCCAAATCCGCACCTTTTTCGCCATTCAACAAATAACTTTTATCCGTTAACCTCGGCGAAAACCCTTCATGAAAGTCCACCGGGATGATTTCGAACTCATCATTCGCCAAAAACTCCCGTGCCAACTCCTCCAGGTGATATTCATTTTTGATTCCGTTTAGATAGAATCTATACAAATGGATTTCCTTTCTTCTCTGCGCCGATAGAGGTGCCCGGTCCGTGTCCCGGCAGCACCTGAATTTCATCCGGCAGCCTCATCAGTTTCTGCAGCGACTTCCGCATCTGCTCCATATTTCCGGAATACAAATCCGTCCGTCCGATGCTTCGGAAAAACAGGGTGTCTCCGGTGAAAATTTTACCATCGCCGCAGATACAGATTCCACCTTCCGTATGTCCCGGTGTTTCCATAAAAGTAAACTCTATACTTCCTAAAGTTACCGAGTCTCCTTCCGAAACATATCGGTCTGCCTCCGTGCTCACCGGCTCCGGCGAAAATTCCATGGAGCCGTTATTCTCCGCATCCAGAAGAAGTTTCTTTTCCTTGACACCGGCAATCAATACCGCATCCGGATAATCCCTGCGAATGGCATTCAGAGCACCCATATGGTCACCATGAGCATGAGTCAGTATGATGTACTTCAGTTCAGTCAAGTTCTGAAGTTCCTTCTTCATAGCCGGAGTATAACAACCGGGATCGATTATCATTCCCTGATTTGTTTCGGAATCCGTGAGAATATAGGTGTTCTCCTGAAGCATATTTTCATCGTATCGTTTTACTGTAATCATGATTTCGTCCTGTATACCTTATCAATTCCAGAGACATTCCGCAGCGCAATCAGCAGTCTCTGAATCTGATGCGTTCCGGTAATGGCCACGGTAATCGTCACGTTAACGTATTCCATATCTGCCGGTTTCATATTCACCCCTACCAGGCGAACATCCATGTCTTCACACACCTTGGAAATGTCGCTGAACATTCCTCGGCGGTCCTGACAGCAGATATTGATATCCGTGTAATAGGTCTGCCCTTCCTTCGGGGTTTCCCATTCCACCTGAATCAACCGTCCTTTTTCCTGCTCCGGCAGGCTCACGATATTGCTGCAGTCCTTCCGATGTACCGTAATGCCGCGGCCCTTTGTGATGAATCCGATGATATCATCTCCCGGAACCGGAGTGCAGCATCTGGCGATACGAATTAACAGGTTATCCGAACCTTTCACAATAATCCCGGTTCCATCGGAACTGTTTTCCCGATGAACCTGTTTCTTCTTCTTAATTTCTTCTTCTTTGCGGACTTCTTCCTTCTTATTGTCCTCGATGAAATAATCAATCAGCCGCTGTCCCAGTTTTGCCAACGCACTTCCGCCGTTGGAAATCTGCAGATACAGCTCATTGACATTGTTCAGTTTCATGTCCTTTACCGCTTTCAGAAGATAGGCATTCTTCGCCACCAGATGGGGGTCATAACCCTTCTTCTTAATGTAGTTCGCGATATTGGTTTTTCCCCGATCCAGGGAATCATTCTTGTTGGCTTTCCGAAGCCAGTTTCGGATTTTATTCTTGGCCTGAGAACTCTTGGCGATATTCAGCCAATCCATGCTCGGTCCGGCCGAATTCGCAGAGGTAATGATATCCACGATATCACCGGTCTTCAACTCATGGTCGATGGTAACCATCTTGCCGTTCACCTTGGCCCCTACGCAGCGGATTCCTACATCCGTATGAATCTTAAATGCAAAATCCAGCGGCGTGGACTCTGCCGGCAATTCGATAACATCTCCCTTTGGGGTGAATACGAACACCTGGTTATCAAACAAATCCATCTTCAGGGTTTCTAAGAACTCCATAGAGTCATCGGTTTCCTTCTGCCACTCCAATGCCTGTCTCAGCCAGGCCAGCTTCTGCTCCGACGAGTCTCCGCCGGCACCGCCTTTTCCTTCTTTATATTTCCAATGTGCCGCAATACCGTATTCCGCGATTCGATGCATCTCGTAGGTTCGAATCTGAATCTCAAATGGATCCCCGTTTTCATCCAATACAGTGGTATGCAGGGACTGGTACATGTTCGGCTTCGGCATTGCAATATAGTCTTTAAACCGTCCCGGAATCGGCGTCCATTTGGTGTGAACCAGTCCCAGCACGGCATAGCAGTCTTTTACCGTATTTACGATGACACGAATGGCAATCAAATCAAAGATTTCATCCAGCTGCTTGTGCTGCAGTGTCATCTTCTTGTAGATGCTGTACAGATGCTTTGAACGCCCCATTACATCGTAATGGAAGTTCGCTTTGTCCAGCTCATCGCTGATTTCATCGATCAGCTGATCGACGATTTTCTCTCGTTCTTCCTTCCGTTTGCTTACCTGAACCGACAGCGATTCATAATCTTCCGGATGAAGATACTTAAATGCTAAATCTTCCAGCTCAAACTTAATGCTGTAGATTCCCAAGCGCCCGGCAAGGGGCGCGTAAATTTCCAGTGTTTCTGCGGATTTCTCCTTCCGCTTGTGGGGCGGCATAAACTCCATCGTTCGCATGTTATGGAGACGGTCCGCCAATTTAATAATCAGGACACGAATATCCTTAGACATGGCAAGAAACATCTTTCTGAAATTCTCCGCCTGAAGTTCTTCTTTGGAGTCATACTTGATGTTTCCCAATTTGGTCACGCCGTCCACCAGCAGAGCGATTTCCTCATTGAAATCCTCTACCAGTTCTTCTCGGGTGTACTCCGTATCCTCCACCACATCGTGAAGGAGGCCGGCGACGACCGTTTCATTATCCATGCCAAAACTGGCCAGAATCTTGGAGACCGCAATCGGATGAATGATATACGGTTCTCCACTCTTTCTCATCTGACCGTTATGAAGTCTGTTGGCGATTTCAAAGGCCTTGATGATCATCGGATCATCGTATCTCTCATTCATCGTCTTGAGATCTTCAATATATTGTTCTGTTGTCATACTATAATCAGTCGTCACCCGTGAACACCCCTTTAGTTGAAATTTATTTTACAATTCCGGAATTGTTTGCTTTTGCGGCCTTTGCCTTCTTTTCTTTCTGCAGTTCATACCGGGACATGCTTTCCTTTCTCTTCATCTCATAAAGCAGCGGGCTGCAGATGAAGATGGAGGAATACGTTCCGCAAACGACACCGATAATCAGCGGAATCAGGAATTCGCGGATTTCCGAAGATACCATGAAATACAGCGGCACCATAACAATCAAAGTTGTAATGGAAGTCATAATCGAACGGGATAGAGTCTCGTTGATGCTGTCGTTGATCTGTGGAATAAGTTCTTTTCTCTTGTAGAAACGCTTATTCTCCCGAATACGGTCGAAGATTACGATCGTATCGTTGATGGAGTAACCCACAACCGTCAGAATACCGGCGATGAATGGGTTGTTAATGGTAAATCCGAAAATCGCATACATGGAAAGAGTCACCAGTACGTCATGCAGCAGACCGCCAACCGCAGCGACTCCGTACTTCCATGTCTTGAACCGGAATCGGATGTATACCAGCATGCACAGTGCAGCGATAATAACAGACTTGATGGCATTCTGTCTCAGCTCTTTTCCAACGGTTGGTCCGAATTCCTCGGAAGCCAGAACCGACTTCTTGTTCAAATTATATTTCTTTGAAAGAGTGGAAATAACCTGTCCCCTCTGATCCGCATTCAGTGCTTTCTTGGTACGAATCACCACCTGGCTGTGGTTATCCGAAGCGTATACGATGGTCGGATTCAGATCGTATTTTTCGATGGTCTTCGCTACTTCGTCGGAATCCACCTTCTGACCCATCTCCAACTGAATCATCGTACCGCCGGTGAAATCGATTCCGTAATTGAAGCCCTTGAATGCCGCACATCCCACACCCAGCAGAATGACAATCAAGCTTAGTGCGAAATACTTCTTGCGGTTTTCGATAAAGTGAATGTGCTTGGTCCACTTCATTCTCGGAGTGCCGTCTTCGTGCATTCCGAAATGTCTCATCTTGCACAGTGCCGGAATATCCGTCAGTGCGGTTACGAACAGCTGTGTGATGAATACTGCGGTAAAGATACTGCAGATCGTACCGATCATCAGCGTCAGTGCAAAGCCCTTTACGGAGGTGGTACCAATCAGATAGAGCACAATGGCTGCAATCAGTGTGGTGGTCTGCGAGTCCACTACCGTTGCCAGCGCAGACTTAAATCCGGTATCCACCGCAACACGAATGGATTTTCCCTTTTCGATTTCTTCCCGAATACGGGTAAAAATAATTACGTTGGAGTCTACCGCCATACCGATGGACAGGATGATGCCTGCAATTCCCGGCAAGGTGAGAACCGATCCCAGTCCTGCCATAATCCACAGAGTCACCTCTACGTACAGCAGCAGTGCCAGGTCCGCAATGAATCCCAGTGCACCGTATGCCATCAGCATGATCAGCATAACGATTCCCAGTCCGATTGCGCCGGCTACAATACTCTTGTGAAGTGCATTTGCACCGATGGTCGCCGTCTCCACCGAGGAACTGATTTCCTTCAGGGTTGCCGGCAGTGCACCGCCTCGAATCAGCGCGGAAGTGGAAGAAGCCTCATCCTCGCTGAATCCGCCCGGACGGGTGATTTCACAGCTTCTGGATGCGATCTTTTCGCTTACGCTCGGTGCCGATACCACTTCGTCATCCAACTTGATGACAATTGCGGTGTTGGATACCGCCTGACCGTTCTCGTCTTTCATGGTGGACTTCACCGTTCCGGATGCCGCCTTCTCAGTTGCACTTGCGAATGCATCGGACCCCTTGGACGAGAAGTCAATGGTAATTTTATATCCGCCATTCTTGGAGTCGGTGGTAAAAGAAGAATCGGTAATCTCATTACCGCTCATGACTTCCGTACCGTCTGCCAGAAACAGTTTCAGCTGGGCCGTCTTACCGATTTGATCAATGGCCGCCTGTGCATCTTCTACGCCCGGCATCTCCACACGAACTCGATTGTTTCCCTCAATGGAAACGGAGGCTTCGGAAATACCCATGGCATTGACACGATTCTCCAGGACGGACTTTGTCTGATCCATCAGCTTGGAAAGCTGCGTCCCCTTTTCGTTAGTTTCAGCTTCCATCAAAACATAGACACCGCCGTTGATATCCAGTCCGTACTTCATCTTGTCCGCAAGTCTCTGAACCGGGCCGATACCCTTAAGCGAAACAAATGCCCCCAGTGCGATAACCAATACCACGACAATTGATAGAAATTTACGTGTACCTTTTTTCATTTGACCTTAAGTGCCTTTCTAAAAATTTGTAATAATGTGCATAGTAATACATTGCATTTTACATACCATTTTACATCATAACCATTGGAAATTCAAGTTTTTCGCCATTCCAATTTCGTGTATAACAAAACAAGGATACCATTTGGCATCCTTGTTCTCGCAATCAGAAATCTTATTCCGCATCCTTATCTTCGGACTCTTCCTTCTTCGGAGTCAGCTTCTTCGGAGTCACCTTCTTAGTGGTGGAAGTCTTTACATCTCTTTCCTTTGCCTCTTCTGCCGCTTCCTTCTTCTCCTGACGAGCTGCGGTATTCGGTGTCTTCACGCTGCCGATTGCCGTCTTCAGAAGTTCTACGTTGGTGCTGCCCTTTCCGGCATTCAGATTGATTACAACGGTATCGGAATTGATGGCAACCACCTTTCCGATGAATCCGCCGATGGTGATAATCTCATCACCGCGGGTCAGACCGTCTCTCATTTCCTTCGCCTCTTTGTCTCTCTTGCGTTGCGGGCGAATCATCATAAAATAGATAATACCGATAAAGAACACCAGCAGAACCAGGTTCATCATTGTCGCATTTGTTTTCATGTCATCATCCTCCATAAAAAAATAGATGGTGCCGGCGATGGGGGTCGAACCCATACGATATCACTATCACGGGATTTTGAATCCCGCGCGTCTGCCAATTCCGCCACGCCGGCCCAACAAGGAGTATTATATCATACTATGACTAATATTCAAATATCTTATTTTCAAAAAAAGTGAATGTGTTGAGAAAAAAAGTTCCTGACCTTGGTCAGGAACTTTGGTGTGGCTGACTGGACTCGAACCAGCACGGTCTCCCACATGCCCCTCAAGCATGCGCGTCTGCCATTCCGCCACAGCCACATGACTCATTTATAATATCATCTTTCCATCTTGATTGCAAGTCTTTTTATTGGATTAAATCATTTTTTTGTAAAAGTAAATCCACCCTTTCCCGGAGTTCCGCCAGCGTCCCGGAGTTATCGATAAGCTCCGACGCCTTCTCTCGGCGCACTTCATCGGAAACCTGCTTCTTCAGAATCCGCCGAACCATCTCTTCCGTCAGTCCGTCTCGCGCCATCACCCGCTGCAGGCGCACCTCTTCCGAAGCCGTTACCGCCCACACACCGTCGTATTCCGACCCATCAGATCCGGTCTCGAAGAGAAGGGGAATCGCCACGAAAGTCACCGGAGCGCCCAGTGTTCTCATCCGTTCAATCTCCGCTTTTGCATCTCGGACTATCACTTCCGTCGTCCCCTTTTCCAAGACCTTCATCATCTCCGGATTGCGATATACCACATTGCGAACGGCCTCTCGATCCATGGAACCATCCGGAAGGATGAATTCCTCTCCGAAATGTTTCCGAATATAGGGAATGGCTTTGCCCCCCGGTGCCGTCATGGCATGAGCCATGCGATCCGTGTCGATTACCGGAAACCCCTTCTCTTCCAGATAATCTGTCACTGCTGTTTTTCCAGACCCGATTCCGCCGGTAATTGCAATTGTTCGCATGGCTCACCTCAATTCTATACACAATACCCTATTTCAAATCAAACCAGGTCTTCCCGGAGTGCATGTCGCAGTCCAGCGGAACGGACAGTTCCACCGCACTTTCCATATTTCTCCGCAGAAGCTCCTCTACTTGTTCCAGCTCTTCCGGCACTGCTTCCACAATCAGCTCATCGTGAATCTGAAGAACCAGCTTGGATTTCATCTCCCGCTCTCTCAGTTCGGCATCCACCTTGTTCATGGCCACCTTGATGATATCCGCTGCACTTCCCTGAATCGGACTGTTCATCGCCAGCCGCGCCGCCAACTGCTGATCCATATACCGTCGAGACTTGAACTCCGGAATCTGCCGGATTCTGCCCATAATTGTTTTTACTTCGAAGTTCTCTTTCCCGATTTCCACCTGACGATCCAGGTAGTCCTTTACCGCCTGATGCTTTTCGAAATAGTCATCGATGTAACGCTGGGCATCCTTTCGGGTGATTCCCAGATTCTCGCTCAGCCCGAATCCGCTCATACCGTAAATGACGCCGAAGTTCACCGCCTTCGCCCTGGAACGATCCAGCGGGGTCACGTCCTCCATCGGGATGTCGAACACCCGAGATGCGGTGAGCCGGTGAATATCCTCTCCGGTACGGAACGCCTCCATCAGTACCGGGTCCCCGGAAAGTGCCGCCATCAGGCGAAGTTCAATCTGGGAATAGTCCGAACCCACGAACACGTTCTCCGGCTCTGACACCACGAAAGCCTTCCGAATGTTTCGCCCGTTTTCGTCGCGAATCGGAATATTCTGAAGGTTCGGTTCCGTGCAGCTGAGCCTTCCGGTGGCCGCCACCGTCTGGTTAAAATGAGGATGAATCCGTCCATCGCTTCCGATCAGCCCCAGCAGTCCGTCCACATAGGTGCTCTTCAACTTCGATGCTTTTCGGAACATCAGCACCTTGGACACCACCGGATAATCTTCCTCCAGCTTCTCCAGCACATCCGCCGCCGTGGAATACTTGTTCTTTCCCTTGGTCTTCTTCGGATACGGAATGCCCATCGTCTCGAACAGAACCTCACCCAGCTGCTTTGGTGAATTAATATTGAAAGTAGCTCCCGCCTCTTGGAACACCTCCGCCTCCAGCTTTGCAATCTGGGCATCCAGCTCCTCCCCGGCAGACTTCAGCATCTCCGGATTGATTTTCATTCCCTGGGACTCCATGCCCGCAATGGTGCGAATCAGCGGCATTTCACAATCTCGGAGCAGGGTCAGCATCTCCTTCTCTTCCAGTGCCGGAAGCTGCTTCCGATAAATGCAGTCCAAAGCTACCAGCCGCTTCCGGGCATCCTCCCCGTCCAGCGTCTCGTTCATATAGTGTAAAAACATATTGGTGAGATTGTACTTGCTCCGGTTTGGATCCAAAAGGTACTCTGCCACCTCCACATCATGATGCAGCGTAAAACGATCCATTCCGTACTGAAGCAAGGTGTAGGCAATCGGTTTCAGGCCAAGCCCCACCAGCGCCGGTTCCTTGTCCAAAAGGCTGCTCATACGGATTTCAAAATCCAGCGGCGTTACTGTACATTCCGCATAACACATCTGCTCCGGATCGTACAAGCGAATACCTTTCACTTCCGGAAGCTGCTTATGATTATCGTCCGTATCCATCTCGATAATCAGCGTCCGGTTATTCTTCAAAGAATCCAGCAAATCCTCATAGGAAACTTCCCGCACACCTTCCAGAAGGTCCTTCTCCGGTTCGACCGTAACCTCATCCGGCGTTTGTTTTTCCAGATTCTGAAGGAATTTTTTGAACTCCAGTTTCTTGTACAGCGCAATCAGCCGATCGTAATCCGGTTCTCCGTACGCCAGATCCGGCCAGGAAACCGGAAGCTCCACATCCCGTTTGATGGTCGCCAGCCATTTGGAAAGTTCGGCTTCCTCCAGGTTCGCCCGAACGTTCTCGCCCAGCTTCCCCTTGATTTCATCCGCATGAGCCACCACCCCTTCTACGGAGCCGTATTCCTTCAGCAGATTGATTCCCTTCTTTTCTCCCACACCGGGAATTCCCGGGATATTATCGGATTTATCTCCCATCAACCCCTTTAAATCAATGAACTCCTGCGGGGTCAAACCGTATCGTTCCTGCATCTTTTCGAGATCGTACAGATCGAAATCCGTCATTCCCTTCCGATTCAGAACGACATAGGTGTTCTTGCCCACCAACTGGAGCGCATCCTTATCGCCGGTGATAATCAGGGATTCCAGACCTTCCTCCGCCGCCTTTGCGGTCATGGTGCCGATTAAATCATCCGCCTCGAAACCTTCTTTTTCCAGAACCGTAATATTCATCGCCTGAAGGACTTCCTGCATCAGCGGAATCTGTGACAGAAGCTCCATCGGCGTTTTCAGCCTGCCCGCCTTATATTCCGGATACGCCTCATGTCGGAACGTCGGCGCCTTCATATCAAAAGCCACCGCAATGTAATCCGGATGGTAGTCCTCCAGGATTTTATTCAGCATATTGATAAAAGCAAAAACACCCTGCGTGTAGATTCCGTCCCGCGTCACCATTTCCCGCATGGCGAAAAAAGCACGGAAAAGCAGGCTGTTTCCGTCGATTATGACAAATCGTTTCATGAAAAATATCTCCTCTTGAATTTCAGTTATTTCCGAAGAAATTCCCGCGCTGCCGGAAGCCCGTATGCACTCTCCGCAGAAATGGCTCCGTCAATTACGCTGTACTGCACGATATCCGTTGCCAGAGCTGCAAATGCATCGAAATTCACGTCCTTCTCTCCGGTCGTCATCACAAAAATCGTATCTCCGTCCATGGTGCTGTGCACCGGCTTGATTGCCCGGGCATACCCGTCGTGGAGGATGGATGCCAGCTTGTTGCACTGGGCCTTGGTCAGCTTAGCATTCGTAATCAGGCAGGAAATGGTGGTGTTAAAAGTAATATCATACCCCATATCTTCCGATTCTGTCTCCGAAACCGCTTCCGGAATTTCCGGTACTTCCGGGGTTTCCGGCACTTCCCTCACAGTCGGTGCTGCTTCCACAATCGGTTCTTTCACCGGTGCCGCCTCCACAACCGGTTCCGGCGTCGGTTCTTTCACCGGTTCCGGAATTTCCGCCGGAACCTCTTCCGTCGGTTCCGGTTCCGCACACTCTTCCTCTTCTCTGCGCTTATTGAAGAACGGTTCCACCTTGTTCTTCATGTTGTAGCTGGATTCCGCCGCAACGCAGTTCTTCAGCGGACGAATCGTTCCGTCGATGCGCTTTCCGTCGGCGCTGAGCAGTCCGGCAATTACATGATTTCTTCCATCGTACACATCGGCGAAAGCGTTGACCGCCGTAATGGCGCCCACCTCAATCTCACCGTCGGAGCATGCAAACGTTCCCAGACCGGCCTTCATTGCCCGGTTCATGCCGTAGAATTTGCCGACAGATGCGCCGGTACCGGCACCGTAGTTTCCGTGATGAAACTCTCCGCCACAGAACGCATTGTGCACCGCCTTCACACCCATGGTGCGATCCGGACGAACATCGGACTGTCCCACATTCAAATCAAAAAGGGATGCCTGGCAAACAATCGGAACAATGCAATTGCTGACCCGATGCCCAATTTTCATGTTCTCCAGTTCCCGCATGACGCCGGAACCCGCTTCCAATCCGTATGCGCTTCCGCCGCTGATTACCACAGCGTGGATCTTATCAATGGTATTCTCCGAGCGGAGCAAATCCGTCTCCCGAGTAGCCGGTCCGCCGCCCCGCACGTCCACTCCGGCGGTCGCTCCTTTTTCCGCAACGATAACCGTACAGCCGGTGGCTGCATCTGTATTCTCCGCATTTCCAAGTTTAAAACCTTTGATGTCGGTTATGTCTACTCGTCCAAACATAGATTGCTCCTTTAATTCTGTCAATACCATCTAGTCATTTCATTATATCGGAAAAACAGAACACTCACCACAAAAAATTAAAAAATTTCTCTCTGCATATAAGAAAAACCTATCTCACAAAAGGAGATAGGTTTAATTTCAAAGTCTCCCAGCACACCGTCAGCACTGAAATTGACGCCCTATCGTTTACGATAAGGTGGGTACTTCCTGTCATGACTTCAGACATCCTCCACCGAGGCTCGTCCTCCGCTTCTGAACCCGGAATCCCGAATGAGAAGTGTAGGTTCAATTTACACGAACCAACGCATGCTCCAGGAGATTGTACATTGACTACTCTTCGTCTAATTCGCAGTTGTAGTGAACCTTCTGAACGTCGTCATTGTCCTCCAGAGAGTTAATCAGCTTGTTCAGCGGCTTCATTACGGAAGGATCTACCGTTGCTTCCATAGACGGAATGAACTCCAAATCGGAATCCGCAACCTCATATCCTGCCTTCTGAATGCCCTCCAGAACTGCGTGGAAGTCCGTCGGTTCGGTACGAATCTCAAAATTGTCTTCGTTCACAATCATATCTTCCGCACCGGCATCCAGCGCATCCATCATTACCGCATCTTCGTCCATGCCATCCTGCTTCTCGATGTAAATCACACCCTTCCGCGCGAACATGTAGGATACGCAGCCCGGTGTTCCCAGGTTGCCGCCGTTCTTATCGAATACGGAACGAACAAATGCAGCGGTACGATTCTTGTTATCGGTCAGTGCCTCTACGATAATTGCGACACCGGATGGACCGTAGCCCTCGAAAGTCAATTCCTCATAGGACTCACCTTCCAGCTCGCCGGTACCCTTCTTAACGGCACGGTTAATATTGTCATTCGGCATGCCGATTGCCTTTGCCTTATCAATCGCAACTCGGAGAGAGGAGTTGAAATCCGGATCTCCACCTTCCTTCGCTGCTACGATGATCTGTCTAGTATACTTTGTGAACATTGCCGCTCTGCGAGCGTCCTGTGCCGACTTTCTGCCGGCGATTGTACCATGTCTACCCAATGGTGGACCTCCTATCTTCCTTTATTTACAGTTGCTATTATACACCACTCTCGCTTCGAATACAACACGAGAGACTTCTCTGACAGAATAAAAACAAAATTAATTGTCTTCGTCCTCTTCCGCCATGTTCTTGAACGCCGTCGCCATCATCATCTTGATTCGATTCAGCTGGTTGACGTTGCTGGCACCCGGATCGTAGTCGATGGCCACGATATTCGCCTTTTCATCGTAGCTTCGAAGCGCCTTAATCATACCCTTTCCCGCTACGTGGTTCGGCAGGCAGGCAAACGGCTGCAGGCAGAGGATGTTCTTTACCCCGGAGTTGATCAAATCCACCATTTCACCGGTGAGGAGCCATCCTTCACCGCACTGATTGCCCACGGACAGAATCTCTTCCGCGTTCTTTGCCGTTTCTTCTATGTAGGCATCCGCGCTGAATCGCTTGCTGTTCCGGCAAGCCTTTCGAACGTTATCCCGATAGAATTCGATGGCCTTCAGCAATATTTTATTCACAATCATTTCCTTGCGGCTTCCGGAGAGATGTTCGTAATTAAACATCTTATTGACGAATCCGTATTCGAAGAAATCGATAAAGCTCGGAACGACGGCTTCGCCGCCTTCGGATTCAATCAGCTCCACCAGATTGTTGTTGGCATTCGGATGATATTTAACTAGAATCTCTCCAACAATGCCCACCCGAGGTTTCTTCAGATCTTCATGAATCGGCAGTTCGTCGAATTCCTTTACTATCTGCGCGATATTGCGTTTGAATTCGCTCAGTTTCATATTCTCCGTATTTGCAATAATCCGATCGAACCAGGATGCCATCAGCGCTTCCGCACTTCCCGGCACTTTTTCGTACGGGCGCGTGCGATACAGGCACTTCATCATCAAATCGCCGTAAGAAACGGCATATACCAGCATGATGCCCATCTTCGGGGTAATCTTGAATCCGGGATTCTTCTCCAGTCCCACCATATTAAAGGAAATGACCGGAACCTGTTCCATGCCAAGATCCTTCAGCGCTTTCCGAAGGAGTGCCACGTAGTTGCTGGCACGGCATCCGCCTCCTGTCTGGGACATGAATACACCCACCTTGTCCAGATCGTACTCTCCGGATTTCAGCGCAGAAATAATCTGCCCCAAGGTCACGATGGTCGGATAGCACGCGTCATTGTTGATATAACGAAGTCCTTCCTCCTCCGCGTTCTGGGTAACCCGCGGCAGGAGCACCGCATTGTAGCCGGACCGTTTCAGAATCGCCTCGAAGTATTGGAAGTGAATCGGCGACATCTGCGGAACCAAGAGCGTATACCCTTCGTCCTTCATTTCTTTCGTAAAGAGTTTCCGCTGATACGGCAAAGCCACCTTACGGGTGTGCACGTCGGTTTTCTTTCGCTCTTCCAGCGCTGCTTTCAGAGATCGGATTCGAATCTTTGCTGAACCCAGATTGGACCCTTCATCGATTTTCAGAACCGTGTACAGCTTGTTGTTCTGTCCCAGCAGTTCATCCACCTCATCGGTGGTTACCGCATCCAAGCCGCATCCGAAGGAATTCAGCTGCACCACATCCAGATCGTCCCGCTGTCCGGCAAATACCGCCGCCTTGTACAGCCGGGAGTGGTACACCCACTGATCCAGTATCCGAATCGGTCGCGGAAATTCCGCCATACCGCTGACGGAATCCTCGGTCAGCACCACCATTCCCTGCTGGTTAATGACGTTGTCAATCCCGTGATTGACCTCCGGATCCATATGGTACGGTCTTCCCGTCAGCACGATGCCGTGAAGCTCGTGCTCTTCCATATACTTCAACGCCTTTCGGCCTTCTATCTGAACATTTTTCTTAAATTCCCGGTACGCTTCCCGGCCGGCATGCATCGCCTGAGAAATCTCTCTTCGGGAGAAGTTCATGGCAAAGAGCTTATAGATTCTGGTGTCATCCAGCTTGTAATGCTTCGCCACATTTTCCACGCCCCTTCGGTCGATATCCCGCTTTCCGGAGAAGAATTTGGTCATCTCCGTTACGAAGCGCCGATCGTTATCGTACGGAACAAACGGATGATAGAATTCCACTCCGTTCTCGCAGAAGTATTCTGCCATGTTCTTATCGATAACCTCCGGATAGGTGGCAACAATCGGACAGTTGTAATGGTTCGGAGCAGTGGAATCTTCTTTTACCTCATAATTGATGCACGGGTAGAAAATTCGTTTGATGTCGTTCTCCACCAGCCATTTGATGTGACCGTGCACCAGCTTCGCCGGGTAGCACGCCGTATCCGAGGAAATAGTGTCCATTCCCTTTTCATACATTTCCTTGTTGCTCGGCGGACTCAGAACCACCCGGAACCCCAGCTCGGTAAAGAACGCATGCCAGAACGGATAATCCTCGTACATGTTCAGCACGCGCGGAATTCCAATCACTCCCTTCGGTGCCCGATCCGGTTCCGTTACCGGCCGGTCGAAGAGCAACTCCAGCTTCGTCTTGTAGAGATTCGGAATATCGTTCTTGGCGCTCGTCAATCCCGCACCCCGTTCGCAGCGGTTGCCGGTAATATAACGGCTTCCGTCGGAAAAGCGTGAAATCGTAAGGATGCAGTTGTTTCCGCAGCCCCCGCATCGGCCGTTGCTTGTTTTTACCTCGAAGGAATCAATCTGATCCGGCGTCAGAACCGTGGAATGTTCCCCCTCGTTATAATCATCGCACGCGATAATCGCTGCCCCGAAGGCGCCCATCAGTCCCGCGATATCCGACCGGACCACGTTCTTTCCCAGTATCAGTTCGATGCTTCGAAGCACCGCCTCGTTCATAAAGGTGCCGCCCTGCACCACTACTTTATCGCCGGTTTCCTTTGGATTCCGCAATTTGATTACCTTGTACAGTGCGTTTTTGATGACGGAGAGGGACAGGCCGGCGGAAATATCCGCGATGGTGGCTCCCTCTTTCTGGGCCTGCTTTACCTTGGAGTTCATAAAAACAGTGCACCGCGTACCCAGGTCGACCGGGTTTTCCGCCATCAGCGCACGGCGGGCAAATTCCGGCACCTGAAGGTCCACGGACTTGGCATAGGTCTCGATAAACGAGCCGCAGCCGGCAGAGCATGCCTCGTTCAGCATGATATTGCTGATGGCACCGTCCTTGATTTTCATGCACTTCATGTCCTGGCCGCCGATGTCCAGAATAAAGGTAACCCCCGGCAGAAACTGTTCAGCGCCTTTGTAGTGCGCCATGGTCTCGATTTCTCCGGCGTCGATTTTATATGCCGCCCGAATCAGACCTTCTCCGTAGCCGGTAACCACGGCCCGGCCGATATATGCTTTTTCCGGGAGCGCCCGGTACATTTCCAGCAAAATATTCCGAACCACCGCCAGCGGGTCTCCCTCGTTGTTCTGGTAGTGCTCGAAAATCAATTCCTTGTCCCGATTGATGACCGCCGCCTTGGTAGTTGTAGAACCGGCATCGATGCCCAGGAACACCGGACCCTCTGTCGCCTGAATATCACCTCTTTTTACCTTGGCTTTCGCATGGCGTGCCTGAAACTCCCGGTACTCCTCTTCATTCCGGAACAGGGGCTCTAACCGCTTCGTTCCGTCCATCTGCGTGGCATCCGCATGTTCAATCTTGTAGATTAGATCGGATAAGGTGACCCAATCCTTCTCCTTCGCCAGTAAGGCCGCGCCGATGGCCACGAAGTAGTTGGCGTTTTCCGGGAAAATCACCTCGTCCTCCGTGAGGTTCAGTGTTTCCACGAACCGCTTCCGAAGCTCCGAAAGGAACTGCAGCGGACCGCCCAAGAACGCCACGTTGCCCTTGATCGGATGACCGCAGGCCAAACCGCTGATCATCTGATTCACCACCGCTTGGAAGATGGATGCCGCAATATCTGCGGTTTTGGCACCATCGTTAATCAGCGGCTGAATGTCCGTCTTGGCGAAAACACCGCAGCGGGAGGCAATCGGATAGATGGTTTCGTAATCCTTCGCCGCCTCGTTCAATCCCGATGCATCCGTATTCAGAAGCACCGCCATTTGGTCAATAAAAGCACCCGTGCCGCCGGCACAGGTTCCGTTCATTCTCTGTTCTACGGTAGATCCGTAGAATGTAATCTTTGCATCTTCGCCGCCCAGCTCGATGGCCACATCCGTTTCCGGAATCAGTGTCTGGACCGCCTCACTGCATGCGATTACCTCCTGTTCAAAGCGAATGCCGAACAGT
This sequence comes from uncultured Clostridia bacterium, assembly GCA_934278925.1. Classification (GTDB taxonomy): domain Bacteria; phylum Bacillota; class Clostridia; order Peptostreptococcales; family Anaerovoracaceae; genus Mogibacterium_A. The sequence goes on along the minus strand of CAKQWJ010000017.1, from coordinate 21,484 downwards.
TTCGCCAGCGACAGTCCGCCGGAACCGGTAATCACCGCCTCCACTTCCATATCGCCCTTTTCATCCAGAAGCTGCTGCAGCAATTCCCCTACTTTCTCAAACACGTTGGACATATGCCGTTCGTATCGAGAATAAAAAATCTTGTTGTTCTCATCGAGAATCAACAGTTTTACCGTCGTTGAACCTACATCAATTCCTAGTCTCATACTTAAAAATAAGAACGATGCATTTCTGCATCGTGCCCCTCCTCCTATCTTACAGAAAAAACATACATGGGCAAACCGTAAGCCGGGTTCTGTATTAGACGATCATCCATCTTGTACTGCAATTGCTTGCAGCATCCAGCGACTTACCTTAGGGCGGCAGCGGGCAACTGCACTCAATGACCCGTTCTTAGTCTTGCTCCGGATGGGGTTTACACGGCCGTCCTGTCTCCAGAACGCCGGTGAGCTCTTACCTCACCATTTCAACCTTACCACGGCATTACCCGTTTCGGCGGAATGTTTCTGTTGCACTTTCCCTATAGTTACCTACGCCGGACGTTATCCGGCATCCTTGCCCTGCGGAGCCCGGACTTTCCTCACACTGAAGTGCGCGATCGTCAGGTTTACCCATGCATTTTTATATTTTTACATGTTTTCGTCTTTTAAATATGATGTTTTTGTGAAGATTTACTTTTTTCTTTAAAAAAGTTCATAACAATCATTCCAATGAAAATGATACCGATGTATCCCTGGGGAGGGTACAGGTACGCCACCAGCGTTTTAAATCCGGACAATCCGATGCCGAATCCCACAAAAGCGGCCGCCACCATAATCGGCTTCTTGAATCGATTGCGCGGAAGCTTCGTGCTGAAACCATAGAAGGTTCCCGCTGCGGTGGAGTAGATGGACCCATAGAGAATCAGGGCATACAGAATGTTCAGCACCTTGGAAATCCGCAGCGAATAGCCAAGCATGGGAAGATCCAGCGTGGCGGAAAAGGCCATATCTCTTTGAAGCGCCATCAGCAGAAGAACGGTCATAATCCCCGGCAGAAAGGACCCCAGAAAGGCTCCTCGGTATGCGGTTTTGGCATCCTTTGCCTGAAGCGCACAGCCTCCCGCCATGGTAATAAAGCCCAAGCTGTTGTACGCCGCAAAAACCACTCCGGAAATCCACCAATACGGCGCCATCTCGCTGGGTGGAAAGCCCGATACCGCACCGCTCTGATGAAATTCTCCCGAAAAGATTACCATCAAAATCGTTGTAATTCCGATGATGAACACGCCGGGCACCAGGAAGCCGAAAGCCCGGGTCAGCCGCTCGAAATCACCGAATACCGTCAGCAGCACCAGCACAACCAATAGAATTCCGCCAATTCGTCGGTCGATTCCCAGCTCCTGATGCAAAAGGGATCCCCCTGCCGCACTCATGGATATGATTAACGTATAATAGATTCCCGCCAGGATGTATCCGATGGCCGATTCCAACGCATAATTGTCAAAAGGCGAAACCAGCTTTCCCAGGTCCACGGTATTTTTGCTGCGCGCAATGTAAGTGAGCATCAGGGCCAGCACCACGAAAACCACCGCGGTAAAAACAGCACCGAAATACCCCTTTCTCCCGAACACCCCGAAAAACTGCCAACACTCCCGTCCGGAGGCAAATCCTGCGCCCAGAATCGCCCCCAGATACATCATTGCGATATTAATTGCACTGAGTTTTCTCTCCATAATTTTCTCCGTGATATTTCTTGTTCTTTTCCTCTAATTCCAATATGTAGTCCCGCTGCTCCAGCAGCTTCCGAATTCGCTCCTCCGGAACGTCCTTGCTCTTTCGCAGGCTCTCCACCTGTTCCAAAAGCCGTCCGGACAGCCAGCCGATTCGCTGCCCCAACAATTCCGGATCGCAGGAAATCATGCTCTCCGGATACTTCCATCGAATATCCTGCACATCGTACGGCGGCGTTCGCATCCCCTCGTCTGTTTTTACCGCCACGATGATCTCGCACACGAATTTTCCCTCCGGCGCCAGAATCTCCCGTTGGATATCGTAGCCCTGCTGATACAGATAATACCGCAGTTCGCCGCTGTTGTTTCGGGGCTGTAAAATCAATTTGCGATAGGTCGCTGTTTTTTCCGGGTCGTCCGCCAAAATCTGACGGATGGTTCGTCCGCCCAGGCCACCGATAATCACCGCATCCACTTCCCCCGGCTCGATAGAGGAAAGGCCGTCCCCGATACGGAAGCAAGTCTCCGGAATCTCAATTCCCATCTGCCGGAAATTCTCCTCTGCCTTTGCCAGGGAGCCGGTGCTGATATCGCTCAAAATCACCTTTTCCGAGATGCCGTTTTGGAGCAAAAGAATCGGGACGTAACCGTGGTCCGTCCCGATATCTGCTACTGACTCTCCCGGATTCACTGCCTCATACAGTGCCTCAAGTCTTTTACTGATTCGCATCGCTTACTCCAGATAATCCTTCAGCTTCTTGCTGCGGCTCGGGTGTCTCAGCTTACGAAGAGCCTTCGCCTCAATCTGACGAATTCTCTCTCGAGTAACGTTGAATTCTTTTCCGACTTCCTCCAATGTCCGAGGTCTGCCGTCTTCCAGTCCGAAACGAAGCATCAATACCTTCTTTTCTCGATCGGAAAGGGTATCCAGCACTTCCATCAGCTGTTCCTTCAGCATGGAATATGCTGCCGCATCCACCGGAGCCGGTACATCATCATCCGGAATAAAGTCTCCCAGATGGCTGTCCTCCTCTTCGCCGATTGGCGTCTCCAGGGATACCGGATCCTGAGAAATCTTCTTGATTTCCCGAACCTTCTCTACGGTGATTCCCATTTCCTTTGCGATTTCTTCCGAAGTCGGTTCGCGGCCGTATTCCTGAAGCAGCTGACGAGAAATTCGGATCAACTTGTTGATGGTTTCCACCATGTGCACCGGAATACGGATGGTTCTCGCCTGATCCGCAATGGAACGGGTGATGGCCTGACGAATCCACCAGGTTGCATAGGTGGAGAACTTATATCCCTTTGTGTAATCGAACTTGTCTACCGCCTTAATCAGACCCAGGTTTCCTTCCTGAATCAGATCCAGGAACGACAGTCCACGATTCAGATATCTCTTTGCGATGCTGACTACCAGACGCAGGTTGCTTTCACAAAGCTTTTTCTTCGCCTCTTCATCGCCCTGCTCCATGCGAATTGCCAATTCCCGCTCTTCATCCGCCGTCAGCAGGGAAACCTTTCCGATTTCCTTCAAATACATACGAACCGGATCGTCCGTCGGAAGGGTTTTCGGAACGGTGGCTTCCACGTCGATTTCACCGGTTTTGGTGAGAACAACGCCGTCATCATCCCCTTCTTCGTCTGCCAGCTCATCGGAATTCGGTTCCCGGGAATCCACCAAAGAAATCCCGTTCTTTTCTACCTGATCGTAGATTTCGTCGATTTCCTCCTTGCTGATGTTTAATTTCGAAAGGTAGTCCCCCACTTCAGTAAGAGAAAGTACGTTTCCGTTCTTCTTTCCCTGAGTAATCATTGCATTCACATGTTCTTCAATTGTGCGTGCGGATACTTTTGCCATTAATTACCCCTCATCTTTCTGCTCTGCATTTGTGCATCCAGCTCCATCAGTTCTTTCGCTATTCGGGTCATATCTTCTTCATTGCCCATCTTCTGAGCCGTCGCCAGCTCGTTCTGAAGTTCGGCCCTTCGCTCCCGAAAGTAAATCATCTGATAGGATGCCAGACATTCGTTATAAAATATTTCATCATCCGGCCCAAGCCGAATGCTTTTGACTGCATTTCGGAGAAGCACTTCATCCTCCGGATCCAAGGCGTTGTACACTCTCTGCACATCCACGCCCATCACACCAGGCGGGTATTCTTCCCCGGCCAAATTCTTCACCGCTTGGAAAATCCGACTTCCCACTGCGGTGCGGAAGCGTATGCCGTCCGCTTCCATTCTTTTTACATAATACCGATTCGCCATGGCCAACACCAGAAAGGTAAAGTCCATCCGCACTTCGGTACTGCTTCCTTGCCTGCGCTCGCGCCGATTGCGGTACTGCGGTGTCCGGGCGGCCTGTTTTCCGCTGTCCGCCCGAATTTCGCCGGCAATCGCATACTCGGAAATTCCGAATTCCTCGGAAAGCTTTCGAATGTAGATATCTTGCTCCACCGGGCTCAGCTGTTCCAGAACCGGAACGCAGCGCCGGATGTATTCCAGCACCTGGTTGTCCGATTTGAAATCGAATCCCCGCCTCAAGACAGAAAGCCGGAAATCCGTTGCGGGAACCGCATTTCGAATCAGTTCCAGAAATGCTTCCTTCCCATTCTTTCGGACAAACTCATCCGGATCCTTGCCGTCGTTAATCTGCAGAATCCGAACGTCGCACTCCGCCTTGCGGATGATATCGATTCCCCGCATCGCCGCGTTTATGCCGGCATTGTCCGCATCATAGGACAGCACTACGTTTTTCGTGTACCGGCTGATTAGCCGCCCCTGGTTCTCCGTCAGTGCGGTTCCCAGAGAAGCGGTCACGTTGTGAATCCCATTCTGATACAGAGAAATCACATCCATATATCCTTCCACCATCAGCACCTGATCCTCCGAAGAGATGTCCTTCTTCGTGATGTTCAGGGCATATAGGTTGTTTTTCTTTAAGAAAATATCGCTTTCGGAAGAGTTGAGGTACTTCGGCTGCACGTCCCCCAGCGCTCTGCCGCCGAACCCGATGACCTTCCCCGCCGTATTGATGATCGGGAAAATCACCCGGCTCCGGAATTTGTCGTAGTACCCCTTCCGGCCCTGCTGGATTAACCCCAGCTTCAGCATGTCCCGGGTGGACACCCCTTCTTTCTCCAGGTGGTTCATCAAGGCATTCCAGCTGTCCGGCGCATATCCCAGCCCGAATTTCTGAATAGTATTGTCCTTCAGCCCCCGCTTCCGAAGATATGTATATCCCGGATTCGGCCCTTCCGTCAATTTTTGAAAGAAGAAACGAGCCGCCTTCCGGTTGATTTCATAATACTTGTTGTAATCCGTGCGATGCCCACGCTTCTGCTCCGGCATCCGGATTCCGTAATCCTCGCACAGCTTCTCCACCGACTCCACAAAGGAAAGGTTGTAGTAGCGCTCCACAAAATGGATCACATCCCCCTTCTCTCCGCATCCGAAGCAGTGGTAGAACTGCCGCTCCTCGTTCACGTTGAAGGAAGGTGTTTTCTCGCTGTGAAACGGACACAGCCCCTTGAAGCTGCTTCCCGCCTTTTTCAGGGAGACTTCTCGGCCGATGACATCCACAATGTTGACCCTGGTTTTCAATTCGTCAATAAAATTATTGTCAAATGCCATCCTTTCCTCCTTCGTCCTCCGGCTATCCCTTGTAATCCGTCCAGGCTTTCGGTACGAACAGATCCGAATACAGAGAAATTGCATACCGATCCGTCATCCCGGAAATATAATCCTTTACCGCTTCCGATTTCCCGTCTTCTCCGGCAATTTCCCGGTACAGGTCCGGCATGCGGTCCGGATTACTGCAGAAATAATCGTACAGCTGACGAATCACCATCTCCACCTTGTTCATGTCCTCCGCTCTTTTTACCCGAGCGCTGTCGTAGACATTTTGAAACATGAATTCCCGAAGCTCATCCAGCGCTTCCTGAAAAGACGGGCTGAGCCGAATGCGGTCTTGATCGGCACTGGCATGCACCAGGTTGTCGATCAGATTGTTGATTCGATTTGAATGGGTACGCCCCAGCACCCGGATGTTCTTCTCCGGAAGATCCTTCTCGGAAATGACACCGCTTCGAATAGCATCGTCAATATCGTGATTGATGTAGGCAATTCGGTCGCTGAAGCGCACGATTTGGCCTTCCAAGGTAAAAGGGAGATTCGGCCCACTGTGATTCAGGATGCCGTCCCGAACCTCTTCGGTGAGGTTCAGTCCTCGGCGCTTGACGGAAGATTCCAATCGGTCCACCACCCGAAGGCTTTGTACCCGGTGCTGGAACCCGCCGGGATAGATGCGGTTCAGAATCGCTTCCCCGTTGTGACCGAAGGGCGTATGCCCCAAGTCGTGTCCAAGGGCAATGGCCTCCGTCAGATCCTCGTTGTAGTTCAGAATCCGGGCAATCGTCCGAGACACCTGCGCAACTTCCAGCGTGTGGGTCAGCCGCGTCCGGTAGTGATCTCCCTCCGGCGCCAAAAATACCTGCGTCTTGTGCACCAGTCTCCGAAACGCTTTGGAGTGAATGATCCGATCCCGGTCTCGCTGAAAATCCGTCCGGTAACGGCATGGCTCTTCCGCCATCTGTCGCCCCCGAGATTCCGCGGCTTTCGTCGCCCGCACATCCAGTATTTCGTATTCCCGTTTCTCGATATCTTCCCGGTAATTCATTGTAAACCTAGCCCTTGATTCCTGTGTGGCCGAAACCACCTTCTCCTCGAACGGTATCCTGAAGCGCTGTGGTCACTTCCACTTCCACCCGCTCGTATTTTGCAATTACCAGCTGGGCAATTCGATCTCCGTTCTGAATTTCGAACGGTTCCGAACCCCAGTTAATCAGCGGCACCTTCAGCTCTCCCCGGTAGTCGGAATCGATGGTGCCGATTCCGTTCACCAGACCGATGCCCTTCTTGATGGCCAGTCCGGATCTGGCCCGAACCTGACCTTCATAGCCCTGCGGAATTTCTACATAGATTCCGGTAGGCACCAGGCGTCGTTCCATGGGCTGAAGCACCATGGGTTCTTCCAAATAGGCCTTCAGGTCCATCCCGGAAGCGCCCTCTGTGGCATAAGCCGGAACGTTTCCGCTCTCAGAAATTATTTTTACCTTCATCGGATGATTCCTTTCTATAGTTCTGTTCCTTCTACCATATCCTGTACGGAGACATCATAGCCGTCGATTTCGTAGTTGTAGGCCTTATGAAAATCGTACTCCGGTTTCTCTCCCAGGAACGCTGCCGCGCTGATGTTATACCGCGCATCTCGTACACAGATTTCCTCTCCGGTGTTTCGATCGATGACCGACGGTTCCACGATGTACCACTTTCGGAACCGGTAGATGGCATCCGCCAGGCTCTCCGGATCTTCACATCCCACTACCGAGCGGCGCATGGTATCCGCCAGGAAGTAGAGGTCCGTCTCCTCGTCCGGCACCCGGTTGAGAAATTCTTCGAAATAGGATTTCGCCAAATCCCGAAACTGGGTGAAATCCACCTCCCGCAGCAAATCGTCAATCAGGTTCTGTTCTATGGTCTGATCCTCCTCCAGAAGGGAGGCCATGTTCTCGTAATAGGTAAATTCTTCCGGATCTGAAATATCCAGAACATTGTAAAATTCCGTCTTATCCATCCTTTTTCCTTACTCACTTTTCCCTTTGCGGAAAATATGTACCTAAAATTATTCAGTTTTACATTATAGCACTAATGTATCGGAAATTGCAAGGGGGGTGTTTTTGTTTTTTTATCAGAAGCAGCAATACAAATGAAACGGTTCAGAAAAATGTGTTGCATGAATTTGATTTAATTGACAAAAATTGACGACGAAAGCTAGAATATGATGCTTTCGTCGTCAATTCTCTTTTTTGACTAGTAACTATTCCCCTTTTGCCGCTTCAGTGTCTTTCGGCAGAATCAGGTTTGCCACCACCGCTACGATGAATACTACCGCAACGCAGTTTTCCGCAAACACGGTGTAGATGATTGGCGGGAACACGCTGAAGATTTCCGGAACCTGGGTGAAACCGATTCCGATTCCCAGGGACAATGCCGCAATGGTGATGTTCCGCTGTTCGAAGCCGCAGGCCGCAATCATCTTCATGCCGCTTACCACGATGCTGCCGAACATCATGATGGTGCAGCCGCCCAGTACCGCATCCGGAAGGGTCGCCAGTACCGCACCGAAGAACGGGAATATTCCCGCCAGAATCATGATGCAGGCGCCTACCCCAATGACCATACGGTTCACCACCTTCGTCATGGCAATCAGTCCCACGTTCTGGCTGAAGGAAGTAACCGGAAGGCATCCCAGAATACCGGACAGCATGCTGGCATATCCGTCACAGGCGATGGACCCCTCGGTTTCCTTTACCGTTACCGGCCGATTCAATCCGGAGATTGCCAGTGCAGAGGTATCGCCGATGGTCTCCGTGGCGGATACCAGGAAAATCAATGTCATGGATACGATAGCGCTGGCTTTGAACACCGGCTTGAACGGCATGATGGACGGAAGGCTTACCGCTGCGGTGTCATGCAGTGCGGAGAAATCCACCACACCCATGAATACGGCGAGGATATAGCCTACCACCAATCCGAAAAGCACGGACAGCTGTTTCCAGTAGGATTTTGCCAGCATATCGAAGAGCAGACAGCTCAGGAGTGTTACCGTTCCCAGGATCCAATTCTGCGCCGAGCCGAATCGCTCGTTTCCGCTTCCGCCGCCAAAGGATGCGGCACCGACGGACAGCAGTGAGAATCCGATGGCCGTTACGACACTGGCCGAAACAATCGGCGTAATGAGCTTGGTCCAATATTTTGCAAAGAGGCCGATAGTGCCTTCGATGAAGCCGCCTACAATAACCGCTCCAACGATGGCATTATAGCCATACTGGGCGCCGACGGTGCAGGCCACGGATACGAAGGTAAAGCTGATGCCCATTACAATCGGCAGTCCCGAGCCAATCTTCCATATCGGAAACAGCTGAATCAGCGTACCGATTCCGGCAATCACCATGGTGGTCTGAATCAGCTTAGCCGTTTCACCGGACCCCAGGTGACAGGCGTTTGCCACGATGATCAGCGGTGCGATATTCGCGACGAACATCGCCAGGATGTGCTGCAATCCGAAGGGAACCGCTTTCCCCAGCGGAACTCTTCCGTTCAAGTTGTAAATATTGGAAATATCAGCCTTTGAATTGTTCATTAATTCCCCTTTCTTCTCTTAGCAGTGATACATAACAGCCATTATACTTTAATTTCAAGCGAATCTGTTGTATATATTTTCATGCACGCTCTATATTAAGCTGTCGTCCTGTTCCAATTCTTTCTCATCGGTTTTCTTATGGCTCTTTCGGTCCACCACCAGCTCGTGGGTTTTAATGGTGACGGTGGTATACGGATCCACGGATTTCGTCACGAACGCGTTGCCACCGATAACCGCCCCCTCGCCGATTACAGTACGGCCGCCCAGCACCGAAGCACCGGAGTACAGGGTCACATAATCCTCGATAGTTGGGTGTCGCTTGGTACCGTGCATCTTCTGACCGTCCTTCGTGGACAGCGCACCGATGGTCACCCCCTGATAGATCTTCACGTGCTCCCCAATCACCGAAGTGGATCCCACGACAACGCCGGTAGCATGGTCGATGCAGAAATACTTTCCGATCTTTGCGCCCGGATGGATATCCACCCCCGTCTTGGTATGAGAATATTCCGTCATCATACGAGGAATCAGCGGCACATTCAATCGCTGCAAGCCGTGGGCCAATCGATAAATCGCCGTCGCCAGAATTCCCGGGTACGATAAAACAATTTCGTGTTTGCTGTTGGCTGCCGGGTCGCCTTCAAATGTCGCCTCGATATCCGTATCCAGATATTCCCGGATTTCCGGAAGCCGCCGGAAGAACTCCAGCGTGATTCTTTTCGCCGCCTTCTTCCGCTGTGCCCGGTCCACATCCGCATACCGCTCATCGTACAGAAGCGCCAGCTCAATCTGCTTCCGCAGCCGGTACATCACATCCTCGATAATCACGGAAATCTTGGTCTCCGTGTGGACTGTATGGTACACCTTCTCCCGATAATATCCCGGGAACAGTACCGCCAGAAGTTCATCCAGAATCACCACAATCTGATCCCGGTCCGGCTGTTCAAAGAATTTGAGATTGTCGATATCCCGGCCCTTCCGGTAGTCCGCTAGGATTCCGGCCACGACCTGTTCCACTTCCAGATTCATCTCCTCGTCGCTGCAATCCTCCGGCACCGGGATGTAATTCTCCGCGCCCTCATACGCCCTTGCCATCTTCTCCGCCATGGGTCGTTTTCCCCTTTCTTTCATTAAATCATACACATTTTGTTCTATAGTAACATATTTTTTTCGTAAAAAAAAGGAAATGCCCCAAAAGGGTGCATTTCCTCTACGAATGTATTAAACTACCGGTTCAGCCTAACAGGATAGAACTACAGGAGCCAAATCCGATAATTTACCCGTTTACGCTGCTGAAATCCGCCTCCGCCGGTCCTTTCGGCAGTCCCTCTTCCGGCTCCACCGTATCCGGAAGAATCACGCCGACTTCGGAACGCTGGACGAAATGCACATTATCCTGTGCTTCGGTGGCAATTTCCACGCAATCGTCTACCAAACGCTCCATATTGTAGATGATGTCGTTGAAATCATCGGTCAGACCCGCATCGCATTCTCCGTTCTGCACTCTCTTCAGGTGCGCCTTGCGGAAACTCTTCTGAGAGCGGCGGAGTTTCGCTTTGGATTTATTAATCTGCTCCATGGAAATCGGCGTATCGTATGCCACCGCATCCATGGCCAGTGTAAAGAACTTCTGAATCTCTTCGAAGCATTCCACCAATTCCCCTCTGGCGATGCCGGAAAGGTTTCGGCCGCTGTTCATGATATTGTGAATCTGTGACAGAATTTCGTTGCTTCGAATCGCCATTCTCTTCAGCGTGGTGACAACACCCAGAAGACCGGCCGCCTGTTCGGACTGCGTGTCATTCATTTTACTCTCTTCATAGAGCTCTACAATGTATTCGGAAACCTTCTGATGAAGTTCGCGGATACTTGTGGACAAATCCAACAGCTGGGTTTCTTCTTCTGCGGATGCCGGTTTCTTCATGATGTCCTTTGCGGACTGCAGCATGTCCACCACCAGGTTGGCAACGTTTCCGATTTCCCGGGATACCAGATACAGTGCAGCGGATGGCTGGCTCAGCACGTGGCGGTCCAGAAATTTCGGCTCGCCCAGGCTCTCTGCCGGTTTCCGCTCTCCCTTGATCAGCCAGCTGACCCAACGAACCATCAGCGGAATCAGCGGCAGCCAGATTAGGGTTACCGTCACGTTGAACAGCGTGTGGGCATTGGCAATCTGTCTGGAGATAACGGACACCTCCGGTCCTTTGGTGGAAATGTACTGCACTGCTTTTGCAAAGTACGGAAGAATGCAGAATGCCACTGCCGCTCCCGTTATGTTAAAGGTACAGTGCGCCGCCGCAACTCTCTTGGCATCTCTGGACTGTCCGATGGACGCCAGAATCGCGGTGATGGTGGTGCCGATATTGTCTCCCAAAAGAATCGGAATCGCACCGGCCAATCCGATGATACTGGTGACTCCGTCCGGTCCCGCCTGACTGGCGAAATTCTGAAGTACCGCGATGGTGGCGGAACTGCTCTGTACCACCAGGGTCATCACGGTTCCCAGAGCCACGCCCAGAATCGGCATATCCTTAACCTGACCCATCAGCTGGATGAACACATCGCTGGTCGCCAGCGGTTTCATCACGCTGCCCATGATTTCAATTCCTTCGAACAGCAATCCGAAGGAGAAGATGACCATACCGATCTGCTTGATTTTGTCTTTCTTTGAGATAAAGTACATGATAAAGCCGATAAAGATTATCGGGTAGATGTAGTCGCTGAGCTTAAACGCCAGTAGCTGTGCCGTCATGGTGGTACCGATGTTGGCACCGAAGATTACGGAAATCGCCTGGGGCATGCTGATCAGCCCGGCGCTGACGAATCCGATAATCATAACGGTGGTGGCGGAACTGCTCTGGAGCACTGCCGTTACCAGTGCGCCGGCCAAAACACCCATTACCGGGTTTCGGGTTAAGAATCCCAGAATCCGTTTCATCTTATCTCCGGCCGCCTTCTGAAGGGCATCGCTCATTTTATTCATTCCGTAAAGGAAAATCGCCAGTCCTCCCAGCAGACCAAATACCGTCTGTAATGTCTCATTCATTTTTCTATCCTCCTGTTCTTCTACGGTTATTGTAGCGGAGGATGGATTTTACAACTATCAGTGTGATGTAAATCAAATATCAAATCTTTGTAAAGTCCCCCGGACAGGCTTGAATGGTGTATAATAGAAACAAGGATTACCCGATAGAACGAGAATAGGAGACGGCATTATGAACGGCGAAATTCGACGATCCGAAATACTTCAGAAATTACAGAACAGCGGTCGTGCCATCTCCGGCAGCGCCCTGGCCAAAACCTTCGGAGTCAGCCGGCAGGTCATCGTGCAGGACATCGCCCTGCTTCGGGCGCAAGGCATTCACATCACTCCCACCAACCGGGGCTACCTTCTGGAGCGAAGCACCGGCCGGGCAACTCGCGTCTTCAAGGTCATCCACACGGAAGAAGAAGTGGAAGATGAACTCACTCGAATTGTAGATTTGGGCGGCACCATCAAAGATGTTTTTATCTACCACCGGGTGTACGGCGTGGTTCGCGGTGAACTGAACATCCGCTCCCGCCTGGACGTCTCCCATTACATGGCGGAGATGCACGGGGGTAAAAGCAGATTGCTTTCCCGCTCCACTTCCGGCTACCACTACCATACCGTAATTGCGGACAGCGAGGAAATTCTGGATGCCATCCAGGAAGAACTTCAGAAAAACAATTATCTGGCGCCTCTGCAGCCGGAAGAACCGGTGCATTTCGGGCCACCGGAAGAATAGGATTGAATAGAAATGAAGAAAGACGCCATACCCAAGGATTCGGCATGGCGTCTGTTTTTATGAGATTTAATAGGATTTCCGGTAAAGCTCGTATCCCACGGATTTCAGGAGTTTTGGGACTTCCCGGATTTCTTTTCGGATGAAAGCTTTGGTGCTCTCCGGAAGTTCGTCGTACGGAACCAACTCCGGGGAATGCTTCAGTTCGGAATCCTTCACCCCGGCAGTCCAGCCGTCCTCCAGCTTGTCCTTTACCCAGCGGCGATGTTCGATTTCCGACAGCAGTTCCAGATCCGGTCCGTACAGTTCCCGAATGGTGTCCACGGCGTTCGGCACAATCGGTCGGATGCCCAGCACCGCATCGAACTGCACCAGATGCTCTCCCAGGAAGCGGATGCGGGAACGGTAGCCTTCCTTAAAGAACTCGTCCAGCTCGTCCCAGTCCGCCATCTCCTCTTCTTCCCAGATGCGGTCCAGCGCTTTCGGGTTCAGGTTATCGCTGTCATTCGCCAGCTCCATGGACACCTCCCGAAGGCGGCGCTTCCGATATTCTTCGTGGGAAATGAAGGCGTATTTCTCCACCATACTCCCCAGAATCTGCTCGAAGGTGAGCTTTCGCTCGAAATCCGCTACGTTCAGATGGATATCCAACTGGGTATTCATGGGCAGATTGGACGGCGTGAACCGGCTCACGTGAGACAGCCGGCACATGGCCAGAATGAACTCCAAGGAACGGGCTCCGTGACGGTATTCCGACACCCGAAGAAGCGCGGAGAGAAGTCCGTTGGAAATGTTGACCTTCCCGGTCTCCTCATCGTACACCGAAGGAATCCGGCGAATAATCTGCTGGCGAAGGAGCATCGCCCGGCGGATGATGTGGCTGCGGTCCGTTTTGCAGTCCGGATTCAGTCCCCGGATATTCAGAATGCCCTTCAGGCGACTGACGAAATCCGGACCCTTCACCCGCTGAAATTCCGCAATTCGCTCTTCATCGTCCCCCGGCAGAAATTCGCTAAAGGAATGCGCGGTTCCGCCGGCGAAGACGAATACCGCCTTGTTGATTTTCTTGGTTTTGCCCCACAGGGAATATTCTCCGTCCTGCATCGGTGCCAGGAAGTACCGGAGCCAGCCTCGGTTGATTCCCTCCCGGTCGGAATCGAATTCGTCGAAGAACACCAGCGGGATGCTGCCCTCCGCGTTGGACAGCGCTTCGTCCAGAGCCTCAAAGAGGGCGGCCGGCTTTTCAATCTGAGACAGGTTGATGGCATACACCGCAAAATTTCCGCTGGTCTCCGCAATCTGCTTCACGCCGAAGGATTTGCCGGAGCCCGGATAGCCGAAAACGGCGATGGACAGTGGCTGGATGCACTCGCCCAGATCGGCCGCTTCGCACTGCTCCGCATAATCGTCCAGCAACATCTTGACGGTGTTGTAATTCTCGATTTCCCGAACATCCACGGTGGTGAGGTTTTTGTACCGGCATACGGGCACGTGATGCAGAAGCTCATCCGGTCCGTCGGTGACAATCTGTTTCGCCACCGCCAGATACTGTCCCGGTTGAGATTTGCAATATTCATCCAGAACGGAAAACGGTGCCGTGTTGGCCACCAGTGTTTTCAAACTGCGGCTTGGAATCCGGCAGCGCGCCAGCTTTCCGGAGGCCCATTTTTCTTCCAGAATCGCCAGAACCGGAATCAAGGAGTCCTCATCCGACAGGGTAGAACGTTCGAATTCGTCCGGCGTAAAATACAGGGTCCACTGTCCGTCCTCCCGAATCAAGGCCCCCTGCTCGTTCAGCAGAACCACCATATCCGGACGGTTCCGAAGGGAACGCATGGAATCGTTTACGTTCAGCACCAGCAGAAAATCGTTCACCGTCCGCTCGTAAGAAATCTTCCGGGTAATCCGGTAATCCATGCCCCGAAGCTGGTGCGTGGACAGAAGGGGAATCCGATGATTGGCAAAAGCCTCCTTAAAGCTCTTCCCCGGAACGTATTCCACATAACATTTAGGGTCTTTAAACATAATCTCTATCCTTTCCGCCGGCTTCCGCAAGCCGTGCATTCCGGATTGGCATCCGGCAAAGGAACTTCCCGAATGCGTCCGGTCAGAAGATCAAAGGTGAGCATTTTTCCGATAAGGAGTCTTCCCACTCCGGTGATGTACTTCATGGCTTCCGCCGCCTGGAACGATCCCACGATTCCGGCGATCGGTCCGATGACGCCCCCTTCTTTCGCCGTCGGCGCCTCTCCCGGTTTCGGTTCTTCCCCAAAAATACACCGGTAGCAAGGTCCTTTTCCCGGTACGTAAGTCATCAGTTGCCCGTTCAAGCCCAGGATTCCCGCATGGCTGAAGGCTTTTCCCTTCTCCACACAGCCGTCGTTAATCAGGAATTTGGTATGGTAATTGTCCGTGGCATCCAGAATAAAATCATAGCCTTCAATCAGCTCTCCGATGTTCTCCCGGGTGACCATCCGGTGAACGGGAATGATCTCCACATTGGGATTCAGGTCCCGAAGAGTCTCCGCGGCGGATTCCACCTTGGGCTGTCCCAGATTCCCGGTCCCGTGGAGGATCTGACGCTGAAGGTTGGATCGGTCCACTGCATCTCCATCCACGATTCCGACAGTGCCCACGCCTCCGGCTGCCAAATACAGGGAGGCCGGGGACCCCAGGCCCCCGGCTCCGATTATCAGCACCTTTGCCGCTTTCAATTTTTCCTGAGCTTCTTCTCCCCATTCCGGGATCAGAAGTTGACGGGAATACCGTTCTTTTTCTTCCGCTGTTATCATCTCTAGCTCCCCTTTTGCGTTTTACGCATATATTATATCATTCATTTCTCCGAAAGGAAATCGGATTCCCGGTACTTTCGGAACAGTTCCGCCGGGTTCTCCGCATCCATGGCAGAACTCATCATGGCGAAGCCCGCGGCTCCGGCCCGCCGCACCTCCGGTGCGCGGGCCGGGGTCAGGCCGCCCAACGCGAACACCGGCATGGGGGCGGCCGGACCGCAGACTTCCGCCAGGAAGTCTGCGCCGCGGGGCGGCAGGCCCGGTTTGCAGTCCGTTGCATACACGTGCCCGGCCGTCACATAATCGCATCCAAGTGTTTTTGCCCGAAGCACATCCTCCACGGAATGGCAGGATGCACCCAGCACCCGGAAATCCTTCCGTTCCTCCGAATTCACTTTTTCCAAGGCATCCAGCGGCATGTGCAATGCCGAGATGCCCAGCTCCCGCGCTGCCTCCGGGTGACTGTGAACGATCAGCGAGGTACCGGCACTCCGGCAGATGTCCCGGACCTTCCGGGCCAGCGCCGAATATTCTTTTACCGGCAGATCCTTCTCCCGAAGCACGATGCCGAAGGGCTTCGCCGCAGCAATTTTCTCAATTTGTTTCAGGAAATCCGCTTCCTTCTCGAACCGCTTCCGACTGGTAATCACCAAGATTTCCGGATTACTGCACGTAGACATAATCGTTCATCACCGGCTGAAGACCGGCTGCCTCCTGATCCCGGTACATCTCCTCCAGGCTCCGATCGTCATCGATATCGAACTGCTCGTCGCCCTCGGCGTCCCCCTTCTTTCCGGTATACTTCTCCTCATGATCACCGATTCCGGTGGATACGCCGGCGGAAACCTTGGTGGCCGCAATCCGGGTAATGCCGTCTCGGAAGGAGCGGCTCTCTCGGGAGGATACCACAATCTGAGCAAAAGGCAGGAAAATCCGGTATGCACACAGAATCTGGCACAGCTGTGTCTCGCGCACATCCTTTGGATTGATTTTGTCGTTGTTCACGATTGGACGCAGTCTCGGGCAGGAGATGGAAATATCCGCATGGGGATATTTTCTCTGCAGCAGACAGGCGTGCAGCGCCGTGGCAAAGGCATCCTTTCGGAAGTCCGACAGCCCCAGCAGTGCGGACATTCCAACGCCTCTCATGCCGCCCATAAGCGCACGCTCCTGAGCTTCAAAGCGGTACGGCCAGATTCTCTTGTTGCCGGCCAGGTGCAGCTGCTCGTACCGGTCGGAATCGTAGGTTTCCTGGAATACGGTGACATAATCCACCCCGCATTCGTGCAGGTACCGGTAATCTTCCACGTTCACCGGATAGATTTCGATGCCCACGTTCCGGAAATATTTCTTCGCCAGCTTGCAGGCCTCGCCGATGTACTTCACATCGCTTTTTACAGGAGACTCGCCGGTCAGCAGCAAAATCTCCTCAATACCGGTGTCCGCGATGACCTTCATCTCGTGTTCAATCTGCTCCGAATCCAGCTTCAGTCTCCGAATGTGGTTGTAGCAGTTGAATCCGCAGTATACGCAGTAGTTCTCGCAGTAGTTGGCAATGTACAGCGGCGTGAAGATGTTCACGGAATTTCCGAAGTGACGGGAAGTCACCCGGTTGGCCCGGCGAGCCATCTGTTCCAGGAACGGCTCCGCTGCCGGGGACAGCAGCGCCTTCAGATCCTCAACGGAACAGGTCTCCTGCTCCAAAGCCCGCTGCACGTCCCGTGCCGTGTACTCAGACGGATCGTATTCCGCCATTTCCTTCATCACCCGAAGGCGGAGGGACGGATCGATCTGATCCATTCCTTCCAGATACTTCATATGATCGATTCTGGAGGACGGGTCGTTCTCCAGACGATGTTTCTTCTCTAACGCAGCGGGAGACAGATACTCGGAATCCACCAAAAAATCATTTTCCATAGAGCACCTCCCTAGTTCCGCAGGAATCCGGTCAGCGGATCGGAAGCGGATGCGCCTCTGGTGAGGACTCTTCCCAGACCGGCCAGGTATGCTTCTCTTCCGGCCTCTACCGCTTTGCCGAATGCACTGGCCATCTGCGGTACATCGCCGGCGGTTGCCAAAGCGGTGTTGGCCATAATTGCCGCCGCGCCCATCTCCATGGCTTCACATGCCTGAGACGGTCTGCCGATTCCCGCATCCACGATAATCGGAAGCTCAATCTCATCGATGAGAATCTGGATGAATTCCTTCGTTGCCAGGCCCTTGTTGGATCCAATCGGGGAAGCCAGCGGCATTACCGCAGCGGCACCGGCATTCACCAGATCTCTTGCGGTATTCAGGTCCGGATACATGTACGGCATGACGATGAACCCTTCCTTCGCCAGAATCTCCGTCGCTTCCACCGTCGCCTGGTTGTCCGGCAGCAGGTACTTGCTGTCCCGCATGATCTCCACCTTCACAAAATCTCCGCAGCCCAGTTCTCTGCCCAGTCTGGCAATGCGAACCGCTTCTTCCGCCGTCCGCGCACCGGAGGTATTCGGCAGCAGGGTGATGTTCTTCGGAATGTAGTCCAAAATATTCTCGCTGTCCTTCGTATTGGCCCGGCGAACCGCTACGGTGATCAGCTCCGCACCGGCATTCTCCACCGCTGCCTTAATCAGGTCCAGGCTGTACTTTCCGGAGCCCAGAATAAATCTCGAATTAAATTCTTTTCCGCCAATTACTAATTTATCGTCTTTCATTTGAATGCACCTTTCTCCTGCATCGGTCCGGAAGCCCATGTCACTTCCGCATCATTTTTTTGGGATTATCTATAAAAAAAAAGATTCGTTCGTCATCGGCGTCCGGCTTAGCCGCCACCCATGAATTTCACCACTTCGATGGCATCGTCTTCCTGAAGAACCCTTGTATCGTAGGCCGTCTTCGGCACGATTTCCAGATTCACTTCCACCGCAACGGCGGTTCTCTTGTAGCCTTCCGCTTCCAGCATCTCCGCTACGGTCATGGGTCTGTCGAATTTCCGATCTTCCCCGTTGATTTTCATCCCATTCACCTCCTTCACTTACAGAATCGGCGCATCCAGATTGATTGTTTTCATCTTCATATCGCGATGCTCCGGGGCTCGGAAGCCACCGAAGCACCGTACTTTTTTTACCGAATCATCGGTACATTCTCTTATGAGAACTTAGAGAATATCGATGTATTCTCCGGACAGAGCCTTGTTCATGCTCCGTACCGCACAGAACTTACCGCACATGCTGCAGGTTTCGCTGTGGTCTTCTTCCGGGGAACGGTCGTCCCGGATGGCTTTCGCCGTCACCGGATCCAGAGCGCACTCGAACTGCGCATCCCAATCCAATTCTCTTCTGGCATCCGCCATCTTATCGTCGATATCCCGCGCATTCGGAATGCCTTTGGCGATATCCGCTGCGTGAGCGGCGATTTTGGAGGCGATGATGCCCTGCTTGGTGTCTTCCACGTTCGGCAGTGCCAGGTGCTCTGCCGGCGTTACGTAGCACAGGAATGCCGCGCCGTTCATGGCTGCTACGGCACCGCCGATTGCAGCGGTGATGTGGTCATAGCCCGGAGCGATGTCGGTCACCAGCGGTCCCAGTACGTAGAACGGAGCGCCCATGCAGATGCTCTGCTGCACCTTCATGTTGGCAGCAACCTGATCCAGCGGAACGTGTCCCGGACCTTCCACCATTACCTGTACGTTGTGATCCCACGCTCTCTTGGTGAGCTCTCCCAGGCGAACCAGCTCCTCGATCTGGCATACGTCGGTTGCGTCGGCCAGACATCCCGGACGGCAGGCATCTCCCAGGGATACGGTAACGTCGTACTCCTCGCAGATGTCCAGAATCTCATCGTAATATTCGTAGAACGGATTCTCGTTTCCGGTCATGCACATCCATGCAAAAACAAGACTTCCGCCACGGCTGACGATGTTCATCTTTCTCTTGTGCTTCCGAATCTGCTCGATGGTTTTCCGAGTGATTCCGCAGTGCAGTGTGACGAAGTCCACACCGTCCTCTGCGTGAAGGCGGACAACATCCACGAAATCCTGTGCCGTCAGGGTGGCCAGATCTCTCTGATAGTGAATGACACTGTCGTATACCGGAACGGTTCCGATCATTACCGGGCATTCCGATGTGAGTTTCTGACGGAACGGCTGGGTATTGCCGTGGCTGGACAGGTCCATAATCGCTTCCGCGCCCAAGTCCACTGCGCTCATCACTTTCTGCATCTCAATGTCGTAATCTTTGCAGTCTCTGGATACGCCG
Organism: uncultured Clostridia bacterium; assembly: GCA_934278925.1. Lineage (GTDB taxonomy): Bacteria > Bacillota > Clostridia > Peptostreptococcales > Anaerovoracaceae > Mogibacterium_A. The sequence continues at coordinate 1,775 of CAKQWJ010000017.1, read as the reverse complement.
AGGTTGACATTGATCTTGGTGCGAAGCATGCTTCCCACACCTTCTGCCGATAAGCACTCATGTCTCTTGTTCGCCGGAATAGCAACCTTTCCTTCTGCAACAAGTTTCATAAGCGCCTCGACATCCATGTTTTCCTTTGCCGCAACGGTACGGATCTGCTCCGTTACAATTCCCTTTCTTGCAGCATCCATCTGTGTCGTGTAATTGCTCAAAATAATCCTCCTTACTTTCTTCCGGCAGCTCTTGCCGGATTCAAATGAACAATTTTTTCTACCGCGGCAGAAAGTGGTGCTCCCGGTCTGCCGCCTGCAATAAAAAACACGGATTACCAACTTTCGTTCCGGTAATCCGTGGGTTTCACGATCTTATCTTCCCTCCGTTGGCATTATCCAAATCAGGTTATGGGTCGAAGTATTCCTTCCTCTCAGCCGGCTGCTTCCAGCTCCCCGTATGTTTTTTTACTGCAGTTCCATTGTATCACGATTCCAAATTCTGTCAATTATTTTCCGAACCGGCGGAACCGTGATGATATCTTTATACAATGATTTCATATTTCTCTTTCAGATTATTCAACATGTTGTATCGAATCATTCCTTCCATCTGCATTCGCCCCACTACTATCCCAGGTGCAATTTCCTGCTCTTTTGCAAATTGGAGCACGCTTCTTTCTGAATAATCTCTATCTTTTCTGAAAGCCTCAAAGGCTTCAGATATTATCAATGTATCACCGGACCACTTGTCAGCCGCCTTCTCATCTTCCTCAGATATTTCATTCGGCTGTCCAACATGGCCGAGAACAATGTGTGCGAGTTCGTGAAACAAACTGAACCAAAACTTATCTGCGTACTTTCCTCTTGCCGTAAGTCCAACAACAATCTTGTTTCCATCCATAAAGGATGCGCCCTGAAGGAAAGATCCTTTAAGGTGTGGCAAAAATACCAAAGCGATTCCACAATCTGCAAGGCATTTTTTTATCTTCGGGCAAAATTCCTTAGGATTAAGCGCAGTCATTTTTCGCAACTCGGGCATAGCAGAAATCAAGCCATTAACATTAATCGGTGCAGTTTGGATACCACGCGCCCTAATCTTTGCTTCCTGCGCCCAGGCCATCAAAGCCAAATCACTTTTTTCTGTGATTGCCAGACGTCTGCACGCAATTCTTGTAATCTGCGCACTTCCCAAAAGTGAAAGATTGACCACCTCAAAATACATCCTAAGATTGACTACCTTTTCCTTAGCTTCTCTGGTCTTAGGGACCCATCCGAATTTTGCCATTTCGCTATAAGGAAATTGCTTTGCAATCTCGACATCAACATCCATTGCATTTTCCGCTTCTGCCTTAATAAGCTTCTCTCTGTAGATTGCTTCAAGATTATTCCAAAACTTAGCAGGAACACCTAAAACCATCTCTAATTTAACAGATGTCTCCGGTGTAAGCTGTACATCACCGTTAATGAGTCTGCTGATATGCTTCTCAGACATATCCATCCTGGCTGCAAACTCCTTCTGACTCATACCTCTGTCATTCAACTGTTCTTTAATTGTCGCCCCAGGTGGCGTTGCAATATAACTGCGACTTCTCACCATAGTGCCACCTCCTTGACTTGTCATCTTAACCATTAGTGATAATCGACTATTTCCAAAATATTTGCTATCTGGATTTACGCTGTAAAATTATTCTTATGATAATCGCACATCTTAGACAATATGAAGTGACCTCACATTTGTAGCAACGTGGATTTACCCGTATACTTGAATAGTCACTACACTACTCA
>CAKQWJ010000016.1 GCA_934278925.1 uncultured Clostridia bacterium | reverse complement strand
GATGCCCGGCGTCCGCGGTCCGCCCCTCACAAATATTACCTCGTAGGTAAAGTTTGCGGACCTGCAAATATCAATTTGCCGGTACCTGCCTTACGGAATATCTTTCCAACATGGAACCATTGAAAAGATGTTTTCGATAATTGTGTAAAGCATCTGTCCATCGCGATTGTCGTGTGGTATCATAATTGTAGCTATAAAATATTCCCCAAATCGTTGATATACTACGCATATCAAATAATGAGGAGTCTTGACAGACTCCTCATTATAAAAAACAAACATCACTGTTTCGATATGCGAAGGGGGGATTTCACGATGAAGAAACGATTAGGGATTTTTGTTGTTTTAATTGCTGTATTAGTTTTTGGTATAAGTGCTCAAGGGGCTTTTGCTAGTAAAGAGCATTATTTTGGAAAAACACCACGAGGACAGAAGATATACTATACTGTCAAATCTGTAAAAAAACATACAATACGAAAGTATGCTTCCAAGCCGTCAAAATCAGACTGGAAAAAATACGTTAAAGGGGTAGTTGATGTTTCGATATCATTTTTTGATAAAAAAGTTGGAATTCCATATTCTGTAGTTTCCGCCGCATTAGGATTGAAGAATGATAAGGTTAAGATTAATTACGGAACAAGATTTTTCTCTGATGCTCAAATGCATTCGATAAAGGAAAGAACATTTTATATATATGAAGATAAAAAGCATACAAAAAAGAGAGTTGTTTACAAAGATCAGTATGGTACAGGAGATTTGTTATATTATGTTGATCCGGTTGGAAAACATGTCCATATAACTAGAATTAAGAAAAAGTGTAAATATGATGTAAAAATGAAGACACGTTGCTTTAGCAATAACTCATACATTAAGAAACGGTGTGGAATTAACTATAATCATAGGTCTAAAGAAGTGTGGAATTTGGATGATCAAGTTTTATTTCAAACTTTTAAATAAGGAGAATAGTAATGAAGTGTTCAAGCTGTGGCGAAGAGATGATTCTTGGATATATTAAGTGCAGAGATGGACTTTGTTTCTGTGAAAAACCAAGCCCAATTACAGTCTTTCCATCTCTTGGAAAGAACGCTATTCCGCTTGGGAAAGAAAAAGTCGGACTTTTCAGTGGTGGAACGATTACAACTGCATACAGATGTCCGAAATGCAGAGAAGTCGTAATTAAATATTAATAATAGATAGCAATCTTCGCAGAAGTGAAGATTGCTGCAGACTGAAGAAAAACCCACGGATTCAAGATTTGAATCTGTGGGTTTTCTTGTAAGAGACGTTGGTTGGAAGGGTTTTACTAGAAATCATCATCAATGTGAAGGCATATGGAAAGATTTCTTCCCAATCAACAGTTGGCAGGGATATATGAAATGCGATATAATGAAATGACTTTGGAATGCACCCGTGGAGAGGGTGCTGCAGTTAGTATAATTATCGGAGAGAAGCAATGGGTAACTTTGATTTCCTCAAGGAGGATGCACAATTTAAGTCTTTTGCGGACATGGCTGTTCGGGCGGAACGGCTGCTGGGAATCGATCCGGAGGCGTGCGCCATCGGGTGCAGAAAGGCGATGGAATTTGCCATCAAATGGATGTACACGGCGGACCATTTTCTTCGGATGCCATATAAAGAAACCCTCGTTGCGATGATTAATACCAATCGCTTCCGGGAGTTGGTGCCGGATGATTTGATGCGGCGGATTCAGTATGTGCGGGCACTGGGAAACAATGCGGCGCACGCCGGCGTGCAGATTACCTATGAACAGGCGGCGCTGGGAGTAGAGAACCTGTTCTACTTCATGGATTTTGTGGCATGCAGCTATTCCAGAACCTACGACGCGCCGGATTTCCACCGGGAACTTCTCGGCGCAGAGAATGAGCTGGAGAAGAAGGAAGCCCTCGCCCAGGAGAAAACGCAGCAATACGAACTGAACATTCAGAAGCTCATAGAAGAGAATCGGGCGCTGAAAGACGAGCTCAGTGCGAGACGGGAAGAGCGGATGGAAAATTATGTTCCAAAGCCGCTGGATTTGACGGAATTCAATACGAGAAAAATATACATCGACGTTATGCTGGCCGCTGCCGGCTGGACGAAGGGCAAGGACTGGCTGGAGGAAGTGCGGCTGGAAGGACTGCCGAACGCCTCCGGCGAAGGTTTTGCGGATTACGTGCTGTACGGGGATGACGGCCGGCCGCTGGCAGTTGTGGAAGCGAAGCGCACCAGCGTCAACGTGGAAAACGGCCGAATTCAGGCTCGGCTTTATGCGGATATTATGGAGAAAGAATACGGGCGCAGGCCGGTGGTCTTCCTGAGCAACGGTTTCGAGATGCGAATCATCGACAACCAGTACCCGGAGCGGCCGGTTGCGGAATTCTATTCCAAACGCGATCTGGAGAAGCTTCACAATCTCCAACGGATGCGGGAGCCGCTGACGGACATTCGAATTCGCCGGGACATCGCCGGCCGATATTACCAGGAAGCTGCGGTAAAAGCAGTCTGCCGTACGTTGGGCGAAGAGAACCGGCGGAAAGCGCTTTTGGTCATGGCGACGGGTTCGGGAAAAACCAGAACCGTAATATCCCTGGTAGAAGTGCTCCAGCGAAAGGGCTGGATGAAAAACGTCCTCTTCCTGGCCGACCGAACCGCACTGGTCACTCAGGCCAAAAGAAGCTTCGGCGATCAGCTGCCGAACCTATCGGTAACCAATCTCTGCGAGGATAAGGAAAACTACGGTGCGGCCTGCATCTTTGCCACTTACCAGACCATGATCGGCTGCATCGATTCGGTAAATGACGAGAACGGAAAAAGATTGTTTACGCCGGGCCACTTCGACCTGGTGATTTGCGATGAGGCCCATCGGTCGATTTATAATAAATACAGGGATATTTTTAATTACTTCGACGCACCTTTGGTGGGCTTGACGGCAACCCCGAAGGACGAAATCGACAAGAACACCTATGGTATTTTTAACCTGAAAGCCGGGCAGCCGACCTATGGCTATGAACTGGCTCAGGCGGTGACGGACGGATACCTGGTGAACTACGTGTCCGTGGAAAGCAAGCTGCAATTCATGGAGAATGGCATCAACTACGACGATCTCACCCCGGAAGAGCAGGACGAATTCGAAAGTACTTTTGAGGATGAGGATTTTATCCCGAAGCAGATCGATTCTTCGGCGCTGAATCAATGGCTGTTCAACAAGGACACCATCCGAAAAGTGCTGGACATCCTCATGACGAAAGGTCACCGTGTGCATTTCGGAAAAGATATCGGCAAGACCATTATTTTTGCGAAGAACCATCTGCATGCGGAGGAGATCCTAAAAGTATTCAACGAGGAATATCCGAAGCTGACCGGCTATGCGGAGGTCATCGATAATCAGATTAAAAATTCGCAGCAAGCAATCGATACCTTCTCCAATCCGAAGAAGCTGCCGCAGATTGCGATTTCCGTGGACATGCTGGATACGGGAATTGATGTGCCGGAAGTGCTGAACCTGGTGTTTTTCAAGAAGGTGATGAGCAAATCGAAATTCTGGCAGATGATTGGCCGGGGGACACGGCTGTGTGAAGGCTTGCTGGACGGTGCGGACAAGGAGAATTTCTATATTTTCGACTTCTGCGGAAACTTCGAATTCTTCCGCTTGAATCCAAACGGCCGGGAAGTGAAGGATTCCGGAACGCTGCAGGGCCGGCTGTACCGGATTAAATTCGCCCTGTCCCATAAGCTGCAGGATCTGGAGTACCAGACGGAGCCGCTGATGGCATTCCGAAATAATCTGGTGGATGAGATGCTGGAAAAGGTCCGGGGAATCAACAAGGAAGGTTTTGCGGCGCGGCAGCATTTGCGGTATATCGAAAAATATTTAAATAAGGATAATTACAAAATCATAACCGATGAAGACGAGACGTACGTTAAGGAAGAAATCGCTCCGCTGCTGCAGGGCGACTCGGAAGATGCGCGGATTCTTCGATTTGATTCGCTGATGTACGGCATCGAATTGGCGCATCTGGAAGGAAAGAAGACGAGTGCCGGAATCCAGTCTCTCCAGAATCGTGTGGGCCGTGTGGCAAAAGAAGCCGGAACGATTCCTGCGGTAAAAGCTCAGAAAATGTGGATCGACCGGGTTCTGGATACAGAGTGGGTCAGTGAAGCGGATATGAACGATTTCGAATCCCTTCGGAAAAACCTTCGGGAACTGATGATATATTACCAGCCGCCAAAGATAAATGTGCACCATACGGATTTCGAAGATGAAATTCTGGAATTGAAATGGGACGGCGGCGAACTGGAGAACGATTACCTGAAGGATTATCGTCACGATGCAGAGGTATACATTCGCCAGCATCCGGATCATCTGGTAATCGGGAAGCTCAAGTCCAATATTCCGCTGACCAAAATGGATGTGGAACAGCTGGAGCAAATCCTTTGGAGCGAAGTAGGGTCCAAAGAGGATTACGAGAAGGAGTACGGCGACAAACCACTGGGAGAACTGGTTCGTGAAATTGTGGGAATGGATATGAACGCGGCCAAAGCGGCATTCGCGGATTACTTGGAAAATGCCAACCTGAATGACCGGCAGATCTACTTCGTGAACCAGATTGTGGAATACATCGTTCGAAACGGCATCATGAAAGACGTTTCGGTTCTCCAGGATTCTCCGTTCACGGACCGCGGAAATATCATCGAACTGTTCGGAGATTCCCAGGACGTGTGGAGCGGAATCATGGGCACGATTCGGGATATCAACCGAAATGCGGATATCTCGTAGTTGAACAGAGCAGAGGAATATTATTTCCAGTTAGGGTAAAGCATGAGCGAATGACGAGGTGAATCATGGGCGAATATTATCGGTGGGTGAATGTCGATAAAAAAGAATATATCTGTCCGGAGGATTTTGATTACGGGAGTAGATTTGGCGCGTCTATGCGCAAGGATAGTACTCCTCTTCATGCACTTCACAGTCTGTTGACAGATGAGTGGAAGGGCGACCGTGTTCTTTGGTTTGGTGATGAGTGTTTTGTTCCGGAACAGTCTTCAAACGGAGTGATAAAAACGCTGTATAAACAGTCGGTAGAATTTGGGTATCCGGAGGATGCTTTTGATATGATCTGCGAATCATACAGAAACGTATCATCCTTATTCAAGGAAGCTGAAAAAGACGTCCGTAAATGGATAGAGGATGATCTTGAGGAGTACAGGGAAAACGGTAAACTTGATCATTTCAACGAATACGGGATTGATTTAGATAATCCATATGAAGGATTGTTCCTGAAAACTGCGAGAAGACGTATGTTCACGATTAACCACACAAAGAAGATTTATTACACTCTTGCTGAGACAGACATACTTTTTCGGGATCGTACAAAGAATGATTATGCAGATCCACTGGCACTTTTAAAGGTTTATGGAAGAGTTACTGAACCGGGAGACTGGCTTGGAGACGTTATAGGTGTTTCAGATCAACGGCCTGAAGGTTATTCACTGATTAAAGAAATATATGTGGATTGGTAGTGATTATGACGAGGCAGATATTGGATAGTTTTTCATATCGAGGAAAAAGGGCGGAATAGTTTCTGCGAACTATCTCACAATGATTCATGAAGGCCTCTAATGCGGGCCGCTTTCATGGAAAGCAGAAGAAATTGACGACGAAACCCTCTGCCCCGCGGTTCCGTCGTCAATTTCCCCGCAGCCGCCGGGTAGATTAGAGTCAAATGCCCGGTGGAGAGGGCAGAATGAGGTCTTGGAAGTAAGAAATTCGAATGAGAAGAAGTGATTTTGAAACTTTACTGAATTTCAATTAGATTCTGAGTGCGAAGAATGCGTTGGATTGACGACAGGCTACCCCAAAGCGAGGGGCTGTCGTCAATTTTTGTTGATGAGAATGTAAATTAGAGCAGGAGGCACAAGATGATGATTAGAATTGACGACGAACGGAAGAAGATGAAGAGTTCGTCGTCAATTCTTTCCTTTTGTAGATTATGATAATGGAAAGTGATGCACGAAGGCCGGTGAGAGCCTTTCGTGCATCACTTTTCATTTGGAAGCGGCCCGATTCTAATTCGGGCCGCGGGTAGAAATCAGGAAATTGATGCAGGAACGCTGAAAAAAGATGTTCCTGCATCAATTATTGTGTAGCCGCCGGGCAACTCAGAGGGATGATGACCGTCGGCAATGGTAGGCTGTGATGTAGGAAAACAGAAAGCAGCTGCGCATGCATCACTTTTAATGCTAATTGAAAACAAAGTAGAATGAAAGAAATATGAAAATAATTAGAGGTGATGCATCACCTCTGAGAATGGAGTTGATGTACGGGGCGGAAAAACAAGGGGTTATACATCACTTCCTTTCAATATTTGTTCGCACGCCGTCCATGTTGGCGTGGACCTCCCCGCAAGGCCTTGTTTTACCGTCGGCCCACGCCAACAGTGCCCGGATTATCCCGAGCCGGCGCCGCCCATGTTGGCGTGGACCTCCCCGCAAGGCCTTGTTCCACCGTCAAGCCACGCCAACATGGGCATTCGCTATTGACATTCGCTTCTGATATCTATATAATTACCACTGTTAATTACCGAAGGTAATTAAAAAAATCAACCGATAAATCGATAAATCGATTAACCAAACAACCAACCCAAATAACCGGTCAACCGATTAATCGATCAATCAAACAACATGCGAGGTCATATATGAAAGTCGAGAAAGTGAAAGAAATGATGGATGCCTGTTACCTGGCGAAGCGTGTGCGGGACATGCTGCCGGAACTTCCGGAGGGCGTGGCGCCATCCTACATCAAGTTCCTGGATGTGATCCATAACCTGGAGCAGAAGAGCGGAAAGGTTCGGATTTCGGACATCAGCGATGCATTGAAGCTTCCGCGGCCAGGCGTTACCCGGACCCTCAAGAAGATGGAAGAGAAGGGGTACGTGGAGAAGAGGGTTTCCCGGGAGGATGCCCGGATTACTTTTATTGAAATTACGAAGGCGGGGGCGGAGCTGACGGAGAAGTACAATCACAAGTATTTCACGGAGCTTGCCGAAAGCATCCAAAATATATCCGAAGAGGAAGCGGACTGCATGATTGCGTCCATCGAGAAGCTGCACCGAATTATGTGTGAAAGAAGGGGATATTTTGAATAGTATGAACGGAGATTTTACAAAGGGGAGCATTAGCAAGAAGCTGGTGTCGTTTATGCTTCCGGTGCTGGGCGCGCTGGTGCTGCAGGCGGCATACGGTGCCGTGGATTTGCTGGTGGTGGGCCGGTTCGGAACCACATCCGGACTTTCGGCGGTATCCACCGGCAGTCAGGTGCTGAACCTGGTAACATTCGTGATTACCCAGCTGGCCATGGGCATCACCGTGCTGATTGCCCGGTATATCGGGGAGAAGAATCCGGAGAATATCGGCCCGCTGATTGGCGGTGCCACGGTCGTTTTCGCCATCCTGTCGGTGATTCTTTTCAGCGTGATGGTGCTTTTCCCGTATCCCATTTCCAAAATCATGCAGGCGCCGGCGGAGGCACTGGACCTGACCGCCAAATACGTGCGCATCTGCGGTGCCGGAATTATTTTTATCGTGGCGTATAACGTGCTGGCAGCCATCTTCCGGGGACTGGGCGACAGCAAATCACCGCTGATCTTTGTGGCGGTGGCCTGCCTGGTGAACGTGGCGGGGGATCTCCTTCTGGTTGCCGGACTCCGAATGGACGCAGCCGGTGCCGCTTTGGCTACCGTTTTCGCTCAGGCCGTCAGCGTGGTGTTCGCGCTGGTTTTGCTAAAAAAAAGAAATCTTCCATTCCGCATCGCCCGAAGGGACTTCCGGCTGAACCACCAGTGCCGGAGAGCACTGAAGGTCGGCTGTCCGTTAGCTCTCCAGGAGTTCCTGACTCAGCTGTCCTTCCTGGCGCTGTGTGCTTTTGTGAACCGACTGGGACTGGAAGCATCCTCCGGATACGGCGTGGCCTGCAAGGTGGTCAACTTCGCCATGTTGATTCCAAGTTCCCTGATGCAGTCCATGGCCTCCTTTGTTTCCCAGAACGTGGGCGCCGGCGACGAGAAGCGGGCCTCCAAAGCCATGTTCACCGGCATCCGAATTGGTCTGGCTGTGGGATGCGTGGTATTTCTGATTGTATTCTTTAAGGGAAACCTGCTCACCGAAATTTTCACCGAAGATGTGGGCGTTGTTCAGCGGGGATACGAATACCTGAAAGGATTCGCGCCGGAAACCATTGTCACCGCGGTGCTGTTCAGCATGATCGGTTATTTCAACGGACATGACAAGACCCTGTGGGTCATGACACAGGGTCTCATACAGACATTATTGGTTCGGTTACCGCTGGCCTATTACATGAGCATCCAGCCCGACGCCAGCCTCACCCGAATCGGTTTGGCGGCTCCGGCAGCAACCTTTGTTGGAATTATTCTTAATGTGCTTTTCTACCGGAAACTAAAGCATCGTAAAGCAATGCCGGAACTGCTGCCCATGAATTAATCCGTCAGCTTTTTCTGGAAATTTCCGTATACCTTAGTGCCTTCCGTCACGATGACGAAAGCATGGGGATCGATGCCGCGCACCAGGCTCAGCAGCCGCTCGATTTCATACTTGGAAATCATGGTTACCAGGATGTAGGAATCCTCTTTCGTGTATGCCCCGCGGCCGGTCCAGTCGGTAACGCCCCGCTCCATCTCCGTGAGAATCACGTCGGAGATTCCCGGGTTCTTGGTGAAAATCATCACCTGCACGTTGATGTTCTGGATGAACATCCGGTCCAGGAACACCGCCAGAATCGTGGTGTAGATCAGGGAATAGATGACCACCTCCACGTTAAAAATGAAGAGGCAGACGCCGTAGATAAAAACATTCATGATGATGCTGATAATTCCGACTTTGGCATTAGGGTGGCGAATGGCCATGCACACGCCGATGATATCCTGTCCGCCGCCGGAGGAACCTCCGCGCATTACCATGCCGGCGCCGCTTCCGGCGATGACGCCGCCCACAAAGCAGGCCGCCAGGGTATCATGCATGATCGGTGTGGCCGGCACGGGAACCAATGCCAGTGCCAGAGAGGCGATGCCGATGGACACCAGGGATTTGAAGCAGAATTCTTTTCCCACCACCTTGTACGCGAGGAAGAACAGCGGCACGTTCTCCAGGAAGTAGATGACACCCACCAGGTCAAAGCCGGCCGGAACCGGAATATGCAGCACGTTGACGCAGAGGAGGCGCAGCAGCTGCGCCATTCCCATAAAACCCCCGTTGTACAGTCCCAGCGGGGTGACAATCATATTGACGCCGATGGCAAAGAGGATGTTCCCTCCTATCATCCAGGCATTCTGTTCGATGAAATGACGATATTTCGATGGAATCCGGCTATTCGGTTTCATTTTCCAATTCCTCCTGATCCAAAGTGTGGGAAACGGATATTGGTTTTTTCGCTTCCCGGCTAGCGGATGCGTAATGATTCGCCACATAATTTTTGAAAGTGAGAAAGATTCCTCTCAATTTTCGGTTTTTCGGGTATGCCAAGACAGTGTAAAAAGTCTGATTTGGTTCAATTCGAAGAGCGGCAATTTCATCGCTTTCCAGTGTGCGGGCAACCTGTTCCGTGGCCAAAACAACACCCACACCATCTTTAATCATTTCTTTCATAATCTGTGTTTCTTTGGTGTTCATAAAAGAAACATTGAATGGCATATTATATCTATCGTACAGAGTTTTCATTTCCCGATAGAAGTGAGAGTCCTCTTCGCCGGTCAACAGGGGAAAATCACCTAACGCCTGAACCGGAATCGTTCCGCCCTGAATGCGATTGCTTTTGCGTTGAATTAACAGATAGAGATTTTCCTCATCCAAAGTGATATATTCGAGACTTTCCGGAATATTTCCCGGCTTGATTTTGACAACAGCAAAATCCAAGTCTCCGGATTCCAGGCGATTAAAAGCCTGATAATTGTCAATGGTCTTCATATTTCCGAATACTTTGTAATTTCCCGCAAAAAAAGATGTCAATATGTGCTGAAGGGGGGATACGCTGTAGAACGGAAAGACACCAATCCGGAGGATGGGTGTTTCGTCCGGATTTCCCAAGTCAAATGCACTTCGAAGATCATCCACCGCGCCAATGATTTTCTCACCATACCGGCAGAATTTTTCGCCTTCCGGGGTTAGGGTGACTCCTTGTGGTGTGCGGTCAAAAAGATGAACTTGAAGTTCTTCCTCTAAGGCTTTAATTTGGTGCGTGATTGCCGGTTGGGTAATGTATAGTTTCCGAGCTGCTTTCGAGAAGCTCTTTTGCTTCGCAATTTCAAGTGCGTAGTACACCTGTCTGATTTCCATAACTCTATATGATACTTCCTTTCCATTGTGAACGGTATCGAATAACTAATTATACAATAATTCATGCAAAAATAACCTCTTATATTGTCGAAATTTTCCGATAATATAGGGGGTATTATTTTTATTAATGGCTGTATTAGTTCAAGGCATTTCCTCCCGAGACACAAAGGATAGTACAATCATGACTAGATTAAAGAGAGAAAGGAGATGAGAGATATGAATCGATTTCTTGAGGAGGCGTTGAGTATTCAAGATGAGATTATTTCCAATCGCCGTCATATTCATCGACGACCGGAACTGGGCTTCAATCTTTCGGAAACCATCGAGTTCGTGGCGACACAATTGGAATCCTACGGCTGCTTTCCCGAGAAGTTAGGCGGAGGTCTTACCTGTATGATTGGAACCGGAACCGGCCCGGTGATCCTTCTGCGGGCGGATATGGATGCTTTGCCGCAGCAGGAAGATTCCGGCGTGGAATATTCCAGTGAAAAAGATGGAATATGTCACAGCTGTGGGCATGATTGTCATACGGCGATGCTTTTGGGCGCGGCCAAAATTTTGAAGAAACATGAATCGGAACTGAAAGGAACGGTGAAGTTCATGTTCCAACCGGCAGAGGAATTGCTGCAGGGATCTCAACGCATGATAGACGAAGGAATACTGGAGAATCCGAAAGTAGATGCCGCGATGGGATTCCACATTAATACCGGGCGATGTGGAAATTACGATTTGCATCCGGGTACCATCGTCTTCACAGAAGGGCAAATGATGCCTTCGGCGGACGAATTTTGCATTCATGTTTCCGGACGTTCCGCTCACGGATCCTGTGCATATCAGGGTGTTTCTGCAGTGAACATTGCATCGAATATCGTAACGGCGCTGCATCAAATGCCGATTATGGAAACGGCATTTAACGATGATGTGATTCTATCCATTGGCAGTGTGACATCCGGAAGCGCCAGCAACATCATTCCGGACAGTGCGGAAATTCTTGGAAACGTTCGTGCTTTTAGCCGTGAGAAAAGGGAATTTCTAAAACGTCGGATAGAGGAGATTTCTTCCGGAATTGCGGCGGTTTGGCGCGGAACTGCTGTTACGGAATACCGGGTGGGAGTTGCTCCAAATGTAAATGACAGAGAACTTACGAAAGAAATGAAAGGGTATATTGAAGCGGTTGCAAAGAAGGTGGAGATAATTAAGCCAATTTCCGGATCGGAAGATTTCGCAAATCTGGGAATGTACATCCCAACCTTCTATGCCAATGTGTGCGCCGGATCACCGGAAGATGGATATGAATATTCCATGCATAATCCGAAGATGCGGATCGATGAGGAAGCATTGCCTTACGGCACGGCAGCGCACTGTCAATGCGCATTTGAATATCTTGCACATCACACGAAATAAAAAGTATTAATTGAGGTAACGAAAAGGAGAATAACTATGAATGGATTATACGCATTAACGATAATCCTCGTGGTATATGCAATCGGTGATTTCATTGCCACGAAGAGCAAAGCAATTATTTCTATGCTGTTTGTAGCATCGATTCTGTTTGCCATCGGGTTCTGGAACGGGCTTCCGGCAACGATTTTTCAGGATTCCACGCTTCAGCTTTTTGCCGGCGTGACGGTGGGGCTGATGCTGGTACATATGGGCACCACCATTAAATTGAAAGAACTGATTGCAGAATGGAAAACCGTAGTTCTAGTCTTATGCTCTACCATTGGCATTTGCTTAGGCGTGTACTTTATCGGACAACTGTTTATTAATCGCTTTGAAGCGTTGATTGCAGCGCCGATTGTTGGTGGCGGTGTTGTGGCATTCCTGGTAATGTCTGACGCACTTCAGAAAGCAGGTGCAAACATCGTCCTATTCGGATCCATGGTGCTGATTCTGCAGGGTGTCATTGGATTCCCAATTGCATCGATTCTATGCAAGAAAGAAGCGCTTCGTCTGAGAGGAATGATTCGTAACGGCCAGCTTACTGCAGGTGCGGCAGAAGGCACGGATGAAGAAAACAAGAAATCCAAACTGAAATTCATCCCGGACGTTCCGGAGAAATACAGAGGAGCGAATTTCATGTTGGCAAAGCTTGCAATTGTGGCTTGCTTGGCGCAGTATCTTTCCAATCTCACCGGCGGGAAGGTGAATATGCTGGTTATCTGTCTGGTTCTGGGTGTGTTTTTCCACGAATTCGGATTCTTGGAAGAAGGTGCGATGGAGAAGGCGAACGGATTTACTTTTGTAATCGGCGCTGTATTAACGAACGTATTCGCCAATTTGGCCAATACTACACCGGGTCAGTTGGTGTCCATGATTAAACCGATGATTATCATTTTTGTAATCGGTTTGGCAAGCTGTGCACTGATTTCAATTGTCATCGGAAAAATCTTCGGGGAGAGTTGGTACATGTCCTTTGCTCTTGGTGTAACCGCATTGTTCGGTTTCCCGGGTACTTACATCGTTCCGAGTGAAGTTGCCAAAGCAGTGGGAGAAACGGAAGAAGAACAGCACATCATCTTGCAGCACATCATGCCGAGAATGCTGATAGCCGGAATGGTTTCTGTTTCAATCGTATCGGTACTCTTCGCAGGAGTCATGGTCAACTGGATCTAGCCGGTTTCAATTACCTATCATACAATTACTTACATCGAAAAGAAGCGAGGATGCGAAATGCTCCTCGCTTCTTTCCTTCATTCTATGGAATTGCGTTATTGCTTCGACATACAATTACTCTTGCAACTTCCCAAATGATTGGGTACAATAACTTGTTGCAATATGAATAAGGAGGAAAAATATGAAGAACCATACACTGCCCACCGGGTATTTGCTGAAGCGGTTCATGCCGTACTTCAGCTCTTATAAAAAGATTTTTATTTTTGACCTGATTTGTGCCGCATTCACCAGCGTTTGTGACCTGGTGCTGCCGGTCATCATCCGGTTTATCACCAACACGGTATCGTACCATCCGGCCGACCTCACCATCAACATGGTGGTGCGTCTGTCCGCGCTGTATCTGGTACTACGAGTGGTGGACGTGCTGTCCAACTACTACATGCAGAACACGGGCCACGTAATGGGCGCGCTGATTGAGACGGACATGCGGCGTGACCTGTTTCGCCACTTCCAGGAACTGTCCTACTCCTACTACAGTGAGAACAAAATCGGCCAGCTGGTTTCCAGAATCACCACGGACCTGTTCGACATTGCGGAATTCGCCCACCACTGTCCGGAAGAGTATTTTATCGCGGCGGTTAAAATCATCATTTCGTTCGTCATATTGATCCGGGTGAATGTGCCGCTGACATTGGTGCTTTTCGCCATGATTCCGCTGATGATCTACTTTGCCATGAAGTATCGGACCAAGATGCGTTCGGCCTTCAAGCTGCAGCGGAGTCAGCTGGGTGAAGTAAATGCCCACGTGGAGGACAGCCTGCTGGGAATCCGGGTGGCCAAATCCTTTGCCAACGAGGATATCGAAAAAGAAAAGTTCAGCGATGGAAATGCCAAGTTCCTGGATGCGAAGCGCATCGGATACAAGAACATGGCGGGATTCCGCAGCGTAACCCGGATGTTTGACGGGCTGATGTACGTGATGATCGTGCTGCTGGGCTCCATTTCTCTGATTAAAGGCGTTATCACCGCCGGTGATTTCATCGCATATCTTCTTTATGTAAACATGCTGCTGGAAGCCATCCGCCGAATTGTGGAATTCACGGAGCAGTTCCAGCGAGGCATTACGGGAATTGAGCGGTTCGTGGAAGTGATGGACGAACCGGTAGAAGTGGATGATGCGCCGGATGCGGTAACACTGGGACCGCTGAAGGGTGAGGTGGATTTCAAGGATGTGTCCTTCCGCTATAACGACAGCGAGGAAATCCTGAATCGCATCAACCTGCACATTCGTGCAGGGGAGAATATCGCATTGGTGGGACCTTCCGGTGCGGGAAAAACCACCTTCTGCAACCTGATTCCGCGTTTCTACGATGTTACATCCGGAAGCATTTCCGTGGATGGGGTGGACATCCGAAAGGCAAAGATTCAGTCCCTCCGTTCCCAGATTGGAATGGTGCAGCAGGACGTATATCTGTTCTCCGACACCATTGCGGGAAATATCGAGTACGGCCGTCCCGGTGCCACTCGGGAGGAAATTATTGCGGCGGCAAAATTAGCCGGTGCCGATGATTTTATCCGGGAAATGCCGGACGGATACGACACCTATGTGGGAGAGCGGGGAACGAAGCTTTCCGGCGGCCAGAAGCAGCGAATCAGTATCGCTCGGGTATTCCTGAAGAACCCGCCGATTCTGATTCTGGATGAGGCCACTTCGGCATTGGACAACGAAAGCGAGCGTCTCGTACAGTCTTCTCTGGCAGAGTTGGCTAAGGGAAGAACCACGCTGACCATCGCACACCGTCTGACCACCATCAAAAATGCGGACCGAATCATCGTTTTGACGGAGAACGGCATTCAGGAAGAGGGAAGCCATGATGAGCTGATGGCGAAGGACGGACTGTACGCCCACATGTATCACATGTATGAACTGTAGTATGGGAATATCACGATGATTAATGAAAAAGAAAAGAAGCGGATTCAGCGGTACTGCGTGTATCCGAAGGTTGCCCTGGTGGCTCTTATCATGGCTTTCGTGCTGTGTCTGGAGATTATTCCGCTGGAGATGGTTGATGACCTGGTGTTTCACAACAAGGGGTTTCAGCCGCGAGGACTCTACACCGCCATCGCGTTGATTGTGCTGAACGTGATTATATTCTGCTTCTGTACGCTTCGCCCGCGATTTGGAATGCGAGGGGTGGCGTGGAAAACTCTTCAGACTCGCTTGCAAGTAGACCAAAAAGAGACCGACCGTTCTGCTCAGGTTGCCGGCACCATTGCAATGCAGGCTTCCGGACGGCTGCTTCGAAAAAGCGACAGCGATACGGTGAAAAACATCGGTGGAGCGATGGAAGCGGCGGCAGCGGTGAGTGCGGTGGCAACCGCGACAGATATTCTGTCGGAAATCGGCAGCAATGCGGAATTGATGGCGGAAGCCTATCGGGTTCCGATCCCGAACATAAAGAAGCGGCTTATTGCTTTTGCAATCTTGCCGGTGATGCTTCTGATCGGAATGTACATTCCTCAATACATGGAAGGAAATCAGAAAAAGCAGGAGAACATCGAGATGGCTGCCGAACAGATCAACAAGGTGAAGGCGGCAATGGAACCTGTGTGCGAATACGTTTCTGCGGATAATCCTAAAGAGTCCTATCGGGATTACGGATACCATGTAATCGGTAATCTTCGGCAAAGAGAGGACGGTGTTCCGGCAAGCTATATTTATTTCACCTTCAATGAAAGCGGAGTGATTCAGGATATTCATTATACGGAAGAGCTGGATGTGAATCAGAGTTTGGAGGAAAATCTAAATCGTGCGGAGAAGGATTTTGAAATTCTGCATAAGCCGCTGAAGAAGCTGGATGTTTCGGTTATGAATCCGGAACTTCTGACCATATACAAGATGCCGGAGAAATTCAAAGAAGCTTTCCTAGCCGGGTCCCTGTACGAGAGCATCCGCATTCACACCGACAATGCTCCGGTACAGGTATCTTGTTCTTTTGACACGGACACCAAAGAAGAATTTGATGAATACTCGCGGCCGGTCATTTCGCTTATGCTGAGGGGTTCTTCAAAATAGCCTTTAAGAAGGAAGAATCTTTCCGTAAGGATCCATGAGGACGGTTCGAACATCGCCGGGGCCGAATATTTTCTGCGCCCGGAAGGTATCGTCTCCCAAATATTGAATACGGATATAATCCGCATCCGTTAACTCGGTGCGGAGTTCCACGCTGTAGATGCCCAGTGCCTCGCATTGGGCATCTTTGTTGTATTCGATGTAGTAGAGGTACTCCCGGTTGCGGCTGTAAATATCCACGCCCTGATTGTGAGGACCGAAGAGGGCTTCGTTCTGCTCGTTCAGCACCCACCATTTGTGCCGGTAATCCATCACCAGGACGAATCCGTTGGCCATGTAATAGAGGTCCGGGTAGATGCAGGGAATGATTTCCTTTCCCGTTTCGTCGCACAGCCCGAAAAGATCATAATCCGTTCCCCCGGGGATTACCTTTCGAATGCCGGTTCGGTAGATTTCCTTCTCCGTTGAAAACAGTTCGATGTCGTTATAGATGGGCGGAATGAGGGTGCCGCCGTCTTCGTCCAACAGGGAAACGAACTGCTCCTCGGTTTCCTCATTTCGAATGACTTTGCGGAAGTGCCGGGTGGTGGGAACCCGTTCCGTAGAAACTCGGCGGAAGGGGGATTCATCCGGAACGGCGGTGGACTGAATGCCATGACCGCCCTCTTCTGAAGAAATGATGTATTGCCGGAGCAGCCGGTTTTCCGGATGGAAGAAGGCATCGGAAAAAGACAGGCAGAGCAAGGGCTCTTCTCCCATCAGTACATAGAAATCGTGGAGTTCCATTCCGGCACAATCCGTCAGTCCATCGAAAGACGAAAGCCCCGAGGGTTCGCCGGACGAGGCGGCCGGACCGATTCTGATTTTACAGCGGTCGGAATCCTTGTACCAGATGAGAAGGGATTTGGTTCCGAATTCCAGCGCGTGGATTCCCAGGGAAGCATCGGTTCGCCAAGCGGTGAGGCGGCATCCCTCCAGCGCGCGAAAGGCTTCCTCCACACCGTGCCGGATGCGGGAATAGCCGGAGTATTCTTTTGCAAAAAGCTGATTGTAATCGTAATTCATAGCGGTTTCTCCTTACCGGAATTGTACCATATTTAACGAAAAAATTAAATTCTATCGAATTAGTAGGAATTACTTGATTTCCTAGTAAACAGGTGGTATTTTAATTAGGTAAGTTTGAAAGGAGGATGGGCAGATGATGGTTTCGACAAAGGGCCGATACGCGCTGGTAGTGCTGACGGACCTGGCAAAACATCAGGAGGATGGTTTCGTTTCTCTGTCCGAGGTGGCGGAGCGGCAGAAATTGTCCCTGAAATATCTGGAAATCGTGGTGGCCATGATGAACAAAGGCGGCCTGCTGAAGAGCTGCCGGGGGAAGAACGGCGGTTATCGGCTGAAAAAAGAACCTTCGGAGTACAGCATCAACGAAATCCTTCAGTTGACCGAGGGAAACCTGGCACCGGTGGATTGCGTGAAGAACAGCGAAGTGGATTGTGCCAATTCAGATGGGTGCATTACGCTTCCGTTGTGGATTGGGCTGGACCGGCTGATTTCCAATTACCTGGAGAACATCACCTTGCAGGATCTGCTGGACGGAAACCGAGAGAAGATTCTGGATATTAAAAAATAGGTGAGGATTCATTAATTCCTATTGACTTAATAGGGATTATATGATACTTTTAATTCGACATACAAAGAATACACACACTATATTTTATAGAGGGAGGGTTCTATGAGAGTATATGCAGATAATGCAGCGACCACATATATGAGTGAAACTGCAATGAACACGTTGGTGGATTGCCTGAAGAATTACAACAGCAACCCGAACAGCCTCCATACCGAGGGTCAGATTACCGCAGAGAAGCTGGCAGAGTCCAGAGAGAAGGTGGCAAAAGCCATCAATGCGGCAAATCCAAATGAAATTTACTTCACTTCCGGCGGAAGTGAGGCGGATAACCAGGCGCTCCTGTCCGCAGCCAGAGTGCTGAAGGACAAGGGTAAGAAGCATCTGGTATCCCTGAACATCGAGCACCATGCGATTCTCCATACTTTGAAGAAGCTGGAGAAGGAAGGATTCGAGGTTACACTGCTGGCTCCGGAGAGCAACGGCATTGTAGACGTGAACAAGGTGCGGGATGCCATTCGCGAAGATACCGCACTGGTATCCATCATGTTTGCCAATAACGAGATGGGCGCCATTCAGCCGATTCCGGAAATCGGTGCCATCTGCAAGGAGAAGGGTGTGCTGTTCCACACCGATGCGGTTCAGGCAGCGGCGCATCTGCCAATCGATGTACAGGCAATGAATATCGATATGCTGTCCATGTCGGCGCACAAGTTCCACGGTCCGAAGGGCGTGGGCGTTCTGTACGCTCGCAACGGAGTCCGTCTGGTGAACGTAATTGAAGGCGGTGCTCAGGAGAGAGGTAAGAGAGCCGGCACCTGCAACGTTCCGGGCGATGCCGCTCTGGCAGCAGCTCTGGAAGAGGGTGTTGCCAACATGGAAGCGAATGCAAAGAAGACCGCAGCGCTTCGGGATCGTCTGATTCAGGGCTTGAGCGATATTCCGCATTCCAAGCTGAACGGAGATCCGGTGAAGAGACTTCCGGGAAATGTAAACTATTCGTTCGAAGGCGTAGAGGGTGAGTCCCTGCTTTTGGCTCTGGATGAGGAAGGCATTCGCTGCTCCTCCGGATCCGCATGTACCAGTGAGTCTCTGGATCCGAGCCACGTGCTGATGGGAATGGGCGTTCCGGTAGAGGCGGCTCACGGTTCCCTGCGTTTCAGCCTGAACGAAGAGAATACGGAAGAAGAAGTAGACTACATCATCGAGAAGGTGCACGAGATTGTGGCACTTTACAGAAAGATGTCCCCATTCTGGGAAGAGTTAGAGAAGGGAGAAAGAGAACATGTTATATAGTGAAAAGGTAATGGATCATTTCAAGAATCCGAGAAACGTTGGTGAAATCGAAGATGCAGACGGCGTGGGTGAAGTTGGAAACCCGGTCTGTGGCGACATCATGAAGATGTACCTCAAGATTGAGAACGACGTTATCGTGGATTGCAAGTTCAAGACCTTCGGCTGCGGTTCTGCCATTGCCACAAGCTCCATGGCGACCGAGCTGATTAAGGGCAAGACCGTCCAGGAAGCGCTGGAGCTGTCCAACAAGGCGGTGGTGGAAGCGTTGGATGGACTTCCTGCAAGAAAGATTCACTGCTCCGTACTGGCGGAAGAGGCAATTAAATCCGCACTGGTAGATTACTACACCAGAAAGGGTCTGGAGCTTCCGGAAGAAATCAAGGATTTCAAGCCGCACGAAGAGTAATTAATGATTGAATGAAAGCTGCAGCCGAATTGATATCGACTGCAGTTTTTTTAGATAGGATTCACATTGACGACGGCGGACTGTGCTACAATATTCAGAAATGTGTGGCAATGTTTGGGAGCTTAGAGAAAACGAGGTAAATTGATATGTCACAGAAACGCGTAATGAAATTAGCGACGAGAGGAAAGAGATTCGGTGCCGGACTGATTGATTCGGTGCCGGTGGCTTTCATCACCCTTATATTCTTTGGACAGGTTATCAGCGGTGTGATAAGCCTGATTCAGGATGCCATGAACAGCCTCTCCGAATACGGATCTTACTACAACAATCAGCCGTATGTGACGGGCGGAGTATCGTACCCATCCGTAATCATCGTTTTGATGCTGGCTTTCTTGGGCGCAGAACTGTATTTCTTCTCCCGTTCCCAGACCATCGGCAAGGCAATTCTGGGCTTGAGAGTAGTGGATGCCCGAACCGGTCGTCCCGTTGGATTTGCGAAAATGCTTTTACGGGAGATTATCGTAAAGAAGGCATCGTCGTCGGTACTGTGGCTGGGATACATCTGGATTCTGATCGATAAATACAACCGCGGTTGGCACGATAAGATCCTGGATACGTATGTAATTGACGAGAAGCCGTCGGTTCCGCAGAAGACTTTTGTGGACTTTGCAGAGGGTGAGCCGAGTCGCGGAGACGCGCCGGAAGCGGCAGAGGAACCGATTCACGCTGCGCCGGAGGTTATGACTCAAGCGCCTGCGAAAGCCGATGATTCGAGAATGGAAATTCTTCAGAACCTGCAGAACGCAGTAAAGCCGGCAACACCGGAAACGGAGAGTGCTGCAGCACCGGAAGCGACAGACGAATCGGTGGAAATTCCGGAAACGCCGGAACCTAAAAAAAACCTGCCGGAACCTGATTTTACTTCTACACAAGAAGATGAAAAAGTGCTATAATCTACTAGGTTTAAATTAAGGAGGTAACGTAAGTATATAAACCAAAAGATTTTGCTGAACTTTTAGGCGTATCTCTTTTAGGCGTATCTGTTAAGACATTAGAACGTTGGAACAGAGAAGAAATTTTAAAGGCAAACCGAACTCCAACTAATAGGCGTTATTACACTTATGATCAGTATCTACAATTCAAAGGTATAAATATTGGTTCAATACTCCATGTGTTCTCTTGTAGACTATATGTTCTTCGTAAGTATAAAAAACAAATAGGAAGGGATGAGGGAATTGCTAAAGAGCTTCAAGACAGAAATAAATCCGTCAGAAGAGCAGAAGGTCAAGATTCGCAAAACGATAGGAACTTGTAGATTTATCTATAACTTCTATCTTGCTCATAATAAGGAACTTCATGAAAATGGGAAAAAGTTTATGAGCAGCAACAAATTTAGAGTCTGGCTTAACAATGAGTATCTTCCGAACCATCCGGACTATTCTTGGATTAAGGAGGCTTATTCAAAAGCGGTAACACAGGCAGTAAATAACGGACAAACCGCATTTACAAGATTCTTTAATCACAAGAGCGCCTTTCCAAGGTTTAAAAAGAAAGGCAAATCTAATGTAAAAATGTATTTCGTAAAGAATAATCCGAAAGATTGTCTTTGTGAAAGACACAGAATCAATATTCCGTCACTTGGTTGGGTTCGCATCAAAGAAAAAGGATATATTCCCACAACAAAGGATGGATACGTAATTAAAAGCGGTCATGTCTCGATAAAAGCGGACAGATACTATGTTTCAGTTCTTATAGAAATCCCGGATAACAGGATAGCCAATAATTCCAATGAAGGAATTGGCATAGACCTTGGATTAAAGGATTTCGCCGTTGTTTCCAATGGTACAAGTTATAAGAACATTAACAAATCCGCAAAATTAAAGAAACTGGAAAAACAACTCATTCGAGAACAGAGAAGTCTTTCTCGAAAGTATGAAAATGTAAAGAAAGGAGGATCCACTCAAAGAGCGAATATACAAAAACATAGGCTTAAGGTACAGAAACTTCATCATAGAATTGACAATATTCGTACTGATTACATCAATAAAACAATCGCAGAGATAGTGAAAACCAAACCATCTTATATAACGATTGAAGATTTAAACGTATCAGGAATGATGAAGAACAAACATCTTTCAAAGGCAGTTGCTTCGCAGAAGTTTTATGAATTTAGAACAAAGCTGCAAGCTAAATGTAACGAAAACGGCATTGAACTTCGAGTTGTAGACAGATGGTTTCCATCATCGAAAACCTGCCATTGCTGCGGCGCTATCAAAAAAGATTTAAAGCTTTCAGACAGAACCTTCACATGTGACTGCGGTTATATCGAAGACAGAGATTTCAATGCTGCACTTAATTTGAGAGATGCTACGACTTACGAAGTTGCATAAATAAAAGCAAACGTAGGTATGTACCGAAGGCTATTTCGGGAATTTACGACTATGGAGTGTACAAGAACTTGTGAGTAGATATGATTTCGGTCAATCCAAAGCATACACGATGAAGTAGTAAGTAATGTTCGTGAGAACTTACATTATCTCGATGTGAGTATATTTAATCACATTTTGAGTGGCAGGTAACATGAAGACAGTACTCAGAGGCGGAAAACTGTATAAAAACGGAGCACTGACGGATAACGGTTCTTTTGAAATTAGCGATGTTACCAATATGAATGATTGTGACGAAAAGAGAGTTATCGAACTCGATAACTCTTTTATTTTGCCATCTTTCTGTGATGTGCATGTCCATTTCAGAGAACCGGGATTCGGATACAAGGAGACCATCCGGCAGGGAAGCCTGGCCGGAGCCAGAGGCGGATACACGGCGGTGGGCACCATGCCGAACCTGAAGCCGGCACCTAGCGATATGGACTCCCTCCGGGTGCAGCAGGATATCATCGACCGGGATGCGGTGATTCAGGTCATCCCATACGGCACCATTACCAAGGATCAGTCCGGTACCGGAACTCTTTCGGATATGGAAGGCATGGCGAAGCACGTGCTGGCCTTCTCCGATGACGGTAAAGGCGTGCAGGATGACGGCTTGATGCGGGAAGCCATGAACGTGGCAAAGAGCTTGAACAAGCTGATTGTGGCACATTGCGAAGATGAATCCCTTCTTCGAGAGGGGAAAGTGCGGGAAAGCGAGTGGCGGCAGATTGAGCGAGATCTGAAGCTGGCGGACGAAACCGGCTGCGGATACCACGTATGCCATATTTCCTGCAAGGAAAGCGTGGAAGTGATTCGGGATGCGAAGAAGAGCGGTGTGAACGTCACCTGCGAAACCGCTCCCCACTATCTGGTGTTGGATACCGAAGATGTTCGAAAGGGCATTGCAGAGAATCCGGAGGCCGGCGGCCGTTTCAAGATGAACCCGCCGATCAAGGATCCGGCAGACCGGAAAGCTATGATTGAAGGGGCACTGGACGGCACGGTGGACATGATTGCGACGGATCACGCACCTCACAGTGCGGAGGAGAAGTCCAAGGGCTTTGAAAAGAGTCTGAACGGAATCACCGGACTGGAATGCGCGTTCCCGGTTCTGTACACCGGACTGGTGCGTCCCGGCGTGATGACTTTGGAGCGCCTGGTGGAAATGATGGCAATCGCACCGCGGGAACGCTTCGGACTTCCGATGGGCGACGATTACGTAGTGATGGATCTGGAGAACCCGTACGTTCTGGACAACAGCCGGTTCTTGTCCATGGGCAAGTGCACGCCGTTTGACGGTTGGACGGTATACGGGAAGACGCAGATGACCTTCTGGAACGGAAAGATTGTCTACGAGGTATAGAATATGAAGAGAGATAAAAGCACGATTTTGGAGAATCAGATGCTGGCGGACGGCATCTATAAAATGACGCTGGAGACGCCGGAGTGCGCGTTCACGGCTCCGGGGCAGTTTGCCATGCTGGAGGTTCCGGAGAAATTCCTGCGGAGACCGATTTCGGTCAGCTCCTACGACAGTGATCGCTACGTTCTGATCTATAAGGTGGTTGGTGACGGAACGAAGAAATTGAGCCGGATGGAATCGGGAGAGAAGATTTCATCTCTCACCGGGCTGGGAAACGGATACGATGTGGACGCCATTCCGGACGGATGCACTCTGATCGGCGGCGGCATCGGAATTCCGCCGATGCTGGGATTGGCCAAGAGCTTGGTCATTGCCGGAAAAAAATGCCGGGTGATTCTTGGTTTTAACACTGCGAACGAAATTTTCCTGGTGGATGAATTTAAGAATTTTACGGACGACATCACGGTGATGACGGCGGACGGTTCCTACGGACAGAAGGGCTTTGTCACCGATGCCTTCGACACTTTGGATTACGCCTGTGCCTGCGGACCGCTGAAGATGCTTCAGGCACTGGACGGAAAGGTTCGGAAGGGCCAGTTCAGCTTGGAAGCGCGCATGGGCTGCGGCTTCGGCGCCTGCATGGGCTGTTCTATTCAGACAAAAGTAGGATCCCAGCGGGTGTGCAAGGAAGGCCCGGTATTTGATAAGGAGGTGCTACTATGGGAAACCCTGTAGATATGAGCATAGAACTGGCCGGTGTTCGGCTGCAGAATCCGGTGATGCCGGCCAGCGGAACCTTTGGTTACGGTCAGGAATACAAGGATGTCTTCGACCTGAATAAGCTGGGTGCCCTGGTAACCAAGAGTATTACGAAGGAACCGCGCTACGGAAACGAGCTGCCGCGAATTGCAGAATGCACCAGCGGAATGCTGAATTCCATCGGACTTCAGAACCCGGGACTGGAGCATTTCCGGGATGTGGATCTGCCGGAACTTCGGAAGATCTATCATGGACCGATTGTAGCGAATATCAGCGGTTTCAGCGTGGATGAGTACCGGGAGGTTGCCGCGCAGGTGGACCGGGAAGAGCAGGTGGAGATTCTGGAAATCAACATCAGCTGTCCGAACGTGGATCACGGCGGTTCCGCCTTCGGTTCGGATCCGAAGCTGTCGGAAGAGATTACCCGGGCAGTTCGGGACGTGACAAAAAAACCTATTTTTATGAAGCTGACACCGAATGTGCTGGACATCACCGAGATTGCGAAGGCGTGCGAGAGCGGCGGTGCCGACGGTATCAGCCTGATCAATAACTTCAAGGCGATGCGGATTGATCTGAAGACCCGGAAAACCATTACGTCCAAGACGTATGCCGGCCTGTCCGGTCCGGCCATTCGTCCGATTGCCATGCGCATGGTGAACGAAGTGTACCACGCATGCAAACTGCCGATTATCGGAATCGGCGGAATTTCCTGCGCCGACGATGTGCTGGAAATGATTATGGCGGGCGCGACGGGAATCGAAATCGGTTCTGCCAATCTGGTGGATCCGTGGACGTGCCAGAAGACCATCGATGCACTGCCGAAGAGAATGAAGGAACTGGGAATCCGTAACCTGGAAGAAATCAGAGGAGTAGTATAGAGATGACACCGACAATTATGATTGCGTTGGATTTTCCAACAGGACAGAAAGCACTGGAGTTCTTGGATCGGTTCCAAGAGCCGGTATTTGTAAAGGTGGGTATGGAGCTGTATTACAGCGAAGGTCCGTCCATCATCGAAGAAATCAAGAAGCGGGGTCATCGGATTTTCCTGGACCTGAAGCTTCACGATATTCCGAACACCGTGAAGAGCGCCATGAAGGTACTGGCAAGACTGGGTGTGGACATGACCAACGTTCACGCCGCCGGCGGCATTAAGATGATGCAGGCCGCGAAAGAAGGTCTGATGGAAGGTGTTCAGGAGCGGGGCGGCTCGGAGATTCCGATGTTGATTGCCGTAACTCAGCTCACTTCCACCGATGAGGAGATGATGCACCGGGAACTTCTGGTGAACGGTGAGATGGAAGACGTAGTGGTTCACTATGCAGAAAATGCTCGGAAAGCCGGTCTGGACGGGGTCGTTTGCTCCGCCTGGGAATCCCCGATGATTCATGAGCGGGTGGCTTCCGATTTCCGGACGATTACACCGGGAATTCGTCTGGCAGGAGATGCCAAGGGAGACCAGAGCCGTGTGGCAACGCCGGCAAAGGCCAAAGCTTTGGGATCGGACTATTTGGTTATTGGAAGAAGTATTACAAAGGCAGCCGACCCGGTCGCTGCATATGCGAGATGTAAGGAGGACATGGGAAATGAGTAAGGAAATTGCAAAAGGTCTGTTGAAGATTCAGGCTGTTTTTCTGAGACCGAACGAACCTTTCACTTGGGCCAGCGGAATCAAGAGCCCGATCTACTGCGACAACCGCCTGATTCTGACGGATCCGGAAGTTCGGAACACCGTGGAGAATGAAATGGCCAGAGTGGTTAAAGAAAAGTATCCGGAATGCGAGAAGCTGATGGGAACCAGCACCGCCGGAATTGCCCACGCAGCGATTGCCGCACATATTCTGGATATGCCGATGGGCTACGTTCGCGGCAGCGCAAAATCCCATGGCCGGAACAATAGAATCGAAGGAAAGCTGGAAAAGGGAGATAAGGTGGTCGTTATCGAAGACCTGATTTCCACCGGCGGTTCCTCCATCGAGGTCGTAGAAGCTCTGAGAGAAGCCGGAGCAGATGTCCTTGGCGTAATCAGTATTTTTACCTACAACACCAAAAAAGCAGACGAAAAGTTTGCGGAAGCGAATGTGGAGAAGTACAGCCTGTGCAGCGTGGAAACCATGATCGACACAGCGGTAGAAGAAGGTTACATTAAGGCAGATGAAGGAGAGGGAATCATTTCATGGCTAAGAGAGATCTAATCAACATTACGGACCTGACCCAGGAAGAAGTTGGCGAGATTCTGGATCTGGCAGACGACATGGTTGCGCATCCGGAGAAGTATTACGAGGAATGCGCCCATAAGAAAATCGCTACGTTATTCTATGAACCGAGTACCCGGACGAGACTGAGTTTCGAATCGGCGATGTTGGAACTGGGCGGTAATGTGATTGGTTTCGCCTCGGCAAACAGCAGCTCGGCGTCCAAGGGCGAAAGTGTCAGCGATACCGCAAAGGTTATCGAATGCTACGCGGACATCATCGCCATGAGACACCCGAAGGAAGGCGCGGCGCTGGTGGCATCCAATGCCTGCAGCATTCCGGTCATCAACGCGGGTGACGGCGGACACTTCCATCCGACGCAGACGCTGACGGACCTGTTCACCATTCGGAAGGAATTCGGCCGAATCGATAATATTCGAATCGGATTCTGCGGAGACCTGAAGTTCGGCCGGACGGTTCACTCTCTGATTGAAGCGCTGCTTCGTTTCGAAGGCGTGGAAATCGTTCTCATCTCGCCGGATGAACTGAAGCTTCCGAAATACAACAAGGAAAGCATGACGGAAGCCGGCGTCAAATGGACGGAGACCGCCAGCCTGGAGGATGCGATTCCGGACCTGGATGTTCTCTACATGACCCGTGTTCAGCAGGAGCGTTTCTTCAACGAAGAAGATTATATTCGTTTGAGAGATACCTATGTTCTGGACCGGGCTAAAATGAAATTGGCCAAGGAAAAGATGATCGTAATGCATCCGCTGCCTCGTATCAACGAGATTTCCGTGGATGTGGACCGGGACCCGAGAGCGGTGTACTTCAAACAGGTACGGAACGGCAAAGACGTCCGGAAAGCCTTGATTGCAACGCTGCTTAGATGGAAGGAGGAAATGTGATGAATATTGACGGTGTAAGCACCGGAATTGTTTTGGACCATATCCAGGCAGGTAAGTCCCTGCTGATCTATCAGCTCCTGGAACTGGAGAATCTGGACTGTTCCGTTGCGGTAATTCAGAACGCACGGAGCGGAAAATACGGCAAGAAGGACATCATCAAAATCGATCAGCTGATTGACCTGGACTTCGATGTGCTGGGCTACGTGGACCCGAACATCACGGTGAATATCGTGAAGGACGGAAAGATGGTGGACAAGAAGCACATGGCATTGCCGGAACGACTGACCAACGTCATTCAGTGCAAGAATCCGAGATGCATCACATCCATCGAGCGGGGTGTGCCGCAGCGGTTCCGCCTGGCGGATCCGGAGCGGAGAGTGTATCGTTGTGAATACTGCGATACGGAGCACGCAGCGAAGAAATAAAAATAGACCCGGAAATCCATTGCAGAGGCGGTGGATTTCCGGGTTTTTCGATTCGTCCTATTCTTCCGAGTCCTTTTCGTAAAGGGCTTCGTAGGTGGTCTCAATGCCGTTGGCGATGGCCTTGGCATTGCCGGACAGGTTGCTGTCGAAGCGCTGATTATCGGACTCATTGGAAATGAATCCCACCTCGATGATGCAGGAAGGCATATTGGAATACCGGTTTTCGGAATAATTGTCGGACGCATCCGGCAATGTGCCGGTGCCGATTTTTCGGTAGGTAAAACCTTCTTTCTCCAGATTGCGGAGTATGTTGTCTGCCAGAAGGGTGGCAGAGGAATTCCCACCGGAGTGAATCCAGGCCTCCACGCCTTGGCCCTCTCCATCGGATTGATTTCGGTGGAGGGAAACCATCAGCTTTGCTTCAGCTTCGTTGGCCATCTCCGCCCGTTTCGGGCGGTCCACGTTCACGTCATCCGTTCGGGACATTACCACTCTAAAGCGTTTCCGCCGAAGGTATTTCCGAACCTTCAGAGCAAGTTCCAGGGTATCGTCCTTTTCTTTGCGTCCCAAAGCCTCCGCTCCCGGATCTTCGCCGCCGTGACCCGCATCGATGAAGATGACGCCGCGGGTCTGGAACAAAGTGAAGATCCCGCCGCCGGTGCTGAAGGAAAAGCCCAGAATTCCGGCAAGGAAAACCAGGCAAACGGCCAGAGTAATCCGTCGCCTTCTCTTCTTTCGCTCTTTTTCTTTTCGCTTTCTCCGGAGGATAATCTGCCGGATTTCGTCGTCGGTAATCTGTACGGACATAAACGCTCCCTTGAAGTATTTTTTTATGAAAAATCAATACGTATATTGTAGCTTGATTCGGTGATGGTTTCAAGGACTCTCGGTAAAACCCGAGTTGCATATGAACGCAAAAATGATATAATATATTCTGTATAATTAGTTAGAAAACTGTATAAACAGGAGTAGATATATGTATGCATTAACGGCAAAATCCATGAAATATATGGACGAATACACGATGGACAAGGGCGTTCCGAGTTCCGTGCTGATGGAAAATGCATCCCGAGGTGTGGTGAACGAGATTGCGGAGCGCTTTCCGGATACCGGAACGCGGGTCCTGGTGATGTGCGGACCGGGGAATAACGGAGGTGACGGTGTGTGCGTCGCTCGCTGGCTCCTTCATTTGGGCTATTCCGTCACACTCTATTTCGTTGGAGATCCCGGCCGAACCTCTAAGGAATTTCGGCGCCAGATTCGGATTATTTCTTCCATGTTCCCGGATTTGAAAATATACGGAACCGGGGATGCAGCGGAGAGTCTGAAGGCGCTGCGCTCGGAATACGACGTTCTGGTGGACGGCATCTTCGGAACCGGCCTCAATCGCCGTTTCGGAAATAATTTTGTGAAGTTCCTGGAGTATGTGAATTCCAAAAAGGGCTACAAAGTGGCCATCGACATTCCGTCGGGACTGAATGCCACCACCGGCCAGATTATGAATGCGGTATTCCGGGCCGACCTAACCGTAACCATGGGTAATTACAAGACCGGTCTGTTCTTCTGTGAGGGACGAAAGGTTTCGGGCGAGGTAAAAGTAGTGGACATCGGCCTGGCGAAACGAGGATATCGGGATATTCCGGATCGTATTTTCGTATGCGACCGGGAGTTCTTCCGAAAGACTAAGGATATGGCGCTGATTCCGAGAACGGAGGTTTCCCATAAGGGCACCTACGGAACCGTGGGCATCGTGGTGAGCCCGGGGAGCATGATGGGAGCGGCGATGCTTTCGGCAAAAGCTTCCTACAGAGCGGGCTGCGGACTGGTAAAGATTTTCTGCCCGAACAAATTCACCGGTTTCTTCAACGTGTCCATCCCGGAAGCGGTAGTGGTGCCGTATAAAACGGACGATGTGATCGGAGCGCTGGATGATTTTGTGGAAAGCGTAGACGTGGTTCTGGCGGGACCGGGCATGAAGGAAGACGCCACCGGACGCCTGATTATCAAAGAAATCCTGGCGCAGGAGACTCCGGTGGTGCTGGATGCGGGTGCGCTGAACCTGATTTCCAAGAATCTGAAGCCGTTTCGTAAAAGAAAATGCCCGTGCATCATCACGCCGCACGTGGGTGAGATGGCGCGGCTCTGCGGAGAGGATATCCGGGTTATCGAAAAGAATCGAATCGGTTTTACAAAGAAGTTCTCGGAGCTGTATCGGGTGAGCATGGTGGTGAAGTCCGACGTTTCGCTGGTTTCCCTGATTAAGGAGGACGGCACCCAGCGGCTGTACCTGAACGTCACCGGCAATTCCGGTCTGGCGACGGCGGGGTCCGGGGATGTGCTCTCCGGGGTAATCGCATCCCTGATTGCTCA
This sequence comes from uncultured Clostridia bacterium, assembly GCA_934278925.1. Taxonomy (GTDB): domain Bacteria; phylum Bacillota; class Clostridia; order Peptostreptococcales; family Anaerovoracaceae; genus Mogibacterium_A. Next base: position 28,278 of record CAKQWJ010000016.1, on the reverse strand, counting down.
GGGCAATTCGGAAAACAACAGCTTACTGTACGGCGTGATGATTCACGGCATGGCGGCGGATAAGTTCGCAGTGGACGAGGATTCCCGCCGGAAGATGATGGCCGGAGATATCGTGGAAAGTATTTTCTAAGAAGTTGTGAAATTTCTTAGAAAAATCACTTGCAGAAACAGATTGATGATGATACAATTACAATGTTATGGACGATTCTGTTCCATTTACATTCTGAGTACGGTAGGAGGTGAAATCGGAATATGGCACAGGTTATCGTTAGAGAAAACGAAAGCTTAGAGAGCGCTCTTAAGAGATTTAAGAGATCTTGCGCTCGCGATGGCGTTATGTCTGAGCTCAGAAAGAGAGAGCACTACGAGAAGCCAAGCGTAAAGCGTAAGAAGAAATCCGAAGCTGCTAGAAAGAAAGCCAGAAAGTATTAATCTGGTAAAGGAGGTATTCAATGGGTCTTAAGGAACAATTGCTTACCGATTATAAGGAAGCGATGAAGGCGCATGACAGCACCCGGAAGGAAACCGTTAATCTGATTCGTGCCGCGATTAAACAGCATGAAATCGATCAGCAGGTAACTCTGGAGGATGCCGACATCATTCCGATTATTAAGAAACAGCTCAAGATGCGTACGGACGCAATTGCTGATTTCGAAAAGGCAGGAAGACAGGATTTACTCGATAGTTATAGAACAGAAATCGATATTCTGAAGCAGTATTTGCCGGAGGAAATGTCGGAGGAAGCCGTTCGCGCCGCTGTGGAGCGAATTTGTGAAGAATCCGGATTGGACCGCTCGATGAAGAGCATGGGTCCGATGATGAAAACCGCTATGGCAGAACTGAAAGGCCAGGCAGATGGTGCTGTCGTCTCAAAGGTTGTTAAAGAATACTTAAGTGGTAAGTAGCTATCAGAAGGGGCTGCTGCACAGACGTGCGGCGGTCTCTTTTTTATTTTTTTGATTTTTCCGGACGTTTTGCTCCCCGCCGCCCGCAAGACCTTACGGTTCCGTTCCGGGGAGCAAAATCTTCACACAAGGCGGCGGCGGGAATCGCTATATCGCCGGCGAACCGGCCAGACGCTTTGCTCCCCGCCGCCCGCAAGGCCTTACAGCTTCGTTCCGGGGAGCAAAATCTTCACATAAGGCGGCGGAAATCGCCTTATCGCCGGCGTGCCGGCCGGCCGCTTTGCTCCCCGCCGCCCGCAAGGCCTTACGGTTCCGTTCCGGGGAGCAAAATCTTCACACAAGGCGGCGGCGGGAATCGCTATATCGCCGGCGAACCGGCCGAGCACTTTGCTCCCCGCCGCCCGCAAGGCCTTGTGTCTCCGTTCCTGGGAGCAAAATCTTCACACAAGGCGGCGGCGGAAATCGCAATATCGCCGGCGAGCCGGCCGAGCACTTTGCTCCCCGCTGCCTGCAAAGTCTTATGTCTCCGTTCCTGGGAGCAAAATCTTCACATAAGGCGGCGGAAACCCCAATTCCGCCGGCGCCGGAAAGCGCGCCGGCGGTACAAAAAGAAAAAGGGTATTGACATGATATGAATATATGATAATATACTCATATGAACAAACGATAATATGTATGAAAGGAGTGAAGACATGACGAAACGAAAATATCAGGAAGAGAAGGGAAGCCGAATCGGAGGCATCAATGAGGACGAGTTGATGGATCTGGCGGATCTGTTCAAGATGTTTGCGGATTCCACGCGAATCAAGATTCTGGTGGACCTGTCTCAGGGAGAGAAGAGCGTGTCGGAAATTTGCGAGGATCTGGAAATGAACCAATCGGCGGTCTCCCATCAGCTGAAAATCCTTCGAAATGCCAAACTCCTTTGCGTTCGCCGGGAGGGGAAGTCCATGATCTATTCTCTGGCGGACGACCACGTAAGTACGATTATCGCAATGGGCAAAGATCATATCGAAGAGTAACGAGGAGGTTATCATGAAGAAGAAATTCAAGCTAGACGAAGTGGATTGTGCAAACTGCGCGGCAAAGATGGAGGACGCCATCCGCAAAATTGACGGCGTTAAAGAGGTTTCGGTCAATTTCATGACCCAGAAGATGACGCTGGAAGCGGAGGATGAATCCTTCGAGGCGATTTTGGACGAAGCCTGCAAGGTGATTGCCAAAGTCGAGCCGGATTGTGAGGTTATTCGGTAGTTTGTTTTTATAGAAGATTATTCTGAGGACGAGGGCATGAGCAAGAAATTAAAAAGACAATTGAAACAGATTCTGATTGGCTTATCCATTTTTGCGGTTCTGATGGCGGTGGAGCACACCTGCGGTTTTCCGGGGGTTTTGGGAACCCGGTGGGGCGCGTTGGTGCTGTACTTAATTCCGTATCTGATTGCCGGCCGGGACGTGGTAAAAAAATGTTTTCTCGGCATAAAGAACCGGCAGCTGCTGGACGAGTGTTTTCTCATGACCCTGGCGACGGTAGGCGCTTTTGTGACCGGCGAAAACAGCGAGGCGGTTGCGGTGATGCTGTTCTACCAGGTGGGTGAATGGTTCCAGAGCTACGCGGTGGGGAAGTCCAGAAAATCCATTACGGAGCTGATGGACATTGCCCCGGATTTTGCCAATGTGGAGAGAGCCGATGGGTCCATCGAGGAAGTGGATCCGGAGGAAGTGCAGATTGGAGACATTTTGGTAATTCGTGCCGGGGAGAAGATTCCGGTGGACGGCACGGTGCTGGAGGGTCAAAGCATGGTGAACACCTCGGCCCTCACCGGAGAATCGGTGCCGCGTTCAGCGGTTCCGGGAAATCAAATCATTTCCGGATGCATTAACGGGGAAGGGCTCCTGAAGATTCGGGCGGAGAAGAAGTACGAGGATTCTACCGTGGCTCAGATTCTGGAGCTGGTGGAAAACGCTTCCTCCAAGAAGTCGAAGACGGAGAATTTCATCACCCGGTTCGCTCGGTACTACACGCCAATCGTGGTGGCCGGTGCGGTGATGCTGGCCCTCATTCCGCCTATTTTCATGGGCGATTGGATGAACTGGATGATGCGTGCCTGCACCTTCCTGGTAATCTCGTGCCCGTGCGCTTTGGTCATTTCCGTGCCACTATCCTTTTTCGGCGGCATCGGAGCGGCGTCGAACATCGGCGTGCTGGTAAAGGGATCCAACTATTTGGAGCAGATGGCGCATCTGGACACGGTGGTTTCGGACAAAACCGGCACTCTGACGGAAGGCGTTTTTCACGTGACTCAGGTGGTTCCGGCGGATGGTGTTTCGGAAGAAGCGGTGCTTCGGAATGCCGCTATCGTGGAAAGCCTGTCCACCCATCCCATCGCCAAATCCATCCAGGCAGCGTACACGGAGCCTTTAGAGCCGGGTCTGGCACGGGATGCGCGGAACGTTTCCGGCCAGGGTCTCATTGCGGAAGTGGGCGATTCCACGGTCTTCGTGGGAAATAAACGGCTGATGGAGGAGAACGGAATCGACTACCGAGAGATTCGGGACGGAGAGTCCACCGTCGTCTACGTGGCGGCAGATGGCAAATTCCAAGGTGCCATTCTCATCTCCGACGAGATCAAGGATAGTGCGGTAAAAGCAATTCGCGAAATGAAGCAGGAGGGCGTCCGGCACGTCGTGATGCTCACCGGAGACCGGAAGGGAATTGCGGAAGCGGTTGCCGAGAAATTGTCCGTGGATGAGTTCCGGGCGGAGCTTCTGCCGGCGGACAAGGTGCAGGCGGTGGAAGAGCTGCTGGAGCGGATGCCCGGTGACAAGAGCAACGGCAAGAAGAAGCTGGCATTTATCGGGGACGGGATCAACGATGCGCCGGTGCTTTCCCGGGCGGATGTGGGAATTGCCATGGGCTCCATGGGTTCCGATGCGGCCATTGAGGCTGCGGACGTGGTCATCATGGACGACGATATCGGGAAAATCCCCCGTACCATTCGAATTGCCCGGCAAACGGTGGGCATCGCCTACCAGAACATCGCCTTTGCGCTGTTTATCAAGATTCTGTTCTTGATTCTGGGTGCACTGGGCATCATCGGAATGTGGTGGGCCGTGTTCGCCGACGTGGGCGTCGCCGTGATCTGCATTTTGAATTCCATGCGGATGCTGAAGCGAAAAGGATTGTAAATAAAGGAATATGGCGGCGGTGCCAAAGCGGTGAGAACCGGCTTTGGCACCGTCTCTTTGTTTGTGTGAAACGTCATATCATCCAAACTTTAAGAATTCTTAAGAAATCTTAAGAATTAAAAATCCCTATCTTAATAGAATCTTAATACTAGCGTGATATAATAGTGCCGATACTGGAAATGAAAGGTAAATACTATGGCATATAATGTTAATTCCTATTTTATCTTCCTGCCGGCGGTGGTGCTCTGTTACCGGCTGGTGAAGAAGGAGCGGCGCTGGTGGGTACTGCTGGGGGCCAGCGTTATTTTTTTCTGGCTGATCAGCCGGCAGCTCATCCTTTGGGCGGTGGTAACCGCCGGGATTACCTACAGCATTGCGGGATGGATCGACCGCACGCAGGTTCAGATTAAAGCCATCGACCGTTCGGAAAAGGAACGGCGGAACGCCCTGAAGGCGAAATCCCGGAAGATTCTGCAGCTGGGACTGCTGGGGACCGTGGGCATCCTGGTGGCACTGAAATATACTGCTTTTACCGTGGAGACGGCGATGCAGGTGGTTCGGCATTTTGGCGGGAACGGAAATTTTAGCGTGGGGCGGATTCTGGTTCCAATCGGCATTTCCTTCTACACATTGCAGGCGGTGAGCTATCTGCTGGACGTGTACTGGAAGCGGGAGAAGGCGGAATCCAATTTCTTCAAGCTGCTCCTGTTCCTGATTTTTTTCCCGACGGTGATGGAAGGTCCGATTCTTCAGTGGAGCGATACCAAGGACACGCTGTACAGCGGCGAGCCGATTCAGGGAGAGAACCTGGGGTTGGGGTGCTTCCGGATTATTTGGGGACTTTTTAAAAGAATGATCGTCTCGGACCGACTGAACACGGCGGTGCTGATGCTGTATCGGCCGGAGGCGCACTACAGCGGGATCATGATTCTGCTGACGGCGGTGATTACCACCATTCAGCTGTACCTGGAATTTTCCGGAACCATCGATATCGTCATCGGTTCGGCGCGAATTTTCGGAGTGAAGCTGCCGGAGAATTTCCGGCAGCCCTTCAAAGCCAAGAGCGCCGCGGAGTTCTGGCGGAGATGGCACATTACCTTGGGCCGCTGGTTCAAGAATTATATTTTCTATCCGGTGACAACATCTTCTTTGGTAAAGAAATGGGGAAAATACGGACGGAAGCATTGCGGAAAGTACATCACCATGGTGGTTACCAGCGCGATGGCGCTGTTCCCGGTGTGGATGCTGAACGGGCTTTGGCACGGACCGAAGTGGCCGTACATCCTGTACGGAGTGTACTATTTCATCATTCTGTTGGCGGAAGTGGCATTGGAGCCGCTGGGCGAGAAAATGCGGCGGCTGATTCACGTGTCCGATGATAACCCGATGATTCAGAAGTGGCACATGGTTCGCACCTGGGTGATTATCGTTATGGGCGAGATGCTGTTCCGGGCGGAATCCTTTGGGCAGTTTCTGTCCATGTGCCGAAATATGTTCCGAGGAACTTTCATCAGTGACAGCCTGGCCACCTCCATGCTGAGCTTGAAGCTGGATCCGGGGGACTGGTTCGTGGTCATTGTGGGAACCGTTCTGGTGTTCATTGTGGACGACCTGCTGGAAAAGAAACCGGATCTCTTCGAGCATTTTCCGAAGATTCCGACCTTCTGGCGGTGGAGTGTGTATTACGGATTGATTATTTTTATTATCGTGTTCGGAGCCTACGGGGCGGGATACCAGACCGTGGATCTGATATATGCGGGATTCTAGAAAGGAGGAGGAACATATGAAAAAACAAAAGCATACGCTGAGAACGTGCCTGTTTCTGATGATTCTGTTTCTCCTGGTTTTCCTCCCGGGACTGGCATTGACCCCAAAAGTGGTCATGAAATATCACCTGGGCGCCGGCAGAAATGCGGTGTATTCCCGCATTGCCAATGAGCCGAAGAACACCATCGATGTGCTGGTGATGGGAGACAGCGAGAGCTACACCAGCATTTCCCCCATGAAAATCTGGAACGAAACCGGATACACGGTCTATGCGGCCGGACAGCCGGGGGCCAATCTGGCGGATACCCGGAATGTGCTGAAGACCGCGCTGGAATCCCAGAAGCCGAAGGTCATCCTGCTGGAAACCCACAGTTTATTCCGGAACCGAAAGAGCCAATCCTTCCAGAAACAGTCGGCTCTGGCGGAAAAATTATACAATGCTTTTCCGGTACTCCGTTACCATAACAGCTGGAAACAGGTATTTCCCCAGAAGATGCACGCCACCTATAAGGGGTTCGGCGTCAGCAGCAAGGTTCGTCCGTACACGGGGCCGGCGGATTACATGAATCCGGGGGGCGATGGGCCGGGAGAGAAACCGGTGTGCAATCCAAAGGACAAGGATAAGGTTCAGAATACCATCAGCAAAGCCAATCGCCGGGACTTTGACGCAATTCGGCGGACCTGCGAGAAGCACGGAATCCAGCTGATTCTCTATTCCGCACCGTCCCCGAAGAATTACAACATTCAGCGGTGCGACGCCCTGGCAAAGCTGGCGAAGAAAACCAACGTTCCGTATGTGGATTTGAATCGTCGGGTCAAGGAACTTCAAATCGATTGGGCAACGGATACCCGGGACCGGGGAGATCATTTGAACATCTCCGGCGCTATCAAAACCACCGGTTATCTTCGGGACTATCTGATTCAGAACTGCAATCTGGAAGATCGCCGGAACGACCCCCTGATTTCCGCCAAGTGGAATCGCGTATACGGCAATTACGAGATTGCCGAGAAGAAAAAGATGAAGAAAATCAACGGGGATGATACCATGAATTCTTTGGAGAACCTGCTGGCGGAAGGCGGAACGAAAAAAGAGGTTCAAGAATAGGATAAGGAAAAAGATATGAAGAGAAACATCGATAATGCGGGTAAAACCATTTTGGACATCTTTGAGAATACCGCAGTGATTCACGGAAAGCGTTCGGCGGTGAAAGATCCCACGCGGGAACTCACCTACGGCGAGTTGTTTGAATGCGCACAGCGCATGGCGGCGGAAGTGGGGGAAGTCCTGTATCCGGAAGAGGACCCGGCGGTGGAGACCGGTTTTCCCATTGCCATCCTGGCAGAGAAGAGCTGCAGTGAACTGGCGGCGGTTCTGGCTTCTGTCTATGCGGGCAGCTTCTACGTTTGTATCAATCCGGAGCAGACGGAGAGCCGGATTTCTTCTATTTTGAACGTTCTGGAGCCCCGCCTGGTCATCGTGGAAGACAAGCAGAAGGAAAAACTCTCTCGGGCGGGCTACGAAGGAAAAACCCTATCCCTGGACGCCTTGGTTAAAAAGGCGGAAGAAGGAGAAACGCCGGAAGCGGCCATGATGAAGCTGATGAAGATTCGCCGGGAAATTCGGAGCACCGATCCGTTGTACGGTATTTTTACCTCCGGATCTACGGGAACGCCGAAGTGCGTGCTGGTGGAGCAGCAGTCCGTGATGGACTTTATCCGGCATTTTGTGGAGATTTTCGAGTTTACGGAAGAGGATGTCATCGGAAATCAGGCACCCTTTGACTTTGATGTATCGGTAAAGGATATCTATTCCGCTTGGATGACCGGCGCATCTTTACTCCTCATTCCTCGGGAATACTTCTCCACGCCGCCGCGGCTGCTGGATTACATCTGCGACAATCACGTGACCAATCTGACCTGGGCGGTATCGGCACTGTGCATCATTTCCGGTCTGAAGGGTTTCGGATACCGGGTGCCGACGGAACTGAAGCGGGTGATGTTCTCCGGTGAGGTGATGCCGATCAAGCAGCTCAACATCTGGCAGGAGAATCTGCCGAAGACGAAATTCGTGAACCTGTACGGACCGTCGGAAATCACCTGCAACTGCACCTATTTCCCGATTGAGCGCCGGTACGGGAAGGAAGAAAAGCTGCCTTTGGGAAAGGTGTTCCCGGGACGGAGCGTGGTGCTCTTGGACGAAGAGGACCGTCCGGTGAAGGCGGCCGGGCAGCCCGGAGAAATCTGCGTGATGGGAGAATCCCTGGCGCGGGAATACTACCACAATCCGGAGCAGACGGCGAAACATTTTGTCCGATATACGGATGACGCCGGAACCACTCGGCGGATGTACCGCACCGGGGACCTGGCGGTGCTGGATGAGGCCGGAGAAATGGTTTTCGCCGGAAGAAAGGATTTCCAGATCAAGCATATGGGGCACCGAATCGAACTGGAGGAAATCGAGCTTCAGATGAATGCATTGGAAGGCGTGCGCCAGAGCTGCTGTTCCTACGATGCCAAAAGAAGTCGGCTTTCTGCCTATTACACCGGCGATGCGGCCACTTCGGAGGTGCACCACCAGCTGAAGGAAAAGCTGCCGGCTTATATGGTTCCGTGGAAATTCCATCACGTCAAGGAATTCCGCCTGAACAAAAACGGAAAAATCGACCGAAAGGTGTTGACAGAACTGGAGGAAACAGAATGATGCTTTCAGATAAAATAATCCGGGAGGCGGCGGAGCGATATCCCACCCCTCTGTATATTTTCGACACGGATGCCCTTTTGAAGCGGTTTCAGTATTTTAGAGAACACCTGGGGGCGGATATCGGTTTGACCTATTGCATGAAAACCAATCCGTTTCTCACCGCCGCATCCCTTCCGGAAACCCAGCGGATTGAGGTGTGCTCCGACGGGGAGTTTCGGGTATGCCGAAGCCTGAAAATTCCACCGGAAAAACTCCTGATTTCCGGAGTACTGAAACGGGAAGAAGATCTGGAAGAAATTCTGGATTACTGCGGCAATCGGGCGCTGTACACCGCAGAGTCCCCGAACCAGCTGGAACTGCTGAACCGAATGGGAATCGAACGAAATCTGGTGCTGAGCGTTCTCCCGCGGCTCACAAACGGCAGCCAGTTCGGAATGGATGAGGAGACCGTACTTTCTTTGATCCAAAGGAGGGCGGAATACAGGGGCGTGGAATTCCAAGGAATTCATTTCTTCTCCGGCACTCAGAAACACCGCCTGGCGAAGCATCGGAAGGAGCTGAAGAAGCTGGATGAATTCATCCGAAGATTGGAAGAGGAAGCGGGTTTCCGGGTGCCCATGCTGGAATACGGAACCGGTTTCGGCGTGCCGTATTTCGAAGGGCAGGAAGAAGATGTGACATCCCCGGAGCAGCTTTCGGAATTTCGTGATATAATAGCACAGATGAGTTGGAAAGGGGCGGTGACTCTGGAGATGGGGCGCGCGTTGGCATACGATACCGGTTATTACATTACCAAGGTATGTGACGTGAAGACCAATTCCGGAAAGAATTATGCCATCACCGACGGCGGAATTCACCAGCTCCACTACGACGGGCAGATTCGAGGCATGTACGTGCCGGAGGTAAAAGTACTTTCGGGCAAGCCGGAGGCGGCCGACAATCCGGAGGGACCGGAATGTGCCGAATCGGTACACTATTCCATCTGCGGATCCCTGTGCACCACTAACGATATCTTAATTGGAGATTATGCCTGCCGGCCGCTTCGGGAGGGCGATTTGATTGTTTTTACCCGAACCGGCGCCTATTCGGTGTACGAGGGCATGAGCCTGTTCCTGACCCACGAGCTGCCGGGCGTGGTGCTCTACAGCGAGAAAGAAGGTTTGGCAGAGGTGCGGAAGCAGATGCAGACCCACCCGCTGAACACCCCGGTGCGAACCAATTAATTCAGATGATGACGCGTTACGCGAGAAAGAAGGAATACGATGAACGAATTACTGGAAATTTTGAATGAAATCGACGATACCATTGATTATGAAACGGAAACCGGCCTGATTGACGACCATCTGCTGGATTCTTTTGCGATTATCTCTCTGGTGAGCGAGCTGGAGGATGCCTTTGACATCTCCATCGATGCGGCGGAGATGACGCCGGAGAATTTCAACTCCGCGGCCAATCTGTGGAAGATGGTGGAAAGACTGCAAGAGGACGCATAAAGAATGGCTTACAGAATACTGGTTGCCGAGGACGATGGAGATATCGTTCAGGTGCTGAAGCTGTATTTGAATAATGAGGGGTACGAGGTCCTGCACGCTCCAAATGGAGCGGAGGCGCTGGAAATTATGGAGCAGCAGCCGGCGGACCTTTGCATCTTCGATATCATGATGCCTCGGATGGATGGCTACGAGCTCATTCGTCGGGTGCGGGAGTTTTCGGCTGTCCCGATTATCGTTTTATCGGCGAAGCGAGAAGATGCAGACCGGATTGTGGGTCTGAACATCGGTGCCGACGATTATCTGGTAAAACCATTCAACCCTTTGGAGGTGGCGGCCCGGGTGCGCTCGGTGCTGCGGCGGTGCTACGAGTTCGATAAGAAACCGGATCCTTCGGAACAGGCCGGCGGCGGAGAGGATGCCGGCAAATATCCGCATCAGACCGATGAAGACATTCGGTTCGAAAACCTGAGGCTGGACCGGAGCACTCGAAAGCTGTACGTGGATGAGGAAATCGTGCCCACCACCCCGGCGGAGTTCCGAATTCTGGAGCTCTTGATGAGCCATCCGGGAAGGGTGTACACCAAAATTCAGATCTATGAATTTCTGAATGGGGAGTATTACATCAATGATGAAAATACCATAACGGTGCACATTTCCAATTTGCGGAAGAAGATTGAAGCGAACAATCGAGAGCCCCGTTACATTCAGACGGTGCGAGGCATCGGATACAAATTCTGCGAAGAACGGAAGGTCAGCGATGAAAAAACTGGAAAATAAAGAAGGAAGCCTGTACATGGTTTTCATGAAGGGTTTTATCCTCCTGTTTCTGGTGATAGTGGGACTTGCCGGAATTCTCTACGGGGTGAACTACTTCCTTCCCCGCCGGGTTGTGGTAATGCCGAAATCCTACGATATTGCGGATTACACCAATATTCTGGAAGAAGAGAAGTACGACCGGGTTCCGGTGACCAAGACATTCGGGAAGACCGGGTACCTGGAGATTCTGGACGAGAATGCCAAAGTCATTTACGACAGCCGCGGCAAAACCAAGAAAAAATATCGCAAGGAGTCCCTGCGTTACATTTCCGAGATCTATCCGGATGTATATTACGGCGTTCAGCGCATCGGTTCCGGGTATCAGCTGAAGAAAAGCGGATACCTGATTTTTCAGTACCGTTGGAATGACGAATCCGAACAGTATCTTTCGGGAACCGCACTTCTGGATTCCAAGCGAAATGTGATCTATTCCAACATCAACCTGGGGAAAAAACATCTGACAAAGGATGAGATTCAATACCTGATAGAGAGCAACGACGGAGAGGACGTGTCCGGTAATATTCTTCAGAAATTTCCTTTTACCACGTTGGACGGAGAGGCGCGAACCGCACTGATTCACACGGAAAGCGTGGGAACGCAGCTGGAAAAAATCTATTCCAAAATCTTCTTTATCAGTCTGCTGATGTTCGTCCTGGCGGTCATCGTCACGATTCTGCTGATGGATCTGTACATCGTGAACAAGGTGCGCCGGCCGCTGGCCGACCTGGAACACGCTATGGCGGGATTCCGAGAAGGGGAGAGAAAACCCATCGTTGGCTATTCCGGACCGAGAGAGGTGACCACGGTTATTGACGCCTTTAATCAGCTGGAAGAGAAGCTGGTGGAGGCGGAGGAAAAGCAGCAGGCCCTCCAGAATCAGAAGCAGCAGATGCTCAGCGGCATTTCACACGATCTGAAGACGCCGATTACGGTCATTCGGGGATATGTGGATGCCATCCGAGACGGCCTGGTGCCGCCGGAGGACCGGGACCGCTATCTGGCGATTATCGAGGACCGGGTGGATACCATGGCAAATCTAATCAGCAGTCTGAGCGACTTCAGCATGTTGGAGCATCCGGATTTTGCCTATACCATGACGGACGGAAATCTGGCGGAGTACCTGCGGGAATACATCGCCGGCAGATATCAGGAACTGAATATTCAGGGGTATTCCATGGAAGCGGATATTCCGGAGGAGAACATCCGAACCGCCTTCGACCACCATCAGCTGAATCGGGTGTGGGAGAACATCATCAGCAATTCGGTAAAATACACGCCGAAGGGCACCACCCTGTTCGTACGCCTGATGAAATCCGCCGACGGCAAAAGCATCATCATCTACATCGGCGATAACGGTCCGGGCATTCCGGAACAGATGAAGTCGGTGCTGATGGACCCCTTCGTGGTAGCGGAGCCGTCTCGGAGCAACGGTCAGGGAACCGGCCTGGGCCTGAGCGTGGCCCAGAGAATTGTAGAAGCCCATGGAGGAGAAATCGTTATTCTGAACGACAAAGAGACCGCTCTTGCGGTACATGGATTTGTCGACGGACGGGTGGAACACGGACTGTTCTACCGGATTGTACTGCCGGTGAAGAAATTGTAGAAGTGTGTGTGGCGTTGCCCGAGTGGAGGGGGATCCGCCCGATAAAAGAAAGGCAACAGAGAATGAGATATCCGGATATTACAGAAGGAAAATTCATCGACCGGCCCAATCGCTTCGTGGCTCATGTGGAGATCAATGGGCATCAAGAAACGGTGCACGTGAAAAACACCGGGCGCTGCCGGGAGCTGCTTCTTCCCGGAAGCCGCGTCATCCTCAACCATTCGGATGATCCCAACCGCAAAACCGCCTATGATCTGGTGGCGGTGTACAAGAAATCTCTGGGCCTGGTGAATATCGACAGCCAGGCGCCCAATCAGGTGATGAAGGAGTGGCTGTCGACGCAGGACTTTGATGTGATTCACCCGGAGTACACCTACGGGAATTCCAGAATGGATTTCTATATGGAACGACTGACAGATGCACAAAATACTTCGGAACGCTATCTTCTGGAGGTGAAAGGGTGTACTCTGGAAAAAGAAGGCATCGGCTATTTCCCGGATGCGCCGACCCTGCGCGGCGTAAAACACCTGCACGAACTGATAAAGGCTGCCGACGAAGGCTACCACGCCATGCTGGCCTTCGTCATTTCCATGCCTAAAGTGACGAAGGTGCTGCCCAACGTGGAAACCCATCCGGAATTCGGCGAAGCTCTGGCGGAAGCCAAAGCTGCCGGCGTACAAATCCTGGAACTTCCGTGCAAGGTGACGGAAGACGGACTAGAAATCCACAGCGATGTGCGGATTCGGTAAATGGTAGAAAAGATTGTTTACCTTATACAAAAAATTCATCCCCGAGGAATAAGAGAAGAACCAAATTAAAAAACATAACAAAAAGATGTTGACAGAGAATTTAAAAAGTGATATTATAAAGAAGCTGTTGCGGAAGTGGCTCAGGGGTAGAGCATCGCCTTGCCAAGGCGAGGGTCGCGAGTTCGAATCTCGTCTTCCGCTCCATTTTTATTTTTTGGAAATTCAGAAGGCAAGGCAAGGCAAGGCAAGGCAAGGCAAGGCAAGGCAAGATAAGATAAGATAAGATAGAGACTGTCCCCCTAATGTACAAAGAGGGACAGTCTCTACCGATTGAGAGGGAAAAGGGAAAATGTCGGCGAGGTGCTGCGGGAGCAGCACCAGGGCCGACATTTTTCGTTTTTTGGGGAGATGAGAATTCCTGGAACCCGGCGCGGGTTCCAGGAATTGTCCGCTTGGAGGAAATCGGGGGCGTGGTGCTCGTCGACGAAGGAACAAGGGTTAGCGGGCGGTGAAGCACCACGCCGTCCGGTCCAGTGCTCCGATTCGCCCATCCGACGTGGTGCCTGACGACGAAGGAACAAGGGTTTGCGGGCGGTGAAGCACCACGCCGTCCGGTCCAGTGCCCCGATTCGCCCATCCGACGTGGTGCCCCGCGACGAAGAAATAAGGGTTTGCGGGCGGTGAAGCACCACGCCGTCCGGTCCAGTGCCCCGATTCGCCCATCCGACGTGGTGCCTGACGACGAAGAAATAAGGGTTTGCGGGCGGTGAAGCACCACGCCGTCCGGTCCAGTGCCCCGATTTGTCTATCCGACGTGGTGCCTGACGACGAAGAAACAAGGGTTTGCGGGCGGTGAAGCACCACGCCATCCGTCCCCGTGCTCCGATTCGCCCATCCGACGTGGTGCCTGACGACGAAGGAACAAGGGTTTGCGGGCGGTGAAGCACCATGCCGACTGGCCTCAGGTCCCGTTTCGTTCAAGCGACGTGGTGCCCCGCGACGAAGAAACAAGGGCTCGCGGGCGGTGAAGCACCACGCCCGTGACGCCGAAGGCCCATCCGGCCCCGTGGCACCGCGCTCGTGACGCCGGAAGCCCATCCGGCCCCGCAATCCGTCCGGCACGCCGCCCCGGACGGACGTCATCTTCGCTTTGCAAAGCAACACAAAAACACCGGGAGTCGATAATGTGTCCTTTTGGACATCGATAATCGCTCCCGGTGCGGAATGCTCTCTTATTACTTCACATGGAAAATCAATTCGTAGCCTCGGCCGCCGTTCAGGTTGTTGTACGGCGTGCCGTCCCCGCGGTGGTCCTTCGGATCCCCGTGAAGATTCTGAAGCCCGCTGATCATCAGTTTTCCCATGCCCATTTTTCCGTTGGTGCGCACATAGGTTCCTCCCATGCCGCCCTGAAGGGTGATGAATTTCGGGCCGATAAGATCGATGCTTCCTTCCGCTTTCAGTGCCAGCGGATTGTTGGCATACGGCAGGATGTTCCCGTTCTCATCCAGTGCCCGGAAGCGAACGGAAGCCACATCGTAGGTTTTGTCCTCCCGAAGCTCAGTAGCCGATACCCGGATTTCCAGGTCGTGCATCTTCATCGGAACGCGGGTAATGCCGGACACCACCCGGCCGTCTTTCACACCGTCAAAGCGGTACTCCGGAACCAGACCGGTATTTCCCAGAATGTATTTTTCGTAGAGACGGGTCAGCGTGCTTTCGTCCACGCTTTCGGTCTTCTTTCCGCCGAAGAACCCTTTCTTCTCACGAACTTCCATAAAGCTGCCGGTGCAGGCTTTATGATTCAGCTGGTTTCGAATTTCCTTCCGCTGCTCCTCGGTAAAATCAGACTCGACTTCTAAGCAGTTTCCGATAAAATCATCGATACGTACCGGCATGCCTTTGGTCACTTCATATTCTTTAATCGGCTCCCCATCTCGATACGTGCGGAGAACATCCGCATTGGTGTATGCGTACACATCCCCCAGGGAATGCATCGGGTTCTCGCCGAAGGACAGGGAAGAGGATAGCTCCAGTACCGGCACCTCGTCCTGATAAATCTGATAGGCTGCGGCCGCCAGCTTCGGGTTCCGGAACATATCCATCACGCCGTGATAGCAGATGCGGTCTCCGCTGCCGTAATTCTGATGGGCATTGTAATCCGTCATGTTCCAGCCGAAGCTGCCCAGAACGTCCACGTGCTGCTCCACGTCGTGAAGGACGTTGGAATACAGCAGGGCCTGTCCCAGTCGGCGCGCTTCGTCGTCGCCGGCTTTTGCCGGATAGGAAACACCGCCAAAGGCCGAAATCAGGTACGGCTTCTCCGCATCCGAAGTGATTTCGGATTTCCGCCGGCAGGCAGCGCCATTCAGACCTGCGGCAAAATCATTATAGGCATACACATCTTCCACCATGTGTTCTTTCGGCTTCCGATGGACACCGGTGGTGGCCCGATCCGGATCCAGCTTGCGCACCAGTCCGGAGATGCGCCGGTTAAAATCATCGTCTTCTTCCGATTCGCCCACCCGAATGCTCCAAAGAACGATGGAAGGGTGGTTCCGGTTCTGAAGAATCATCTCCTTGGTGTTCTGCAGCTCCTGATTTTTCCACTTGATATTGCCGATGTAGCGGGAGCCCGGAATCTCGCAGACCACCAGGAGACCCAGTTCATCGCAGCGGTTCAGGAAGGCCGGAGACTGGGGGTAGTTCGCCGCCCGAACGGCGTTTACGCCCAGCTCGTTCTTCAAAATATTCGCATCCTCAATCTGCATGGAATCCGGCATGGCATAGCCCACGTATGGGAAAGCCTGCGACCGGCAGAGCCCCCGAAGCTTGATTTTCTTTCCGTTCAGATAGAAGCCGTCCTTGCGGAATTCCGCCTCTCGGAATCCCACCCGGGTGATCACGGTGTCTACGACTTTGCCCTCTGCCAGCAGTTCCGTCCGAAGATCGTACAGGACGGGATTGTCCGGTTCCCAGCGCCGGATACTTCCCATGGAGAAGGCCATGGTTCCTTTCGTGGCGGATACGTAGCCCACATCCGTATAGTCGTTATCAGATCCGTGCAGGCGAATCCCTTGGCGAATCTGCACCGCCGGTTCCGGGTTGGCAACTTTAACCCGGCTGATGGCCTGCGCCCGTCCGCTCGGAAAATGGGTGCGCACGTACACGTCCTGAATATGCATCTTTTCCTTGACATCCAGGTACACGTCCCGATAGATGCCGCCGTAGGCCAGGAAATCCGAATGCTCTCCGAATGGCGGAATGTTCAGGCTTTCCCGGGTGTCTAAGATGACGCGGATGCGGTTGCTTTTACCGTATTCCACGCGGTCGGTGATATCGATGGTAAAAGCAGTATATCCGCAGCGATGTTCGTATACCGGCTCATCGTTGATGAACACCTCGGCGTTGTGGGCGGCACCTTCGAAGGTGAGAAGGAGGGTTTTGTCCTTCCACTCATCCAGGATGAACAGGGGACGCTCGTATTTGCAGCGCATTTGGCACTTGGATTCATTGAAATAGTGATAGGGAAATTCCTTGCAGGTGTGGGGAATTCGAACCGACACGGTGGCATCGGTTTCCGCATCCTCCGAGAATTTCCACTCGTTGTTGAGATATTTTCTATCGTTCATTACTACGCCTCTTTTCAAATAACAATATAGTTCATTTTAGCACAGACGGAGGTCGGATTCCATTACTTCTGGCGCCCGCCTCGGAGCCGGTCCGAAGGGTCGAAATCGGTGAGCTCCCGTACCACTTCCGATGCGATAATCAGTCCGGCCGCTGCCGGTACGAACGGGGTGGAACCGGGAAGGCTGCGACGAGTGGTTTCCTCTTCGTCCTCGTAAGGCGGAATCGGTGCTTCCGTGGAATAGACCACCTTCAGCTTTCGGATGCCGTCCTTTCGAAGTTCCCGGCGGATAATTTTCGCCAGCGGATCCATCTGGGTTTTGTAAATATCCGTAACCACCAGCTTGGTGGGATCGAAACGGTTTCCGCATCCCATGGCGGAGATCACGGGCGTTCCCAGTTCGTAACAGCGCCGGATGATGTCCAGCTTGGCGGTCACCGTGTCGATGGCATCGATAACGTAATCGAAGGTGCTGAAATCGAAATTTTCCGCCTCTTCCGGCATGTAGAAGGTCCGGTGGGCAATCACTTGAATGTCCGGATTGATATCCCGAATCCGATTTGCCATGGCGGTGACTTTGACCTGCCCCACGGTGCTCCGGGTGGCGATAATCTGGCGATTCAGATTGGTCAAGGAAATATCGTCATTGTCGATGATTTCGATGGTGCCCACGCCGCTTCGGGCCAGCGCCTCCGCCACATAGCCGCCCACGCCGCCCACGCCGAAAATGGCAACGTGCTTCTGCGCCAGGGTTTCCAATGCTTCCGGGCCCATCACCCGTGCTGTCCGTGAATTCTGATGTATCATTCCATTCCTCCTGATTTCAATCTTCTTAAATTTTACAAATTTTTTCCTCATCATGCAATGCGTCTTTACAGAATTCCATCAGAAATGCTAATATATAAGGTATTAGATAAGGAGATTAAAAAAATGAGCGTATATATCGGATGCCATCTGTCCTCGGCAGGTGGTTTTGAAGAAATGGGAAAGCGGGCACTGGAGATTGAGGCGGATACCTTTGCTTTTTTTACACGAAATCCTCGAGGGGGTAAAAGCAAAAAGGCGGATCCGGAGGATGCGGCAAGGCTGCGGGAAATCATGGCGCAGAACGGATTCGGAAAGCTGGTGGCCCACGCACCCTACACCATGAATGCTTGCTCCAAGGACGAGCGGGTTCGGGAATTTGCCCGAATGTGCATGAAGGAGGATTTGGAGAAGATGGAGCTTCTCCCGGAAAATTACTATAACTTTCATCCCGGCAGCCATGTGGGGCAGGGCGTGGAGAATGGAATTCGGATGATTTCCGATACCCTGAACGAAGTTCTCCGGGAAGAGCAGAGCACCATCGTACTCCTGGAGACCATGGCGGGAAAGGGCAGCGAAATCGGCAGCCGCTTTGAGGAACTGGCAGAAATCATTCAGCGAGTGGATCTGAGCGATCATGTGGGCGTCTGCCTGGACACCTGTCACGTAAACGACGGAGGATACGATATTGTGAACCATCCGGACGAGGTGCTGGAGGAATTCGACCGGTGCATCGGGCTGTCGAAGCTGAAGGCACTGCACATCAACGACAGCATGAATCCGCTGGGAGCCCACAAAGACCGGCACGCCCGGATTGGAGAGGGAACCATCGGAAAAGAGGGAATGGTGAAGATTCTCTGTCATCCGGCATTGCAAGGACTTCCGTGTATTTTGGAGACACCGCAGAAAGATCTGCAGGGCTATGGCGCGGAAATCCGAATGCTTCGGGAAGCCATTCGGGAAAGAGAGTCCGAGAAGGAGGAAAACCGTTAGATGAATTATTACGAACTTCAAATTGAAACCGCCGGGCCCGGTGTGGAGCTGGTGGAAAACGAATTGACGGAGCTGGGCATCACCCAGTTCGCAGTGGACGACCCCAATCTGGATCTTCAGATGATGGATGAGGCCTGGGGCACCGAGTACGTGGACCGGGAGGAAATTCTGGCACGAAAGGACCGCAGCGCCACGGTCACCGTTTATACCGAAACCTTAGAGGAAGCAGAGGCGATTCGCCAAAAGCTTCAGGACTGGATGCCGGCGGTTCGGAACCGATTGGCTTCCGGCGTATACGGAGAGAATCTGAATGCGGACTCCCTGGGAAGCGGCAAGATGACGCTAACCCTTCGGGGAGATGAGGAATGGAAGGATAAGTGGAAGGCCTACTTTAAGCCCACAAAGATTACAGAGCACATTGTGGTCTGCCCGAGCTGGGAGGAATACAAGCCGGCATCGGACGACGAAGTGGTGATTTCCATCGATCCGGGCATGGCCTTCGGAACGGGAACCCACGAAACCACCGCCCTCACCACCTTGCTGATGGAGAAATATCTGAAGCCGGGGGAGAAGGTGCTGGATGTGGGCTGCGGAAGCGGCATCCTGTCCATCATCGCGGCGCGCCTGGGTGCGTCCCGGGTGCTGGGCATCGATATCGACGATGAAGCGGTGACCGCATCGGAAGAGAACGGTGAACTGAACGGCGTGATGGACACCGCCCACTTCCAAATCGGCGATTTGACGGAAGGGGTGGATTTCCAAGCGGATGTGGTAGTGGCCAATTTGCTGACCCATCTGGTGCTTCGCCTCAGTCCGGATATTCCGAAGCACATGCTTCCGGGCGGCCGGTACGTTACCTCCGGCATTCTGGCAGAGCAAGAGGCATCGGTGGTGCAGGCATTGGAAGAACTTGGTTTTACCGTGCTGGAAACTGCGGAAAAAGGAGACTGGTGCTGCATCGCCGCCCGTCTGTAAAAGAGATTCGTGTTGAAAAAACAGCGCGGATGGAATATTATTGAACAAAGACTAGAGTAAAAGGAGATTTTATTATGCCTATTAAAGTACCGAACGATCTTCCGGCGATAGATACGCTGACAAAGGAAAATGTATTTGTGATGACGGATACCCGGGCGATGACCCAGGATGTCCGTCCGCTGCACATTCTGCTGCTGAACCTGATGCCGACAAAGATCGATACGGAGACACAGCTGGCGCGCCTGCTGGGAAACACTCCGCTGCAGATTGAGCTGGAGCTGCTGCAGACGGCGACCCACAAGGCTCACAACGTGTCTCAGGAGCATATGATTGCGTTCTACAAGACTTTTAGCGAAATTCAGGACGAGTACTTTGACGGAATGATTATCACCGGCGCACCGGTGGAAAAGATGGAATTCGAGGAAGTGGATTACTGGGAAGAGCTTTGCGAGATTATGGAGTGGAGCAAGACACACGTTCACAGCACGTTCCACATCTGCTGGGGTGCTCAGGCCGGACTGTATTACCATTACGGCATTCAGAAGCATATGCTGCCGAAGAAGCTGTCCGGCGTGTACCTGCATCATCTGGACCAGAAGCACGGCATGCTGTTCCGAGGCTTTGACGACGAATTCTATGTACCGCATTCTCGGAATACCACCGTGTACCGGGAGGACATCGAAGCGGTGCCGGAGCTGAAGGTGCTGGCATCTTCCGAAGAAGCGGGAGTGTTCTGCGTAAAATCCACGAACGACCGTCAGATTTTCGTAACCGGCCACTCGGAATACGACTGGAACACGCTGCTGAAGGAGTACGTTCGGGATAAGAATGCGGGATTGAATCCGGATGTACCGGATCACTACTTCCCGAATGACGACGATACCCAGACCCCAATTGTCAAATGGCGTTCCTGCGCGAACCTGATCTATTCCAACTGGATCAACTACTTCGTATATCAGTCCACGCCGTACGATATTCATATGATTGACAACGAGGATTTGGCACCGGTGCTGAAGAACAATTCAGATCTCACCGTGGCGAAATTTGGCGGAACCTCCCTGGCCGACACGGAGAAATTCCGTCAGGTGAAGTCCATCGTCCAGGAGGATCCGGCTCGGAAATACATCGTGGCTTCCGCGGCCGGCCGCAGTGCGGAGAATACGGTAAAAGTGACGGATTTGCTGATTGAGGCCGCAAAGAAGCCGGAGAAATTCGATAAGAATGTAAAGCTCATTTCAGACCGCTACTGCCGAATTGCCGAGGATTTGGATCTCGCAGTGGATATTTCCGCTAAAATCAATCGGATCCGCGAAGATTTCCGGGAAATCCGGGAGGGTGGCGGCAATCCGCTTCCGTACCTGGCAAGCCGCGGCGAGTACCTCTGTGCCCAGCTGCTGGCGGAATATTTGGGATATGATTTTGTAGATGGGGAAGAACTGATTCTCTTCCATAACGACGGCACACTGAATCTGGAAGCCACTCGGAACCGGATTGCAGAAGAGCTGAAGGATCGGGAGCATGCGGTGATTCCGGGATTCTACGGCCGAACCGAGGACGGCAGAATTTGCACCTTCTCCCGGGGCGGTTCGGACATTACCGGCTCTCTGGTGGCAGAGGCGGTGAAAGCGGACCTCTACGAGAACTGGACGGATGTGCCGGGAATGCTCATGGCCGATCCGAAGGTGGTAAAGAATCCGCTGAGCGTACCGGTCATCAATTACCGGGAGCTGCGGGAGCTTTCCCTGTGCGGTGCGGAAGTGCTGCATGAGGATGCGGTGGCACCTGCCAGAAGAAGGGGTATTCCGATTAACATCCGCTCCACGTCGGAGCCGAAGAAGCCGGGCACCCTGATCGTAAAGAATGCCGATTTCTATCAGACGGTGCTGGATGTCTCCGGCATTTCCGGAAAGACCGGCTACTGCTCCGTCTTGATTGAGCGAGAGCGCCTGACGGAGGATCCGGCGATGAAGTCCCGAATCGATGAAATCTTCCGGAACCACGGACTGGAGATTTCGGCAGAACAGATTGCGCTGGATTCCGTATCCCTGGTGGTAAACGCCTCCTCTTTCCGGGACTGCGAGGAGCAGTTGATGCAGGAGCTTCATGAGCTGACCGGCGCAGAGGATATCGATGTATCCACCGGACTGGCTACCATCGCAGTAGTGGGACGGAATATCAGCAAAACCGTTTCCGTATCCCTCCGAATCTTTGAGGCCCTGGCTAATGAGCACATCAACCTCCGGTTCGCCGACCACGGTGCGGAGCGAATCAGCATGCAGATTGGCGTCAACGAATCGGATTACAAGAATGCCATCCGGGCTATTTATAAGGCCTTTACCAATGTTTCTCAGCTTGCGGAAAAATAATTTTTCGAAAGTTTACGTTTTGCCGTTTCTGTCCCGCAAAAGGGCGATTTTGGTTTAAAAGCATGTCGTATGAAATTTGCGCCTTCATAAGAGAGAAGATATAATTTAACCATCAAATGGTTGTATATCAATTATCGAATAGGAGGAATAGAAATGGCATCATTTGAGTACAAAATTGAGCGACATTACGGAAATCTGTCCACATCGCCGAAAGGGTGGACCAAAGAACTGAATCTAATTTCCTGGAACGGAAATCCCCCGAAGATGGACATTCGGGATTGGGCTCCCAATCACGAGAAGATGGCGAAAGGTGTGACGCTGACCCGGGGAGAAGCGGAACGGCTGGAACGGATGCTGGCACAGGCACTGAAGCCGGAATCGCAGAGAGTACCGAAACCCGTCCCGCGAGAAACGGGTTTCGAGTCAGAGGTATCCGGAGACTCTGTCTTCGCATCGAATGAATCGCCGGACGATCCGGTGGAACCGGAAACGGAGGAAGAGAAGACAGGAGAATCGGAATTCGGAGAGGAAGAACCGATTCCGGAAGCAGAGTAGTTTGAATCAAGTAAGTTGATCGGGTAAGTTACATCGGGTAAGTTAAATCGGAAGAGTCCCGGGACGAGAAATCGTCCCGGGGCTCTTCATTGTGCCAAGATATCGGCTTGAGCAGCAGCAGAGCACGAAGGAATATCTAAATCCAACTACATTATCCATATTTTAAGCACGCCATCCCATATGCCTAGAATTTCGAAGACGATTCACGCTTTTTGGCGGAAAACTTAGATTCAGCGTGAATGAAATTCGCCGAAAATGCGGAGTTCTAATTTTGGCTCGATGATTCATCAACTTTTGTTCACGCTGAAAACGAAATTTTCTTCAAAAAGCGTGAACTTTTTTCAAATGAACCGTCTGCATATATGAAATTCCGGGTCCGACCGGAATTTCATTCACGCTAATCAGAAAAAAACGGAAAATTAGCGTGAAGTCATCTTGGAATTCTAGGCGTATTTAACTCACATCACTCTTAGAACTCTAGTTAACGGATGGACACGGAACAACCGACAATCTTGAATGCATCACTTTACTGCGATGGGGGAAGGACTCATAGTAATCGTTCTCTTTTCACTGGCCACTCGAGGTAAAAAGTGAAGAACCAAAAAAGCGGGACAGTTTCTAAAACTATCCCGCCAATATTCGTGACGAACTGAAATATTAAAAATCTCCGAGGAAATTAATCCGGCATGATGCTTTCGCCGCGGCACTCATCAATGTAGGTGCGGATAATCTTTACCGCACCGTCAATGCCGGACCGGCTGGTGTTGATCAGGAGGTCGTAGGAATCACGAGCACCCCACTTCATATCCGTGTAGTATTCGTAGTATCTCTTCCGCTGTTTGTCCATCTGTTTTACGATTTTTTCCATGGCTGCCGGAGTCATCTTTGCCGCATCTTCCGGCTTCAGCAGGGCCATTTTACGCTTTACCCGATCTTCCATCGGTGCGAACAGGAAAATGCTGACATGGGACTGGTCGCTGAGGATGTAGTCCGCAGCTCGGCCCACGATGACACAGCTTTCTTTAGCGGCGATATCTCGAATCAGCTTATACTCTTCGGCCTGAATGCGGTCGTAAGGAGACGGCTGATACATTTCCATTCCGGAGAACATGGCACCGGAAACGAAATCCGGAGCTTTTTCTTCATTATCTTTTACGTAGTCTGCGTGAAAACCGGTTTTCTTCACGGCCATATCTACAAATTCGTGATCGTAGAACGAAATACCCAGTTCCGACGCCAGTCTGCGGCCCACTTCGTGTCCGCCGCTTCCGAACTGACGGCCGATGGTTACGATGATTTTATTCTGTGTCATAGCGATGACCTCCTATCCTTTAGTTAGAATTATTATACCACAATCGGGATTAATTCATAAGAGCTTTGGCGTTATTTCTTTAACGACTCGATAAATTTCTCTACGGCATCTTCGTTCGGCATCAGCGCCCGGGCCTGATCCGGTCTGCCGCCGCCTCGGCCGCCTAAGGATTTCGCATGTTCTTTTACCAGGGCACCGCAGTTTTGGCTTCCGTCGGAGAAGAGCAGGACGGTGTGGCTGGGCCGGTGTACCAGCGCCATGAGAGCCGGGGCGGCCGCATCTTCCATGACGGCAAAACCGAGCTTCAGCAAGTCGTCCGGGGATACCAACGTAAAAGAATCCTGATAGAAGTCCGGCGTGTCCCGATGGAGCAGGGCGGTGATTCGCGCCATCTCCCGATCCCGGTAGTACTGGCGAAGGCCGGTGCAGTCCTGACGGAGCTCGGCTTCTTTCTCATCCCGAATATCCATCTTCTGAAGCAGGTCGTGGCTGCCGGCGGAGAAGCGTTCCTGAACGGAGCGGAGAAGGATATCGTCGGCCTGCATGCTTTCCAATGCTCGGTCGCCGCATTCGAAGTAGATGCGGTTCATTCCCTTATTGGGTTCAAATTTGTGAATCCGGATCAGTCCTACTTCGCCGGTGCGGTGGAAGTGGGTGCCGCAGCAAGCCACGCAGTCGTGGGGGGATTCCAAATCGCCGATGGTGACGATGGTAATTTCGCCGTCCTGGGTGACCGGTTTCCGGGTTGGCATGACAGAAGCTTCTTCCCGGTTCGGGAAGGTGGATACGGTCACCGGAAGGTTTGCCCAGATTACTTCGTTGGCCAGTTTTTCCGCAGCCCGAACCTGCTCTTCCGTCAGCTTCTTTCCGTCGTAGTCCATATCGATGGTAACGTATTCTCCGCCCATGTGGAATCCTTTGTTGGCTCCGCCGAAGAGCTGAATGAACGCACCGGTGAGAATATGCTCGCCGGTATGGCGCTGGGTATTTATGCGGCGGCGGTCTTCGTCCAGCTTCTGGGTGACGGTCATGCCGACCTGCAGAGCATCGATTGCGGAGGAATCTCCTTCGATGGTGTGAGAAATGATTCCGGTGTCCTTATCTTCATGCACATCGATGACGGAAACGGATATGCCGTCCGGGGTTACAATTACGCCCGTGTCGCAGGGCTGACCTCCGCCGGTAGGGAAGAAGACGGTTCGGTTCATGATAATCCGGGTGTTTTTGCCGTCATTCTGAATGGCCTCAATCCGGCCGCTCAGCTCCCTGCAGTCTACATCGTGCTGGTAATATTTTTCTGTTGTCATAATAACCTCCTGCATCCGTTTTCTTCTGTGAAATGAAGAAAACAACGGATTAATATCGTCTAAATTGTGGAAAACTTTTCATTAAAAACAGCGTGAAACACGTGAAACATTTGAAATACAAGGAAATCAAAATATATAAAGTTTTCAACATGCCAATGTGCAATAAATTGTATACAATTTTTCCGAATCCTGTGGAAAAAATCGTATCCCTTGAAATCAAGCACTTTACAAAGTGTTGATAAATGATTACCGGAGAATATCCTCAAAGGTAGCTCCGGGCATTTCGCAGAATGTTTGGAACACCTGCGAGTCGAATTTGTACCTTCCGGTGAGCTCCAGATTTCCGGAAATGAAGGTCGCTGCCAGATCCATTTCCATGGAAGATATTTTCATCACTTCCGAGCTCATGATGACCAGCTCGTCGGCACGGGTAATCAGATACGCACCGTATACGTCGTTGTTCATGTAGTAGTTTGACGTGTCCACGTGGGTATTGTCGTTGTTGTACAGAAGATAGAGGATTCCGTTGGGAACCGGGGAAATCTGTGAATCCGATGCCATCATGGAGCGGTCCAGGTCGAAGTGCTCCGGATCCTTGACAATCTTGTACGCGGAAACGTATTCCGGACGCCGCATCTGCATCGCCATCTCGATTTCCGAGAAACGATTGAAATAGATACATTCCATCGAAGATACCAACGCCATCCGCTTTCCCTTCGTCATGTCCAGTCTCAGAATCAGGCGGGCGTAGAAGTATCCGTCATCGGCTTCCATTTGAGCGGTGCAGAAGAATTCTCCGGGTGCCTTTCCCTTTGTTGTCCGGTTGTGAATCAAGGTCATCATTCGGTACTGCCATTTCGGAATATTCTGAAGCATTTCCGGTGTCATCGCAGAGAGCACCGAAGCGCCGATGTAATCCTTATCGCACATTCGCATGACGAAGTAGTTGATGGTTTCGTACATGGAGACGTTTTTGAGGCAGACTGCTCGGGTGGCATCTTCCGGTGTCTGTTCTTCGTATGCCGGATCTTCTTTGGCTGCCTCCAGCATGAGACGAATTCTTTTTAGCGTATCCTTCCGGAACTCCTGAATGTCCACATCGTGGTAGTGGAAGTATCCATTGTTGGTCTCGATGGCCATTTCAATCAGCCGAACGGCCGCTCCCAGGGAGATGGAGATTTCTCTTCCTCCCAGACTCTCGGAGACCCGCTTCCACTGTTCCCGACACTCGTACTGGCTGTGGAGCATGCTCACGCCCGCCATGGCCGGGTCGGTGAAGTATTCCAGATAATCATCGATGCCATATTCGGAAAAATCCAGATGCAGAATCTGGTAAACCTTGCTGCGGCCGCATTTCCAGGTAATTTTCATGGCGATAACGCCCATGAGGCGGGTGTCCGTGGCCACGCAGCTGTCCCATTTGCAGTCTTTGAAATGATTGTAGAGGAAGGATTGCTTTCCTTCCACCGCATATAGTTCATTCATTGGCTTTTCAAACCCTTTCTTATATCATTTTGCATATCATGCCATTATACACTATTCTCAAAGAAAGTATCAATAAAAAGCAGGGGGAATTCCCTTGACATACCGGCATAAATGATTATAATGACCATAGACTAATCCTTATTACGAGCGAGGTAGGGAATGGGCCCGATGAACTCGCGGCAACCTCGGCAATAACAGTCGAAGGTGCCAAATCCCACAGTTCCCCGAAGAACCGGCGGAATCTGGAAGATAAGGAGAGTGGAAGCTCTCTTTGTTTGGAGAGCGTTTTTTTTATCCATTATTACTGAACATACGGATATTCGGACCCATGACGAATATCCAGAAGATACAAAGGAGATTGTTATGAAAAAACTATTTACCTCTGAATCCGTTACTGAAGGACATCCGGATAAAGTCTGCGACCAGATTTCCGATGCCATTCTGGATGCGATTCTGAAAGAAGACCCTCGGGCACACGTTGCGTGCGAGACCGTGGTAAAGACCGGTTTCGTAATGGTATTCGGTGAGATTTCCACCACTTGCACCGCGGACGTGGAAGGCATCGTTCGGAAGGTGGTTACCGATATCGGTTACGATTGCAGCGACGTATGCTTCGATGGAAACACTTGTGCCGTTCTGGTTGCGATTGAAGAGCAGTCCCCGGACATCGCACAGGGCGTAGACGAAGCGTTGGAAGTGAAAGAAGGAAAGAGCAGCGGTGAGGACGCCCTTACCGGCGCCGGAGACCAGGGCATGATGTTCGGTTTTGCTTGCGACGAAACCGAAGAGCTGATGCCGATGCCGATTGCACTGGCGCATATGCTGGCGCTGCAGCTGGCAAAGGTTCGGAAGGACGGAACTCTGAGTTACCTCCGTCCGGACGGAAAGACTCAGGTTACCGTAGAGTACGATGACGACCGCGTGGTTCGAATCGACACTGTGGTTATTTCCACGCAGCACGACCCGGACGTATCCCTGGAGCAGATCCGGAAGGATATGATCGAGTACGTGGTAAAACCGGTTCTGCCGGTGGAATACATCGACGAAGATACCAAGTACTTCGTGAACCCGACCGGCCGTTTCGTTATCGGCGGACCGAAGGGCGACTCCGGCCTCACCGGCCGTAAAATCATCGTGGATACCTACGGCGGATATGCCAGCCACGGCGGCGGTGCGTTCTCCGGAAAGGACCCGACGAAGGTGGACCGCAGCGGTGCGTACATGGCTCGTTACATTGCAAAGAACATCGTGGCAGCCGGATTGGCGCGCAAGGTGGAAATCGAGCTGGCATACGCCATCGGCGTAGCGGAGCCGGTATCCGTTTACGTGAATACCTACGGAACGGGAATCATCTCCGACGAGGACATCGTGAAGATTGTTCGCGAGCACTTCGACATGAGACCGGGTGCCATCATCAAGACGTTGGATCTCCTGCGCCCGCAGTACAGACAGCTGGCGGCTTACGGACACTTCGGCCGGACCAAGCTGGGCGTTCGCTGGGAGGACACGGATCAGGCAGAGGCGCTGAAGAAGGCGGCAGAAGCTTACAAACTCAAACTTCCCACATGAAAATGGGAACTGAACATTGAAAACTCAATACTTTAGCCATGACAAATAGCTTCACTCC
>CAKQWJ010000015.1 GCA_934278925.1 uncultured Clostridia bacterium | reverse complement strand
AGCATTCCTCCAAATCTACCTTTCTACCTTATGGATTATTTAGTTATCAATGTTCAACTTGTTATTGCAATTTGCGGTGGTTCGGATTCCCGCAAAAACAAGATATCCCAGGCCACCGGCTCCGATAAATGCCGCCATGGTCATAAGGCCCACTGCGGTCACTGCCGAAATCCGCACGCCGGCCATAATCACCGGCAGCGCCATCGGAATTTTCACTTTAGTGAGAACCTGTCGCGGCGTCAGCCCGATTCCGTTGGCCGCCTCCACCATCAGAGGGTCGATTCCGGAAATTCCGGTATAGGTGTTCTTCACGATTGGCAGCAGCGAGTAGATGATGACCATCACGATGGCCGGCAGTACGCCGATTCCCAGCAGCGGAATTGCCAGGCCCAGCAGGGCCATACTCGGAATCGCCTGCACCACGTTGGCCAGACCCAGCACCGGCTTGTCCAGCTTCCGCACATAGCTGATCAGGATGCCTAACGGTACGCCGATCAGGACGGCGATGCACACCGCAATTGCGGTCATTTCAATATGCTCTAACGTTAACTTCCAGATTTGAGACGAATGGGCCCCGAAATATTCGAACATCTTAATCATTGCCACGCACCTCCTCCGTCATATCCTCCAGATACTGGCGGCTCAGCGTCGAAACCAGATTACTGTTGGTCAGGAGCCCCACGACCCTGCCCAGGGCATCCACCACCGGCACGTTGCCGGCGTCCGTCCGGTCAATCATCTTCAGCACGTCCAGAATGCTGTCTTCCGGATGGGCCGTGCACTTCGGCGGAAGCATAATCTCCCCCGCCGGCGTATCCGGCCGGTGGTTGGCGTACAGGGATTTCCGGTTCACGATGCCCAGCAGCTGCCCTTCTTTTCCGGTTACCAGTAACGTATCCACGTGCCGCATCGTCAGCTTGGTGATGCAGCGCTCCGCGGAAAGGGAGGCATCGCAGGTCACCGGATGGCGGATCATAAAATCTTCCACCCGAATGTACTTCGGGGATCCCCAGATTCGGTTCGCCCCCACGAAATTTGCCACAAAATCATTCGCCGGACGCCGCAGAATTTCTTCCGGCGTATCGTACTGCAGAATGCGGCCGTCCTTCATGATGCAGATTCGGTCCGCGATTTTGATTGCCTCGTCCATATCGTGGGTGACGAAAATCATGGTCTTTCCCATCTTCCGATGGAGATCGGACAGCTCATCCTGCAAGGAACTTCTGGTCAGCGGATCCAGGGCAGAAAAGGGCTCATCCAGAAGCACGTAATCCGGGTCGTTGGCCAGGGCACGGATGACGCCGATTCGCTGCTGCTGCCCGCCGGACAGCTCGCTGGGATATCGGTCCAGGAATTTTTCCGCGTCCATATCCACCATCTCCATCAGCCGCTCCGTGTTCTTCAGGATCTTGTATTCATCCTTTCCTTCCAGCTTCTCGATGATTTCGATATTCTGGCGGATGGTCATATGGGGAAACAGCCCGCCCTGCTGAATTACGTATCCCATGTTGCGGCGCAACTTTACCTTGTCGATGGATTCGATATCCTCTCCATCGATGAGAATCCTGCCGCTGCTGGCGGTAATCAGCCGGTTGATCATCTTCAATGTGGTCGTCTTCCCGCAGCCGCTGGGACCGATCAGCACCGTCAGCTCCCCTTCCCGAAAATCCATGGAAATTCCGTCCAGAACCACGTTGTTCTTAAACGCTTTCGTTACATCTATCAGTTGAATCATAATCTCATCTCCTTGTCGGGTGCATCGCACCGGCAAAAGCAATGACGTAATTGGACTCCCAAACCTATATAAAAATGCAACTATATACATTTATTTGTAAATTTTATCATTTCCTTTTGTACGTTGAGTGAACGTATGTCGGTTCTATGTGTGGGATTATGCAAAGAATCCATCACGAAAGGGGCACGTAAAAAGAGGCCTCTCCGGTCGCGTGGGACCGAAGACACCTCTTTTTACGATCATCAAAAACTATTAAAGAACTTTACGGCCGTTAACCGTCAGTTTAAACGTGGTTCCCAGAACCTCTGCGGATTTGCGGCAAAGCATCATACGCTCCAGAAAGATTTCAAAGTAATCGTACATGGAGCAGATGTTCTCGTCAATCTGAAGGTTCAGCGCAATGACGGATTTGTCCTTGGCAATCTTCAGCTTCGATTCCGTCACGGCATAATTGACGCGGTCGTGGATATCAAAGGTGGACTTCTCCTTCTGGCGTACCCTGCTCCGCCGCACGTCGGTTTTGTCGGCGATGATGAGCGCTGCCGATATCACGTCCTCCGGGTCCCCCGTGGATTCATCGTGGTTGCCGATGGCGGAAATTACGGTGACCCGATCTTCGATGGACATGTCCGTATCCTTCAGCAGGTCGTTGGCCAGAAGCGCCCCGTACTCCGCATGATGGGTCCGGTTAATCGCATTCCCGATATCGTGCATGTACCCGGCGATTTTCACCAGCTCGATTTCCCGCTGGGAGTAGCCGAACCGCTGCAGAATTTTTCCCGCCTGCTGAGCCACCTGCACGCAGTGGGCCTGAGAGTGATCCGTAAAACCCAACTGTCCCAAGTTGGCGTTCCCCTTCTCCAAATATGCGTTGATTTCCTTATTCTTCGTGATGTCCTTATATTTCAAATGCGCTTGCTCCTTTTCATAATCTGCGGGGCCGATCCGACGGCTTATTTCCGAGATGTTCGTATCCGGTGGATTGCTTCCGGTTGATTGTCTCCGGTGATTGCTTCCGCACAATTATAGTAGCATTCCCGGGACTTCCGTACTATCCGATTTGGTTAATGTTTATATCAAATCGGTGTAAAAATCGGTTATTTTGAAGTTCTTCACCTTTGACTTTGAAGAACGCGGATTTGAAGAGCACGGACCGGTAATTAGAGTGGTTCGCCGGGTCGTTTGTGAAGTTGGTGTGAAAAGTTGTGCAGATTGGCCTTTCAACCTGCCTTTTGCACAACAATTTGAAGTGAACCGATGAGGAAACTTGCTATAGAGGATTTTTCAAGCGAATTTACGAACTGATTTCGCTGGATTTTTGATAATTTCTAATATAAGAAGAGTCGCTGCATGTATTTTTCTCTAATCATTCGCATGGATTTGCCTGCAGCAGGAAAATGTTGTGCAAAAGAGGCCTTATTGGGCGGAAATGCATAACACTTCACACCAACTTCACAATGGAGCATTGCCAGGCAAGCACGGCCGGGCATGCCTGGCGCTATCTTTTCTGCTATAAGGTGATGCACGGCAGTCTCCCATCGGCCTCCGTGCATCACTTCCCCTCATCATAATTTCCGCAAGGAAATTTACCTACGAAAAAAAGCACCTCCGAAGAGATGCCTTTCCTGCTCCATGAATCTCCGACTCATCACTTATTCCAGTTTGATAAGCGCGTCAACAATGCGATTCTCCAGTTTTTTCTGATCCGAAGCCGAAAGCTCGTCGGATGTTCTGATCACAAGTGTTCCTACCACTCTGTGGGAACCCGGCGAAAGCATGCCCGCTCCATCAAATCCGGAAAGATACGCATCCCGCGCTTTTGCATCCTTAACAGTGTGGAATGCCTCGATTACCGCGCCGCCTTCCGTGCCGGCTTCTACCGGAGACTCTCCCTCATCATAGCTGTCGTCAATCATGGATGATTTCATCGCCACATATGCGTAATACCCGCCTTTCTTATTCATGAGTGTATTCGCATCTGTTTTTTCTGTAGCCGCTTCCACCGCTGTAACACTTTTGACGGTCTTCGCTCTCTCAACCAGGAATTTTTCTTTTGGCTCGGTCACCTGTTTTTGCTGCTTTATGCTGTCTTGATAGGCTTTGATCGCTTTATCGATGTCCTTTTTCACTTGCTTATACGCATCGTCATTTTTTGCCTCTTCGCTGGTTTTCACCGCCTTTTCAAGCGCCGTTTCAGTTTCCGCATCAAATGGTTTCGCATCTTTCTCCAGCAATTCGTTTGCCGAATCCACACTCTCATCCATCGCCTTTTTGGCCTCAGAGGCGCATCCCGTAAAGGATATCGCCATCGTCAAACACATCAGTAAAACCAAGTTTCTCAATGCAAACTTTTTCATCTTCTATCACTCCTCCGTTCATCAAATCGATCCAGAATCCCGAGCATATCTTTCGGCAGCCGCTTCCGGCATTCATCCTTCATATTATCCGGGAGGCCGTAGAATGCTTCCGCAATGCTCGCGGCAATACAGGTTAAGGTATCGCAGTCACCGCCCAAAGACACCGCCGTCCGGACTACATCCTCAAAATCCGCCCCTTCCATGAAAGCCGTCAATGCTTCCGGCACCGTTTCCTGACATGACTCTACATGGTAATATCCCGGTCTGATTTCGTCGCAGGTTCTGGAAAGATCATAATCAAATTCCTGAATGATATATTTCTTTATCTCCTCCTTGGAAGCCCCGTTTCGCGCCATAAAAATAGCCGATGCCACTGCGTCCGCGCCCTTTATGCCTTCCGGATGATTATGAGTAACTTCTGCGGTCAGCCTTGCATATCTTCGGGTCTCTTCCAGACTGTTATACAACCAGCCCACCGATGAGACCCTCATTGCCGATCCATTCCCCCAACTGCCGTATGGCTGTGGGTTTTTCTTGCCCAGCCAAAAGAAAAATCTCTGTCCATAACCGGCCCGGGGATACGTCCTTCCCCATTTCTGCATAGACTGAATGACTGCCGTTTTCACATCATCATCGTCGGCATCATTTGAAATGCGCATCAGCGCATCCGCCACCGCAATCGTCATTACGGAATCATCCGTGAAACTCACCCGGTCATTGAACATCTCGAAATCTTTTGTTTTATTTCCCCTGTCAAACTCGTAGGGTGCACCAATCATGTCCCCTAAAATTGCTCCATACATATATTGAATCCTCCTTCGAACTCTTGATGCTGCAAGTATATCAGAATAGGAAAAAGGAGTGGTCGTTTGTCATGCGACAAATTCCACTCCCCGAAGTCACTCCCCCAGAATCGGCTGCCCGTATTTAAACAATGCAGCGTTTATCTCATAAATATCGTACACTTTGTTCGTGACGAAATAGGTGATGATCAGGTCAAACTTGCTGCTGGGAGAGAATGCAATCCCTGCCCTTGACAGGAGATCCAGCATCGCCGGCATATCCAGCTGAAGCGCTATTGCAAATGCCACCGC
Source organism: uncultured Clostridia bacterium (assembly GCA_934278925.1). Classification (GTDB taxonomy): domain Bacteria; phylum Bacillota; class Clostridia; order Peptostreptococcales; family Anaerovoracaceae; genus Mogibacterium_A. Next base: position 53,178 of record CAKQWJ010000015.1, on the reverse strand, counting down.
TGTTTTTTTCGTCGGCTTGTAGTCTTCCTTACATCTGATCCTGGAAAACACCTTTCGATCGATGTTCGCCTTTTTATAGACGGTGACATCGTCCATGCCGCTCTCTTCAATCAGCTTGAACAGCCTTTGCTGAAAAGTATCCTCGGAACTCTCCAGAACTTCGTCCAGGCTCATTCCGGTAACGTCCGGAAACAACGGTGCACCCAGAATCGCGGAGGCTTTATTTTGCTCCGGCCGCCCCCACCGCTCGCTTCCGTACCAAATTCCGTATTCCGCTTCATGAAGCTCGGCTATGCGGTGCTCATCGATGTACTCTTCAATATCCCCCACCAGCTTCTCGGACAGCTCGAACGCCTTCCGGCCCAGCACGACCAGGATAACCTCCATCTCATGAGACAGAAGGAATTTGTCGATCTCCGCCAAAGCAATCTGCAGCGCCTCATCTTTCGGGAACCCGTAGCTCCCCGTGGCAATCAGCGGGAATGCGATGCTCCTGCAGGAAAGCTCTGCTGCCAGGTTCAGCGATTTCTCATAACAAGAATGAAGAATCTCCCGCTCATCGTGATTGCCATCGATCCATGCCGGTCCGACAGTATGGATTATATATTTTGCGTCCAGGTTAAAAGCAGGTGTATGGGCCGCTTGACCCGGACGCATGATACCGATTTTCTTACGCTCCGCCAGCAACCGATCTCTGCCGGCGGCATGATAAATCGCACAATCCGTGCCTCTGCCAACGGCAACATCCGGATTCGCCGTGTTCACGATGGCATCTGCTTTTACTTTTGTAATATCGTTTCGGATAATCTGAAACGGCATCCGAAGTCACCTCCATCAGTTAAAAATCATTTCTTCACATTCTCTTCCAGCTCCAGCATGTACCGGTCAAAGTCAGACATGAACAGTCTGTCCTGAATCACACGGTACTTTTCAAATTCGGTTTCGGCATGAAGTTTTGCAATTTCAGCCGTTACTTTCCCAGCATCCTGTAATATGCCGTAATCAAACATTTCAATGAAGCTATTAAGTCTTTTTTCCCAGTCCTGCATCGTAAGAGGGATGTGTCGCAGTGTCATGCTTTCAGCGAAATCCAGATATGCCGTTACCATACGATTCAGCTGTTTCATTTCATCTTGACTCAAATAGTTCTTAGCAACCGTAACATCGCTTTTCTTAATCTTCCCTTCCGGAGCATCTGCCCAGGTTGTTAAGCCCATATGTTCTTTTTCGTGATCTGCTCTTTCTACAATCAGCTCCGCTGCCGTATGTCCATGCACCGCGTAGTGCATTTTATTCTGAACGGTTGCGTAGAATCTTCTGGTGGTTGCAGAATTCTTATCGTAATCGATGGCGGTAGCATAGAGATCGGTTATCTTCTGGTAGAACTTCCTTTCGCTAGCACGAATCTCGCGGATGCGTTCTAACTGTTCATCGAAGTACTTTTCGGTCAGATACGTCCCTCGTTTCAGTCGTTCATCGTCCATAACCCAGCCTTTGATGGTGTAATCCTTAGCAATCTGATTTACCCATTTACGAAACTGCACCGCACGCTCAGAATTGACCTTAAAACCAACTGCAATGATCATCTCTAAGGAATAGTGATTTGTGCTGTAGCTTTTTCCGTCAGTGGCAGTTATCCGAAATTTTCGGATAACTGAATCCTCTTGTAATTCGCTATCACTAAAGATTTTTTTTACATGATAATTTATGGTGCGAACATCCACATCGTACAACGTGGCCATCATCTTCTGCGTCAGCCATATATTCTCATCCTCATAGCGCATTTCAATGCTGTCCTGTTGGTCGCCCACAGAGGCAACATAGGTCAAATATTCCGCCGCGCTGGAACGGATGGTGATCTCTTCTTTTTTCTTTTTCACTGGAATCCCCCTGAACGCTTGTCACCGTCCCGAAACCGGCCGCTGTCTATGAATTACCCATTTTTGCTTTTGTATTTTGGAATTTGTCCAGAAGCCTTTTAACGATAGATCGGAGCTATCGTTAAAAAGTGTACTATCTTACAAACTGGAAGTTGTAATCCGCTTTACAGGTGATCATTTGGATCATTCTTTCTATATACTAACCAACTTATCAGCCAGCTATCTGTCAGCAGATATGCGATAAAACTCTTCTTTATTGCACTCTTTTCTCTTTCTGTTTTGTATCTCATTGCTTTTGAAACATAATACACTGTTGCAACCAAAATGATTATCAAAATGGCAATTGATATAAAAGATTGTTTCACTTGGTGTTCACCTCCATCCCAGATAACTTCCGATTTTTCATAACACGTATCACTTCGCCAAGTTGCGCAATACGATTATCATTTACAGCATAACCCTGCAATATGTATTTTTTTAGAACTGAATTTGCCCATCTTCTGAATTCAACACCTCGTTTAGATTTAACGCGATATCCGACGGAAATGATGACATCTAAATTATAGTATTCAGTCATATGTGTCTGTGTTTTTCCTTCTATTGCACCATGCTCTCTATCTTGTTCCTCCGATATGCAACTCCATTTCCGTACAATTCCAAGTGCCTATCGGCATTTTGTACTCGCTCTCGGCATACGCCGTAAATCCTGCCGCTTCATAGCAGCGTCTTGCGCTCTCGTTATTTTCAAACACAGCCAGCTCAATCTTTGCGGCGTGGAGATGTTCTTTGGCATACTCTATCGCAAGCCGAATCAGTTCTTTTCCCAGTCCGTTTCCTCTTGCAGCCGGATTGAGTATCACAAAACAAAACCGAACGGAACCTTCATCCTCTTCTCGCGGATAGCGTATGATGAGATGTCCTATGACATCACCATTCGCATCTATTGCTGTTAACGGATAAAAACGCCCATTTTCAATCCGAGGCGTATAGTTTTCGATTATGTCATCCCCCGTAAGTGGATACTTACCAAAACTGTCGGCGGACCATTTGTATAATTCTTCCTCCGATCGAAGCCAACCGGCTATAATCGGAGCATCTTCCTTTTTGAAATTTCTTAGTTTCATTTGTTTTAACCCCTCCTACATAACCAAGTGTTTTTTCCTTTATAATCAGTGTTTGCAAGAGTTGTTTGCCTCTTTTATTTTATCCGATCACACAGGTTAAGGCCAGATTCATCACCAAATCCGCATCATTGTACTCTTCTTTGGTTAGCCAAGCTGCAGCTAACGAAGTGATCTTTGATTGGTAGTTCTTCTTCTCGTCAAATTGATTTGGATCAGAAACTATACAATATCCGAAGCCTTTCGAAGTGCCTTCTTTAAGTTGGAAGCAGCAATCATCCAGATCCCACTCATAGGGGTCATACGCACAGAGTCCCATAATCTGTTCCTCATTTTCACAAGAATACAATAATGAACGCTCGTCGCCGTCATTACATTCAAGAAGATCTTTATCAAATCCACAGAATATCTCATCCCCGACCTTCAGCTGCGAAAGGTCAATATCAATGATATGCATCGTTACCGTAGGGGTTAAAGTACCTTCCTCCGGATCGTCATATGTTGTTATGCAGTACCTAAAAGGAACATTCTTTCCATTTATCCAAACTTTTATACTGCCAAACGGTGTCTCCAACTCATCAATTACCTTGTGCGGCTCATTGAAAAAAATATCCGATCTAATTGTCTCCGGGTCAAAAATCTCACCGCAATTATCGCAATACACATCAAACTTCCATGATTGGATCTTTCCATTCGCAATATCATGCGTGCATCGGCATATGACCGTTCCTATATGACATTTCGGACATTCACAAATATGAGTGGTCTCTCCGTCGCCCATATTTACATCGAAGCTTTTCCGGATTGACATCAGGAATTCGCGTTCATTTTCTATAGAATTTGTATACATAGTTTATCACCTTTTGAATTATGACGGCACATAGCCGATTTTATTGACTCCAATCACGCCTCTGCGCAGCACCGTAATATCAATCGTTTCATATTCTGAAGTTTCAACGCCTATCCCGCCTCTCCGTGTCCGAGGAATGCGGTTTGGGCTATAAAAAGACTTGCATTATGTCAGATGTTTCCGCTTTTGCCTTGGCAATCTCAGCAGTGATTTTGCCTGCATTCTGAAGAATCTCTCTATCGTCAGCCATCAAGAATAGATCCAGTCGTTTCGCCCAATCCTCCATCGTCATCGGAATATGACGTTCCGCACGGTCCTCTGCCAAATCCAGATAAGCAGATACAATACGCTCCAGTGAACGCATTTCTTTCTCTGAAAGATAATTCTTCACAATGCTCACATCGCTTTTTACAATCTTACCTCCCGGTGCTGCTGCCCAAGTAGTTAATCCCATATGTGGCTTGTCTGCATCGGCTCGCTCGTAAATCAACTCCGCTGCTGTATGTCCATGAACCGCATAATGCATCTTGTTTTGGACCTTTGCAAAGAACTGCTTTGTTGTTTTTGCTGTTCTGTCATAATCGAGAGCTGTAGCATAGATGTCTGTTATCTTCTGATAAAATCTACGCTCCGAAAGACGGATTTCTTCGTATCACGAGTCACCTGACGGGAACCTTCGGTTTGAACTATCCGGAAATTCCGGATAGTTGCATCTTCCTCAAGCTCTGAGTCGGAATAAATTTTCTTAATATGCTCATTGATTGTGCGAACATCCACATCATACAGTGTAGCCATCATCTTCTGGGTCAGCCATATATTCTCATCCTCAGAGCGCATTTCAATGCTGTCTTGCTGATCACCAACAGTAGCAACATAGGTCAAGTATTCCGCTGCACTGGAACGGATGGTCATTTCATCTTTTTTCTTTTTCAAATAGAAGACCTCCTTTAACATCCCAAAATCATTATTCTGCCTGTGCATCAAAGGATTGTTTCACAATTTCCATGATTTGATCTAATTCATCCATAAAAATAAAATCATATGCCATACACTTCCGGTGGGGTTATTCCGCCCTCACCCGCAAATACTTTTCCGCTATATCGTCCAGCTGATTTTTTATGGATTGGAAATCGCCACTCAAATCCAGCGTTCTTACACATACGCGATTTCCCATGATCTGATATTCGTTATTAAATGCCCCCTCTGCTTCTGTTTGCGCATAGAGAAGCATCCCGGACACCTTTTCATGGGGAACACCGACAAGCTCATTTTCCTTTGTCTTCACATAGGTGAATATCTGGTACAGGTTATCCGTCGGGATGGACACCTTTCCATACTGCTCCCGCAGATTGCGTTCGTAGTATTTTGCATCAATAATCAGCGTCCGTTCTCCGCACGTCAGAGTAATATCCGTCTTCATCTTCGGAAGCAGATCTCGGAAACCGTCATCCACCTGCCAGTCCATCATGGAAGCAGAGGCTTTCACTTTCAAATGCTTGTACTCGGTGTTGTAATACTCCAAAATGAACTTCTCATATAGGCGGTGCATCTTCTGATCGTCCAGAAAATCCATCATCTTTGTCGAACCGTCCGATTGCGTCTGAAGCAAGCCTTTAATCACCAGCTCACAGACCGTCACCAGCATCCGATAGCTCTGATTATTTCGGTTGAATCGGATGGACCAATTGATGTTGTGTATATCAAGTGTTTCTACGTCTCCGAAGAACACCAGCAGCTTCTTGATTTCCTTCTTTCTGCTTGACGATATCTTTGCTTTCAGCAAGAGCAACAGAGTGCTCTTGATAATCCGATTCATATAGGAGTTGACGGAGAACTCGTCATAGGTGCAGACCAGCTCCCCGCGAATCATACTGAGATTCTTTATGGATGCAGTCACATCGATTTTCCCGCGTGGAGACGGCAATGCTTCCGTCTCCGAAATATATTCCTGTCCCAGGCCTCGTTTCAGCTGCTGCTTCACGCCCTTTGTCAGAATGGATGCGCACAGCTCCGCTACATTATGAAATTCTTCCGTTTCTATGCTCTTATATCCTTGCTCGTTTAACACTCTGAAGGCGTAGGAAAGCATATAATATACATTCTGTACCGGAATCACTTAATCGCACTCCTTAAATCCTCAATCCAATTCTTTGCTTTGGAAGGCTCATCAAACCAGTATTCCTTTAGCAGCGGTGCCAGCTCGAACTCAATGATGCCGGAAAGAGTCCGATCGGATGTTTCCTTCAGTTCACAGAAGAAACTGTGTCCGATACAGAATCCTTCTCCCAGGGATTCATCCTCTGCAATAGCTGCATTCAGCGCTTCCACCCTGTCAATCAGTCTATTAAACTTCTCACTCTGCAAGCTGTCCCGATATGCCCGGAATCCTTTGGTATTAAACCCGGGTTCCAGATCAAAGAAGGCAAATCTTCTGCGGAGCGCATAATCCATCATTGCCAGACTTCTGTCTGCGGTATTCATCATTCCGATGATATAGACATTCTTCGGAACGGAAAATTTTTCATCCGCATACAAGAGCTTCAGCTCGATGCCGCGCTTATCCGATTCGATCAGCATGAACAATTCGCCGAATATCTTGCTGAGGTTTCCGCGATTGATTTCGTCGATGATAAAGAAATACGGCGTGTCTTCATCGTCTTCTTCAGCGGATTTGCAGAAGTCATAGAAGGCACCGCGTTTCAATTCAAAGCCGCCTTCCTGTGTCGGACGAAATCCCATGATGAAATCCTCGTAGGAATAGCTTTGGTGGAATTGAACCATCATTACACGGGACGGATCCTTCACCCCCATGATGGAATACGCCAGTCGCTTTGCCGCAAAGGTCTTACCCACACCCGGAGCTCCCTGGAGAATGACATTCTTTTTTTTCGCCACCAGAGCAACCAGCGTGTCGTATTTTGGTTTTTCCATGTAGACTTCTTCCAAGAACATATCCGCATCATACGGCTTAAAATCAATCTCCATTGGTTCTTCAACATCATTTACTATGTCATCTTGGAACAGTGCATTCAGCTTCGTCACGTAGTCTGTGTACGCTGTAATATCCGTAAGAGTCTTCATCACCGCTTGTCCGGGATGCTGCCACTCGCCCTTATCGGTCCATTTAACCGTCCGGATGTTCTTGTACCGGGAGCGAGAAGAATCGAATTCATAATCGGACTCCACGACACCTCGACCGATAATTTGATGCATCCCTTTCTTAGCAAATACGATGTCGCCCGGCTTCATCTCGTTGGTAAATTGCCAGGTGGCGTGCGCGTCATTCTTGTAGGACTTTGCCGGATTGATTTTATCTTTCATCGCCTGCTTCATCTCGCTTTTGCCATTAAATGCAGACAAATCACCGATTTCATCCCAGCCGATGCCCATTATCCCGGCATCATAGAACTCATCCCAGCAGGTTGCCCCATCTCCCGGCGAGTACAGCCAGTAGTGAATGGGGTCAACTCCCTCATCTGCAATCGCAGCGCCTTTGTTTTCTCTCCGAGCTTCGTCCTTCTTTGCCTTTGCCTGTTCTTTGTTTACTTGTTCCGAATACTTCCACGCTTCGAAACTCAATTCCTTGAAGTCTTTCAATTCGCTCTCGCCACTCTGCAGGTATGCACGAAGCTTTTCCACTATGCCGAAGTATTTTGCGGATGGAATCTTCGCTTCAATCTCCGGAAGGGACTGTACGAGTTCTTTCGGAAGCTTTCCGGATTCATAGATGTACCATGTATTGCGCTTATCCAAGTTCAGAAAAGAATTCGGTGCAATCCAGTACAGACCCATCGTAATCTTGCTGTTGCCGTTTCCCTTCTTGTTGATGCACAAATCAAAATACTTGGACACTTGAGCGATTGTCTCCGGTGTCGGATTCTTTGCATATGCAAGGGCGGCATCAAACAGTTCCCAAAGATTCGGAATGTCGTCATCTCCGCGATCCGGAAGGAAACCATAGAAGGTTGCATTCTGAGGATTCAGCACCGGAATACTATTAAACGCGGTGGGTACCGAAGTCTTCACATCGAACAACTCCGCCACTGCTTTCAGGATAGCCCGACGGTTCGCATCCGTGAGATTCTTGTTAAAGAGCCCGAAGAATGTGAAGGGATCGATATCTACAATCTGGTTGTCCTTTTCCAGTTTAGGAAGGTTGATGCCGGTAATCTCGTAAATCTTTTTGACCTTCTCTATCAGTTCCCGGCGGTTGCTCTTGTACCGGAGCAATATGCCGGATAGTTCTTTGTAAAAGTCTACCCAGTCAAATTGGTTTGATTCGCTCATGTAAACCTCCTTGTTTTTTGGTATTAGATGCTTACGGTAAAATCTGAAAACTGTCTCCATCATACGTCGTTAACATCAATTATCACCGGTGATTCATCATTTTCGTCCATCAACAGCATATTGATTCGAACTTCCTTTTCAAGCAGAAATCTCTTGTTATAAAACACATCCGCATATTCCAAGACTCTGTTCATCTGAGCAACATCGAAGAAGGCACCGATGAAAGCGCCCACAAAATATACTGATTTTCCGACCGCTTCCTTTGTCGCCTTTTTGCCTATCTGTTCAAAAACCCCTTTGAACAGATTTTCTTCCAGCCCTTTCTTTCCGGCTTTTTCAAGAGCGTTTTTTGCAGCTTTATTTGCCAATGCCCGCATCTGACAAATAAGCAGTGTTACACCCCCACGACTGGCCATCTCCCCCCATGTCTTTTTGCTCATCTGCTTAACAGTTGTGATTTCCGTCATAACCATTATTTTCCCAATCAACTCTGTAATCTCATTCGCACCTTCGCTTTCCGGACTCAAGGCATTCATGAACACATCACTAGCTATGACAAGTTCCGATGGATCATTCTTGATATCGTATCCATAATGTAAAGCAATCGATTGCACGGCCCTATAGAACAAGAACGTGCTCAGCGCGATATTGAATGGCAGACCGGCAAATCCAAATACACCTGTTGCACCGCCTTCCACCAAGGCCAGCATTCTGTCCTGCGTTTTATAACCGCTGACAATTTTGGAGATATCATATCCTCTTGCCAAGCAAATGGCATCGGTGGAATCAATTTCAACTCCTTGCGATACTTCATTAATCCGCTTAATGATGGTGTTTTCTGTAACCGCCAGTTTTGCGGCCTCTTTTTCTAAAACGCCAAAACCCTCAGCAACAACTTTCATGCACTGCTTAAAGAGTTCCTTTTCGGATATTGCATTCTTCGCTGCTTTTCCAACTTCATTTATGCGCTGCGGCACTAATGCTGCCGCCTTGTCTCCAAGCTTTGATATTTTTCCCGGCTGCATCAGCTTGTCATAGCGTTCGGTAAGCTGCTTCAGCGATCTGTCTTCTTTTGCATCAATAATCGGTGATGGCAGTAGTATGCTTTTGTTTTCCATCATCTATAATCACTCCTGTTCTTTCTTCTCGTAGTGCGGTTGTGCCTGTAAAAAGACTTGCGTTATGTCGAATGTTTCCGGTTCGGTAAAAGCAAAAACGGTTGTTCTTCGTCCATGGCCCAGCCTTTGATTGTGTAGTCCTTGACAATACCATTGGCCCACTTACGAAATTGTACAGCTCGCTCATTATTCACCTTGAATCCAACCGCAATAATCATTTGAAGATTATAATGCTTCGTATCACGAGTCACCTGACGGGAACCTTCGGTTTGAACTATTCGGAAATTCCGAATAGTTGCAGACCCTTCTAATTCACTATCAACATAAATCTTTTTAATATGTTCATTTATCGTTGGCAAACCGACATCATACAGTGTAGCCATCATCTTCTGGGTCAGCCATATATTCTCATCCTCATAGCGCATTTCAATGCTGTCCTGCCGGTCACCAACAGAAGCAACATAGGTTAAGTATTCTGCCTGTGCATCAAAGGATTGTTTCACAATTTCCATGATTTGATCTAATTCATCCTGATGCTCCATAAACAATTCTACATTTTCATTTCGGTTGCCGTGTCTAAAGTGATACGACCTAACGAAGTGTAGTTCTTACTCCGTAGCGATGAACACCCCATATGCATTTTTGCATACCCCTGTTAACGATACCGTATGCACCGTTACGAGGTATGATATTGCTTTTTAGTGCGGCTTGTGCGTACATCGGCAGTGCCTCCTTTCCAAGCCTGCGATTTTATTTCTGTAGCTTTTTCATTGTCAAATTCTTCATCACAGACTGCTGCCAAGCTGCTTCAGCTCAGCAATTGCATCTTCGTTATTACTCAAATCCATTCTGTCGCTTGCAGAATATGATTTCATAAACAGCACATCCCATGACAGGTAATCTGCCATACACTGGAACTGCTTGTCAATCAGTTCATACTGTATGCTGCCGACCGAAGCAGCTCCGACAACAAGAACGCCGACTTTCTTATTCTTCAGATGCAGTCCTTTGCAATAACATTTATCGATGATGAGCTTCAGCTGCGCTGACATTCCCCACCAATAAACTGGTGTAGCAAAAACAATCACATCTGCTGCAACGATTTTATCTATGGTCGGATTTGTATCATCCTGATCTACACAGCCCTTGCTGCATTGACAGACTCCGCAGCCTTTACATGGAGCGATATTCAACTTCTCCGGTGCGATGGTTTCAATCTCATTGCCTTCTGCGACACCTTCAGTAAATGCCTGAATCGCTGTTAATGTGTTTCCCTTTCTTGCACTTCCGTTTATGATTACAATCTTCATTGTCAACCTCCTGAAATCCTATTTTTTTATCCCGTATAAGCATCCTGCTGCGGTGTTCTTGCCTTGAAGCGAGGACACAATTCTGACTTCGACTCAGCCAGATATTTTTCCCACAGTTCCGGGAATACCTTTGTTTCCAGAACTGTTATCCTGCATTCATGCTGCATAACATCACCCCCTGTTCTATCTCCAGTTCTTTCAACCTTTCAAGCCAGCGTGCGATAGAACCATTTTCAAAGAATCCAAGCAATGCCCCATCACAAAATCTCTCTGCACGGACAGCACCCAAAATCATGGCGAGTACGCATTTTGCATCAAGATTTTCAACTGCAGCTGTCGACATTGAATCCGTTCCCCATTCGATGGCATTTGCTTTAAGAATGTCCGAATAGTGATTTAATTTCAACTCTTTGCGCTCGTCCACGAAGGCATAGACATCATCGACAAAACGATCAACAGTGGTTGCATAATTCACATAAGGCATTTGTATAGGATATTCTGGCGTTCCGTCATTCTCTTTATCGATAACCCATGTGCCGAATTCATCCCCTGTGAACTCAATTAGGTATTTTGTTAAGCTTTCGTACATAAGGATACCTCTTTTACATCAATTCTGCTTTCAGCTGCTTCTTTAACAATTTTTTCATTGACAAACTCCAAGATCATCATTTCGATAATCACGGCTTTGCGGGATACTCCCATATGGAGAGCAACTCATCTGCAAGTAGTTCTGCCCTGGTCAATATTTCATTTTCTCCCCATTGATTGACAGTGGTTAGGTAACTACTTATTTTTATTGGAGTGTGCTTATAGCCAATCAATTTTCCATCTTTATCCTTGCAATCAAGCTTGTCCGCAAAACGCTTATTCTGATATTCAGAATTGTATCCTGTCAAAGTAAGATTTCCGATGGTATGAACATAAGTCTCATGTATACGCTCCGCATCAATACCTAAATCCTTCTTCCAATCATCAGACAATGTCTGCGGCATAATATGCTCGATAGTATATTCCGATGTCGGAACATACTCTTTTCTGTGATTGTTCTCCAGTTTGTCCAGAATTGTTTTTGTACGGCTTGAACTAATAGAATATATTTTTAGAGTTTTAAGAGTATCCTTAATTTCAGAATCACTTGGCATTCTCTGTGCCCATGTCAAAGAGAATATATTGTCTTTAAATGACTTTAAAGGATCTTGGCTATAAAGACTCTTCAGCATAGAAATGCAGACTGGACCCGCTGTATTCGTTGGCAATGCACAGATTGCTCTTCTCATCCAATATGATTCCATAATTGTCAAAATTTCAAATGCGTCATCATCTGCAAGTATACCCTCATTTCTATCAGAGAGCAGTTTCAAGATTGCCGGAGTTATCTTTAATTGCCCCGTCTTTCTAACTCTATATAATGCTTTTTGAATGCGGTTTCCCTTGTCGGATGAAGAATTCCACTCTTCATAGTATTTGGAATATTGGTGTATCTGCTTTACTATTTTCTCTGTTCCAACAGCTCTATTTTCATAATAATAATTTTTAAACATATCATAGTAATCACCTACCAGCTGTCGCTGTAACACGGAAGTCATGTAATAATTAAAAAAGCTTTCAAAACGTGACGATTCGCCAGATTCCATTCCAAGAGCCTTCTCCATTGGATGCCAATAATCTAAATAGAGTTTCGTCTGTTCATTTGGTTCGACAGTCATTAAAAGAAAATTTCTGATTTTATCAGCAGTAGAAAGTGGAAGACCTGTGCTGTTGACTGTTTCAAATACTAACTGTGCATTATCTTCTGGCACGAGACAAATATCTACCAATCGCAGCTTTTTGATTCCATCATATATTAACTGTGGCTCAACACCACTATCACAAAACGCCTTGAATATAGTATTGTAATTTTCAAAAATCTTACTGTGCTTAATATCATCCGGCTTTGTGCGATTACTAAGGAGTTTCTTCCACGCATAGAAATCTTCCTCGTTAAGTCTTACTTTATAATAGAGATCCTCTACCTCGTCTTCGTTAATCAGATATCTACGTGACAACTTCTCTAAGCTTGTTGTTGCTTTAGTATAATCGGTATCATCCGTAATTTTTATTCTGGTATAATCACCAAGAGCCAGCAGTATGATAGAAACCGTGGTCATTCTTTGTTGCCCATCAATAACAAGGTATTCCTTTACAGCAGAGGCATGCATTGTATCCTGTTTCGCAAGATATATCACGGATCCTATAAAATGACATGGACGGCCTTCATCATTTGCAACTTTTATAATATCGTCAATCAGCTTAAGGCAATTTTCCTTTTTCCAACTGTATTTTCGTTGATAAATAGGAACATAATACTGTGCTTCTGCTCCCAAAAATTTTGTCAGTTCAGTGTCTATCGCTTTCATAGTAAGCTACTCCCTAAATAAAGATGATTTCTGGATTGAGTTGCCATAACTTGTCAAACAACAACTTTTTATGTTTCATAATACCCATAGCGGTTATTACATCTCTATTCCCGCTTTATATAATGAAGCTCAACATCGTAGCCCAGCTTTTCCATCAGCTGTAGAAAAGTCTTGTTGACGATTTTTTCGTTATTTCTTATGAGTCGACTGACATATGGTGCTGAGGTACCGATTTCTTCTGCCAGTTTTGCTTGGGTAACATTGCCCTCTATACATTTAACTTTTACATCGACTTCCACGTTATTTTTCAGCATTCCGGCTCTCCTGTATTTGTCAACCGAAAATTCGGTCAACTGCTCATTGAAAACTAGGTCGCTTTGGACCAAGTTTGGCACCTGCAGCATCTCTGCCACAGGTGCAGTTACTATTTTACTACTGTTTCGAAGTCGGTTCCGTTGTTCCGCAAAGTTTCGCGGAGCCTGTAGGAATCGCCTTCCATATCAATCAGATAAGCTTTGTATGTAAGCCTATCAACGATTGCACTTGTAATGGCGGCATCTCCGAAGATTTCATCCCATCTCTCAAATGTGAGGTTTGAAGTAATAATGGTTGATTTCTGGGACGCCCGTAGAGAAAGGACTGTGAATAACAAATCAGCAGCTTTCCGGTCAAAAGATATGGCAAAGATGTTCCCGACATTTGTGTCGGGAACATCCTACTCAGAGACACAGCTTTCTACAATCCTGTCACTCCACCCCCAGCGCCTTAAACACCGCATCCTCCGCACTCTGGTACGGAATCAGCTGGAAAGAACTCATCAGTTCCGGCGGCACTGTTGTAAAATCCGCGAACGACAGTTGCGGAAGAAGTACCTTTTTCGCCCCGGAGTCCAGGCACACCTGCAGCGTATCTGCCAGATTGTCCACCTTGATCAGTGTTCCGCTGATACTGATTTCACCAAGGATCGCCGTTGAACTCTGCACCGGCTTTCCCAAAGCGATAGAGCACAATGCAATCAATGTGGGAAGAGCCAACTTTCCGGTCATGCCGATTCCCTGCAGATCTTGATAGTTGATGATATAATCCTTCGATGTCGTGCTGATGGAACCGCTGATTCTGTTGCCATTCGCCTTCAGATAATTGAATGCCGTATTGGAAGATTCCTTCGCATCACGATCAGAACCGAGTCCGGTCCGCTCCAGCTTTCCATTGCCCTGAAGCATTTGACTTTCCAGCCGAAATACACCAATCATACCGGACTTTCCCTGCGATACGGTATATACCTGTCCCGGATTGCACATGCCTTCCGGAATCAGCTTCCCGCCACCCTGTTCCGGCACCGAAACATAATGTTCGGACATATCTTCCAGATCAATATACGAGAAATTCACATCATAGAACTCCATACCGCCCAACTTCTTCAATTGTTCTTTTACACGTCGGCGCATTTCCAGCGAAATCTTCAAGATATCTTCCAGCTGCTTTTTCGTGTATTCCCCATCCGGATACATGAGCTTCACAAGTCCGCCCACCATCTTCCGGACCGCAATTGTATCTCTCTGATTCAGGTTTCTTCCCAACCGGAAATACTCATCCAGAGCATCTCCGTACTGTTCTTTTCTCAGCTCCCGCAGGAACTCCGCCAGATAGTCGGTGATGAAACCATAGTCATTTGTAAAATGCACCGGTCTAAACTTCGGAATCTCCCATCCCGGAATATAGCAATGCATACGATCAAGAAATGCGGTATCGGTTCCCATCTCCGGTGGAAATGGATCAAACAAACTGGATGTCTTCAGCAGCACATCCACGCTCTGATTGATATTGCCGACAAATACCATTGATGCAGAAGCAGATTTCTCTTCCTTGCCTCTGGCAAAAGAACCGGACGCCATGTAATCCTTCATGATCTGTATGCCGTCTTTATCCTTGAAATTGATGCCGGCGACTTCATCAAATGCCACGCAATCCCACAGGCCTACCAGACCCACCGTTTTTCGTCCCATATTATAAAACAAATTTGCGACGGTAGTCTGTCCGCCGGATACCAAAATACTGTTCGGCGAAATCTCTTTGTACAGATGGGACTTGCCCGTGGATCTCGGTCCCAATTCACATAGGTTGAAGTTGTTCTCTACAAGCGGAACCATTCTGAGCAGAAGTAGCCACTTCTCACGCTCGGTCAGTTCATCCGGCTCCATTCCAATAGACCGCATTAAGATATCCAGCCATTCATCTTCGGAGAAATTCTTCCTACCTGCCTTTAGCTCATCAATATCCACATGCGGCATCTGAATTGGCGTCAGCTTCCGAATCTGTATCGGTATTCCATTCTTCTTTTCCTCTTCTACATACTCATAATCCAGTTGGACAATGCACCAGATTCCGCCACACAGCAACCGATCATACTTCTCGGGATAGTCGTCCGTAATCGGTACGTTTGAAAGTCCAAGGTTCGAGAACTCCGCAAAATAACAATCTCTCTTGATGTCTAAATGCACCGTCACCATATCAATAATGGTATGGTTTCCGTTCTTTCGCAGTAGGGATAGTATTTTCTGTGATTCATCCGGTCGAACAAAATTGTCGGCCAAAATGTGCTTTACACTTTGAACGCCCTGTTCAATAATTGCCTCATCATCCGAACTACAATACTGTCCCAGCAGAAACTCCAGAACGTATATTGGAACATTTGCCCCTTCTTTTATTTTCTTTGTCAGATCTTTTCGAACAATTCGACCATCGAAGTTACTGCGCAACTTCCGACGCAGCTCTTCACGAGCATCGTCCGCCACTATATGTATCATATCCATACGGAATTACTGCCTCCTCTGTATCAGAAACCGAATCCAAAGTCATCCGAAAAGGCAATATCCATGATGACTTGCTTCCGCCACTGCTCTAGACCGCTTTCCTCGTCATAAACCACAAGATAATATTGTTTGTTCTTGTCATATTTCTTGTTTTTGAAGGTGAACTGCATTCGAAAAATGCGCTTCTGTGCATTCTCTTCACGACTGTCCGCCACATAACTATTTTCGTTCGATATTCTTTCATTATCCTCCGAAAGGAAGAACATGCGATATTTTGCTGCTTTTACGGTATCACAGACCGCATCGGTCTGAATGAAGTCCATGGCAGTGATTAGATTTGTAATCTTCCGAACAATGCTGACCAGCGCAATTTCTGCATTTTTCGTTTCCATATGTCCGCGTTCCATCTTAACATCCAGCACCGGCACAATCATTTCTTGCGGGGAAGAACCACCATGCACATAGTTGGCCCCGCCTCCGGTGACCTTGAAGACATTGTTGCTGACTGGATAAGAAACCACCTTGCTTTCCTCGTTTCCAAGGATACGTCCCATACTCATATGGTCAATACCATCATCTTCTAAAGCTGTCTTCGACACATAGAATCTGCGATTGACGAATGCCTTTTCTGAATTTTTTCCAAAAGTTTTGCAACCGGTATCGCTTTCTCTTGTACCTTCTGAATAACTTACCTTATCGCTTTCTGTTAACTTATCACGCTTGTAAATAAATCCGTGATCCGCGGTGACAATGAAATGATAGGTGTTACCGCTAACAGATATGCGCTGAATCAAATCCATGATTTCTTGAATGGCTTCTTCACACGCAGTAAATACCTCATCCTCCGTATTTGCCTTATCGCCACGAGCATCAATTTGGTTATGGTATACATAGATAATTTGACGATTTGTCAGTACCTGACGAAGTTCTGCCACTTTCAAATTCTTGATATCATCAAACTGCACGCAAACGCTATCCGGGTTATACTTTTGCAGTATCTGCTGCCGTCCTGCCAAACTATCACAAAGAACACCGTCTACCAGGACACGGAAATCATCCGTCAATTCCAATGTGCTGTGCGGCAGAAGTGCAGCCATTCCAAGTCTTGTGTAAGAAGGCAAGACACTTAATTGAGCGGATAAGTTTGCCGTACATTTCGGATTATCCTGCATTCGAGAAAACAATTCCTGTCCGACCTCATAACGCATGGCATCGGAAATGATTACTACGGTACGCTCCTTAACATTGCGTAGGTTTGCATTATAAAATTCTCGCTGTATCGGGAATGCAAAAAATACGTCTTTTCGGCGAATTTCAGCATTCCAAGTCGGGAGTAACCGAGCCAAATATTCATTCGTATAAATATTTTCCACTAGTTCCCGAAGAGGCTCAAACACATCGATATTCTCCAACAAATCGTAGTAATAGTAGAATTTCCGATACTGTCGATCCATATTGTAATCCGCAGTAAGGTATTGTTCAAAGATTGATTTGTAAGTGTCTTCACCGCGATAATCTGCTTTTTTCACAATGTTGTATGCTTCGGTAAGCATCCGGTAAGTCGTCCCAGTCTTTCTCCCAAAGTGCATTTTCCCCCGTTTCTCACAGAGTTCCGGTATTGTAAGTTCATTAACTGTTGCACCGATATCTTCCGAGATAAGTCGGTCCACAATCCATTGAATCAGAATTCGATCTACTGCGATGAAAGAGTCACACTCCACCAAGTCATCCACGTGCATCTCTGCAAAAGTCGAGACAACGTTCAGCCCTCTAGATACGTGCTCTGACAGCTCATCATATCGGTCTTGGTATAGGACGCTATTCATCAGACTGTCAAGAAATGCGATGATATTCCCGGACTTGTAAGAAACAAAACTTTTCCATGGTGCAGGAAGCTCTGCCTGCACATAGCGACCGGTGTAAGTAACGAACATCGTTACCAGCAAACGTTCCGGATTTGGTTTCGGATCGATATATCCGAAATGTTGCTCACAGAATTTCCAGAATTCAGACAGCAGTTCATATTTTTCAAATTCCCGCAAGAAGATGTTGTCATCCAAACTTCCTTCCATCAGTACGGTACGCACGACTTCCTCAAATGAACAAATATGGGTCTTGCACAATGCACTCATTAGTCCAACGAGTATACTCTTCTCGTTGAAATTCTCAATTTCCAGATTATAGAAACGCTGAGTTCGCTCTTTGTTGGCAAAGAACTTAATGTGTTTTTCAATCACCGGCTTGTACTTTTCCTCAATGCCCAGGTCGACCAACAGCAGCGATGCGCGATCCGCATAAAAACGTTTGGAGTACAACATCGTGTCTTCCAAATGATTCATCCTTACATCCGGTTTCGGAAACGGTGCATAAATCAAATAATTCGTCGTCCGATCCACACGTTCCAAAAAATACTTTGTATAGAACTGATTGTCCGGCTGAAGACGATAAATCTTCGCGTTCTGAAGCTCCACCGACTCCATGTCTTCGACAAATTCTGCCTTGTCATCATACCAGAAAACCAATTTTCGGGTTTCCCCTGTAAACTCCGCATTCAAGCGGTCTACAATTTGTTTTAGATTTAATTCTGCCATACTGTATTATATTGATGCTTTCTATTATTTTTTGATTTTAATCATTATTTTTTTGCTGTCCGCCAGCACCTCGTAGAACTTACCGTCCTGTGCGGTTTGAAGCTTGCGGTAGTTGACCTTTATGCCGTCATCGAGGTCAAGCTCGATACGGGAAAGTGCCAGATGGCTGATCTTCTCATCGTATTCCCGGCATTCCTTCAGCTGCTTAGTGAGTTTCTCCTTTCGCTTGGAAGCTGCTGCCACTTCGCGGGCATTCTCACTGTGATCCATCATATCCTGCATCCGATTAATCTCGGATTCATATACGCGCTGCATCTTATGCAGGTAGTCGATACGCAAATTGCCGATGGTATCCGGTGTATAGCGATGCAGGTAAATCAACGCTTTGAAACCGTTCTGTTTACCGCTGTCAAACAGCCAGTAAATCGGACGCTTGCCGGATCCGGTAACGGAATACGTCTGGCAGTGATCCTTAAAGAAATCGGTCAAGAAGTAGTTTCGGATGATTTCCCGGCTGGTGCTGCCTTTTTTGCCAAGAGCTTTTGCGATATAATCCAGGTTTTCTTCCAGGGTATCGGCACCGTACACCTCTTTCAGCCATGCGCACAGGCGCGATACGATATCATCGTCCAGATATTCTTCATCGGTGATAGGGATGACATTGTCAGCATCCGGGAAGAGCATTTCATTAATTACAACGCCCTCATTGCGGTACGCACGCCATAATTCCTCAGTAGAAATCGTTCCAGGGCGGTCGTTCAGCTTATCCACAAACGTCTGCAAAGAATATGGTTCTCCCGCAAAAAGCAAACCGTCCTTGTAAATGGAGTAGCGGCCAAACATGCAGCCTACAGCATAGCTCAGCAGGCTCTTGATGTCCCGCTGCAAGTCCGCCTTGCGCACGGTCACATCTTTATCTTCCACTTCCGGAGTCAGCTCGTCCTGTAAGCCGTAAATGTCAATGAAAATACGGTTCAGCTCTTCTTCATTGGCTTTCAGTCGGTTAAAGCGGTCATCGCATTCTGCCTGCCACTGAATAAATGCTTCGGCAATCGTGGAAACGTTGCGGAGCAATGGGTGTTTCTTAAAGTCCCAAGATGTTTCAAAGGAATCCCAATCCGTCTTACCAATATTTACCGAATCTTTCACCAAATACTCGTCAAAATTGCTACCACTCATTTTGACCGGAATTGATTTTATATCTCCTGCCTGAAAATGTATTGTAGGTGCAATCAGTGCCAATACTTTGGACACCACCACGCTATTCAAAAGACCCAATAAATACCAATTTTTGCTCTTGGAAAAAATTATCGCAGGGCTTACATCATCAAAATAGACATCATCCTCGTCATATCTAAAAGAGGGAAGCCCTGTAGAAATTCCAGACCAAACAAAATGCGGCTTATCATAGTATTGAGATGCGCCCATACCTGCCTTAGGATTGCTTTTTAACTCTTCTCCATTATTTTTCCAATAAACCACATGTTGAGAATTTCCATACCATTTTCTGAATCCGCCACCCTTAGAGTATTTATGCCATACGCCATTTAAGTAAACATTGTTGATTTCATACCAAAGTCTCAAATATTTATCATTATTACCGGTAAATCCGCCTTTACACACCTTGAATGAGTACGATTCCACTGTCTTAGCATCAAAAGCTTCACAGAATTGATTACTCACCCAGTATGTAATAGGCTTTCCAGGAATTTTCGAAAACTTATCTTGAACTGTAATAAATCGATTGCTCGCCGTTAAAAACAGATTTTCCTTTCCCTGCTGAGAAGTAGGCTCAATCAGGCGGCAATAAGTACCTTTATAGCCATCCACATGGTTTGCACAGCGCACAAAGGCGGTGGTCTGCACCACTTCGCCGCCAATTTCTTCAAATGCTCTTGCGCCCAAATGCGCCATGTTGACCGTTTCGGTCAGCATCATCTTTTCACGCAACTTTTCAAAGCTAGACAGGAACATCCAACTGTGCTGCGTAATCATCGCCTGAAAACCGTTGTTTACTGTCATCTGGTGGCAACGCTCGATAAACACAGCAAACAGATCCGCTTTGCTGTTCGGGTAATTCTTCTTGACAAAGTTGTTGACGTTTGCGCTTAGATTGCCGGTGCCGGCATACGGTGGATTCGTACAGGTAACCCAATACTTCCGGGCCATGGTTTCACCGATATCAATGAGCCGGTTCAGCTGCTCGGCGGTATCTTCCAAGCCCACGCTGTCCATGCTGATCTGTCCGGCGGTATCATTTGCCGCTACAAACACACGCAGCAAATCCCAGTTGTAGCTTTCAATATTCAGAATAGAACCATACTCCTTGGCATCCGTCAAGGTATCTAACAAACCTTCCAACTGCATCTTGGCAACATTCTTCTCGATATCGGCCATTCCTGCACCGAAATACTTCAGATGCTTGCGTTTAATGCTGTTGCTCTCCTGAATGGCATAAACATGGCAAGTGTTTTCACCGTTCAAGATACGGCGGTTGTACTGCCGTGCTTTCATCATTACGGCAAAGTACGCCAACTGATACGCTCTGTCATCAATGTCCAGACCGTAGATATTGTGTTCCAAAATACTTTTAGCAGCGTCTCGCCGGCTGTATCCGACACTCTCATAGATCTGCATCAGCACATCAAAGGCATATACCAGAATATGCCCGGATCCCATACAAGGGTCGATGAATTTAATGTCTTCCGGATTCAGAGCCGCATACTCCTTCCGGATTTCAGCAAGCTGTGTCTGTACATCCGGTGTTTGTTCTGCCTCCTCTAGATAGTATTTCCAGTTTTCCTGCAAGCCGCAGTCCGGGTGACCCTCCACCCAAAAACGTCCCAGGCTGTTCTCCACCATATATCGAACAATCCAGTCAGGGGTAAACAGCTGCGTCACAGCAGGAATTTCGTCTTTCGTAATCTTACCGGTCTTAGCAAATGCCGCAGCTTTTGGCTCTGTATTGTAATACTGGTACAGCCAGCCAATAATCTCCACCTGCCCGCCTTTTTCAACATTAAAGTCATCCTCCGGGATATCATGGGTCAAATGATAGACCACGCCATCCTGATCGATGACAGACAAATTCAACAACAGCTCTGTGTAGTCCTTTGTCTTTTCAAACAGAGACGGTAAAATCTCATTCAGAGCATTGCACTGCTTCAGAAACAGAATGCGAAACACCTCATCCAGCTTATTGTCTTCCTTCAAATCAATAATCTGTTTTTCTTCATCTTCCGTAAACGGCAAATCTGCATCGAAAGGCGTTGTGACCAAATCCGGTTCCATCTTTCCACTATCGGAAGAAAGAACCCGAATGTGAGAAGGCAGATAATCGTTGACTTCCATGAAGCGAATAGCAATCAACCGATTGAACCAGGTATAGGCCACTTCTTCAATCACGTACTGATACGCGGTTTTATAGTCACTATCTTCTTCCTTATGCCGAAGAGCATTCACCAGCTTATTGCGCTGACGCACGGCATCGCCGGAAATCGAATACGGCTCTGCTGTCCCGATATCGAAGAACTGAGTGTCGCCAAAGCTCTGTGGTAACGGATTGGAAATGCCTTCTTCCGTAATACCAATCAATCGAGCATCATTGCTAACATCCGTAATCAACTTGTTCCGTGCCCATATCGCAAAGTTTTTGATGGCCGTCTTGTTCATGGAGCCATTCCTCCTATCGCTTATCAATTTGTTATTCTTCTAAGACCTTTGCCCCTACAGTTCAATGTTGACGATTGTGTCTTCATCTACCTCTTTCAGCAAGTTTTCACGCAAAGTGGTAAGATATCTATCCACATCTTCCGCACTTTCCACTCTCCATGATTTCGCCTGAGCAACCGTTTTAATGGAAACATTCCTGGTAGTACGCATCTTGGGTTTCGGCTGAAGACTTGTAGCATTTTTCGTTGGTTCTATGACCTCACCGTGTTCACGAGATTCTTCTTCCTGACGTTGACACTCTGCTTCTGCCTTTGCCGCAGCTTCCTCCGCAAGACGTTTGTCTTCTGCATCCATCTCGTTAAGTAAACGCAGCTTCAGTGCTTCCGCTTTGTCGGCAAAACTGCGCAAAGTGGTGACATTGTTGCAATGCTCTGCTCCATCCAAAAGCTTCCCGAACAAGTCCTTATAATGATTGATTCTTTTATCTTTATACAGCTTAGTGTCCAACTCATCCATGATACGTTTTCGATCCTGATGGATGGAATCCATAACCGGCGCAGATTGTTTTTCCAAGATGTCGGAATAACAATCCATGAACTTATCGCACAGCTCCGGCAGCTTCGGAATTTCCCTATAAGGCTTTGCCATCCGGATAACGGTATGCATTTTTTTGACCACGTCTTCCAATTCTGCATCTACGATGTAGGTCTCACTGTCTTCATAGATTGTCAGTAACTCCAAGGCATGAGTGAAGATAGACACCTGCTCACCGTCAAAGAAATCTTTGATTGGCTCATAATCCTCACCAAAGTCCAGCAAATCATCCTGCTTTTCATATACCGTCTTGAAGAAATCCAGCGGCGACTCAATCCGTATCAAAGAGGCAAGTTGTTTCTTGCCCTTATCCAGCAAATCTTTTCCCGGATAAGCGTAATGATCATATTTCGGTTCCAGCCGCTCAATCTCTCTGATCCGTTTCTCACCATAGTTTCGGAAGTCTTTCATGATGGCATCTTCATCATTGGTATTCGATGTCACCTTAAATAATTCTTTCATCACCGTGCAAGCAGCCTTTTTCTGATTTGCCGGCACACGAACACGTTCTTCCATGAACAGCTTATCCACGAATTGCTTTTTCATGATATAGTCGATGATTTCCTCTTCCGAACGGTTGTTCAGGTTGACGTTCTCGCCGTTAACTATGAAAGACAAGTCGCCTCGTTTAAAGAGCCGAGCTACCAGCCATCGTACATCGTCTTCTACAAAGCCATACGGTGCCTTCATAAAGCGGTCCTTAATGGCCTTCATCGACGTTTTCATGTGTTTTCTGGAATTATCTGCAACAAATTGCAGCACATCCGCTAGTGCATGAACGTTGGCCTCATCGACACCCTCCAATGACAGCGACATCTGATTGCTTTCCTTGAACATCTTTCGGATATCTGCTTCGCCCATCGCAGCATCAATGTAAGACAGTTTATGGTAAACCGTTTCCACCAGCCTGACAATGGCTTCGTTAATGCGCGAAGTTACTTCCTTTCCGGAGGTGCGCAAAATATCACCGTTGACATAGATGGTTGCCTCTTTCAAGGCTTCGATTAGATACAGTTTGGCGTTGCCATTACGATCCCGCATCTCCGTACGCTTTCCCTCCTTGATGGTCTCATACTTTGCGAGTTGCACGGCAGTATTCTTACGCAAGAAACGTTCAATTTTCAGATATGCGCGCATTTCTGTCAAAAAAGAATCATCATTCGGCAAGACCACAAGCACTTCCCTTCCCTGACCGGAAACCATGCGCAATGTAGCATCATCGGTACCGTCCTCATACCATGGAGTCAACACGCGTAGACCGATATCGTAGCTCTGGTTTGCTTTGTATGGACGATCATCCACCGTCTGATTGAAGGCAAATGCATACCGTCCGTTAAAACTTGGATGCTGATATTTTTTGCTAGAAAAAATGTCCTCATAAATCATCTCCGCAACTTTCGTGATGACTTCTGACATTTCCACGTTTTCTTTTTCGATCTCGTGATTGATTTCCTGCTCTTCATCAGTCAGGAATATATAAACGGAACCGTTCTTCTGGATTAGCATCTGACGCATCAGTACTTTCAACGCATCCTCCACCTGTGCTTTCAAGGAGATACGGTCATCGTCAATGTTTGTAATCATCAAGCTGACGATATTGTCCACGTTAGCTTCAATCTCCCGAACATATTTGATGAGAAAAAGAGTCTTCAGCACATTGATTGCAAAGACATCTTTTTCTTTCTTTTCCGGGTTGATGTATGTGTTATCATAAGCGCGGATGATTACGCTGCTGTGGCTATGGTCGAGGAAGTTCTCCAATGCATCATAGAATCGGTAGAACGGCACAATGGCTCCCATCTCATCGTCCATCAGCTGCATGGCAGATTCCTTGAACAAAGCCAGCATAGAACGTTCACCCTCAGACAGGTGCTTACCGGAGGCACCGTGAATGCGGATGCTGGTCAGCACACTTGCCAACAAATTAAATTGGTACGGTACAAAAGGATATACTGCTGCAAAATCTTTTGCATCCGCATATAGTTTTTTCTCCGCCCCGCCATTGAAGGCCATTTTATTTTTAATACTTGTTTCTTTCTGCTCGTAGAGCAAACGAAGGCTCTGTGCTGCTGTCTCCGTCTTATCTAAAATACGCTTTTTGATAACAGCGTCTACGTTGGCAGAGGACAGAGAAAGGCGTGTATCGAACCGTCCTTGTATCTTAGAGAAATCGTTACCTTTCACCTTGGTGATAGAGTCGATGTCCTGCTGGCTCGTCACAATTACCCAAGCTTTTCCCATGCACTCCTTACCCAGTTCTTCTGTCACTGTCTGGAGGTTCAACATCAGCTTGGAATCGTCACCGATATACTGACCAATTTCATCCACGAGGAATACCACATGATGGTTATTGCCTTTCTTGTCGATATAAGATTTCACACGCTTAGCGAAATCTTCAATGCTAATCTGATAGCTCTCTGTCGCTCTCTCACACCAGTTGCGAGCTGCCGATTCACTCATGAAATCCATATCTGCAAGAACATCAACGACAGAATCCTGAATGAAATCGAAATCCTGCCGAGAGTCCTCCCATGCTTCTCCATATTCTTTTTCAAATTTTTCCTTAAATTCCTCAAAGCGACCTTCTTCGGAAAGCCTGCGCTCTAGGTCAGCAAGATGCGGCATAGAACCGCAAAAGCCTTGCATCTCATTGAAAACTTTCAGGAATACATTCACAATAGCATCTTTGTTTTCCTTGCCATTAGAGTCGCTTTTTGAATCAATGTTGAAAAGGATTACGTCCGATGAAGTGTTCGCTGCCAGCTGCATATCTGCCAGAACCATCGGATTGGTAATCTTCCGATCCTCGGTAAAGTAGTCGATGGCATGTTTATCTCCGACCTGTTTATTCTGAAGCAGATAGGACAGAATCTTCAGAAAATGAGATTTACCACTTCCAAAGAAACCGGAAATCCAGACACCCATTTTCGGTGTGGTTCCCTGAATACCTTTCTTATATGCTTCAAAGAAATCTGCAAAATGCCGCTGAAGCTCACGGGTCACAACGTATTCATCCAATTCCTGAGCCACGTTGGTATCTTCCCCCTGACCGACAATGATAACCCCCTGTATCTCACGGTCAATTTTCTTTCGGAACATATCCTTAATCTGCATAACCTTTTCCTCCATCTTTATTTCACAAGCCGGAATGCCCGGTAATAATTATCATCCTTAATCTCGTTGAACAGGATTAACTCCTGTTCATTGTAGGTTCCCGGGAAAAACATCACCACCGGGCAGCGCACAAATGCCTGATGCAGGTTATTGAGCACTTTGTGTGAGCGCAAAATCGGGTAGCATTTTCCGATGCCGGTCAAGAACACAATTGCATTCTCCGGTGTATGCTCTTTAATATACTGCACGATTAAGCTGTCATCATCATTCACCTTCATAGAATTGGTCACGGCTCTGACAATGCGTTCTATGCCACGCTTTTTCTCGAAGTCATAGCACTTCTCCATGAAGTTTTTCTTTTCCAAAAAGTCAATGATGATATCGTACAAATCAAAGACTACCAACACAAAATCATCATTGCCTCGTTTATTCTTATTTTTCAGATATTCTATCCGTTCCCTAACTTCCAATTCATTTTCCGGTGGATAATCAAACACCCAGTAATTGACCTCATTTGCTCGACCGGTTCCCTTTCGGAATGATGGTTTATAAATTGCGACTTCCATCTCATCCAGCCTTTGACTTAAATTGCCATGACTTCCTGTGGTGGAGAACTTTCTCTTGTCCATCTTATCTTACCCCCGTCAGTGTCTTAACCATAATGTCAAGGTCATGATCGTGAAGCCACCGTTCAAATGAAGCATCTAAAATCGGCTTCAGAATTGTTCTTGTACCGTTTGCCTGTTTGCATTCCAGAAGCCCGGCTTCACTGAGCTGTGTTTTATAACATGCTCCAAGGCGATGCAGTGTGTAATCTTGATAAGCAGCTACCCTCTCACTCTGTTCTTGCTTATTCTTGAAAAAGATTCGTAAATCTACATCCGTCAATTCATTAGAACCAAGAATCATTTTTTCACGCACAACTTCGTACACGAAATCAAAGAACAACGTATCGTGCAGAAGAGCTGCCGTAAGAACAAAAAGTTTTTGGGTGGCAAGATCGCTATCTAGAAATATTGGATAAAAGCTTTCATCCATTGTCTTGATACGAGCTGTTACAGTGGAGTAAATCTGCTGTGCACGTGCTTTCGTCGGTGCACCGTAGATATTCTTTTCTTTATTTAGCTTTTTAATCTCCGGAAAACTCATACCCTCATTCAAAAGTTGCACGGTCTTCCGGAATTCCATAAACCAGAACGAGAATTTCACAGCTCCGGCACTATATGGTTTTCTTTTCATTACAATTCTCCAAATCTCTTTTTTCTTTGTATCCTTACTATTATACCAGTATTTCTAACTTCTGAACATAACAAAAACTGAAGAACCAAAAAGAGGAGAGCTTTTCAGCACTCCCCTATACTGATTTTCTATACCTCGTTGTCAACTTCCACCCTACTGTTAATACCACATTTGTATTCCTTTTTCAGGAATATCACCTTCACGGAGGTGTTTCATGATTTCCCTAATCGCGTGATTACCATACAAGATATCATGCTCCGGTTCAATTACTAAACTCAAAAAGTCCGTCTCGCCGTTCTCGCGCTTCATTTGGTTTATTGACTCTATAAGTTCATTTATCTCACCAGCAGGAATTTCTCGTTCCCAATCATCTTCTGCTAATTCTGTAAGCTCGATTTCTTCCTTGAGTCGATCGACAATAATAATGCCCGGGCGTTTTTCTTCATTTCCTTCAGGATAATACCAATAGATAAGTTTTTCTTCACATTTCTCTACTAATTTGAAAGTAACCATCTTATTAACTTCCTATATGACCAAGTGTTTTTACACACTCTTATTCGAATCCCGATTTATATGTACAATTTGTTTTCCTTTCTACCGGAACAGACTTTCTTCATTTTCCGTCCGGCGATAAAGCTGACCAACTTACTGCACTTTCTTGCTTTCTTCGGACAGACTGCAACGCAGTGCATACAAGAAATACATTTAGCCTTATCGGTCATTTTCGGATTGTCCAAAGAAATGGCCTCCGTCGGGCATTCTTTTACGCACAGACCGCAGGAAGTGCATTTTCCGTTAGCAGCAGGCTTGAACGGAACACCACCGTATTCTCGGTATGGTTTTTTTCCGGGGAATTGCGGTGGTCTTTGTGTTTCGGTGTTTTGCATGATTTTGGCCGCAAATCCCAACAATTCCTTTTCGTCCTGACAATCCGGGCGCCCGGTTCCGAATTGGTGCATCAAAGAATGCTCTGCGACAGCCTCCATTCCTGCGATACATACAAAGCCCGATGCTTCCAGAACATCCTGCAGTTCTAACAAGGTGTCGTCGATCGCACGGTTTCCAAATACCGCCGCAAGAATTGCCTTCGTACCGTCTGCTTTTACATTGCGGAACATATCCACTACGACCGACGGAACGCGGCCGCCGTAAGACGGTACAGCAATCAAACACAGATCCTCTTTTTCAAATTTCACCTTCATCAGTTTATCCGGTTCTTTGATTAGGTCGATTTCTTCAGATTCCGGATTTGTCCCTTTTGCAACAATATCTGCTACTTTCTTTGTACCCCCGGTTGGGCTGAAAAATATGTTATAGAATTTCATAATGCTCCTCTATTTTCCATCAGTCGCAGTTGTTGCAAATTTTGCAACAACTGAACCCCGCTGCAATTCACCTTCAGACATATCATTCCGCTGTAACCGATTTATAGTAATTCCCAAAGTCCGCCAGTGCATCAATGATCGGCAGTAGCTTTTCTCCTAGTTCCGTCAAGCTGTAATCAACTCTTGGCGGCATTTCCTGATAATCATGCCGATGTACAAGACCGTCATCCATCATCTGTCTTAGGCTGTCAGTCAATACCTTCTGAGATATGCCTTCCAGATCTCGCTGCAATTCATTGAATCTCCACGGGCGTTCTCTTAAATTTCGTATAATCAAAAGTTTCCATTTGCCACCTACAAGTGCCACTGCTGTTGCCACCGGGCAAACCGGAAGTTCGTCTTTTGTTTTCATGCAATTGCACCTCCTAAAACTGTGATTGCTTACACGAATTATAGCACATTCATTTTTTAATGTGTAGTTACAAAAAGGTGCGTACTTACATCTGAATGCACCGCAGGCTATTATATAACTACAAGAAAAATACAAAGCAAAAACGGAGGTATACACCATGGCAAATTATGCAAAAACAAATATTGGCAATGAAGGCAGAGTCGAACTTCATGAGACACTTTCTCTTACAGGAGCGGAAATCAGCATCAACAATCTTCCGGCAGGAGCTAACGTTCCTTTCGTACACTCTCATAAGAACAATGAAGAAGTTTACGGCATCCTTTCCGGCAAAGGAAAAGTCATTATTGACGGAGAAGAAATTGCTCTCGCTGCAGGTGATTGGGTAAGAATCGCACCTGTTGCAAAGCGTCAGTTCTTCGCGGCAGAAGATGAAGGAATTTCTTTTGTCTGTATTCAGACCAAAGAAAATTCTTTGGAAGGCTTTACAAAGGACGACGGTATAGTATATTAATATTCCATCAAAACACAACAAGCTTCTCACCACAGGGTATTTACCTAATGGTGGGAAGCTTGGTTTTTAAATCCAAAGACGAATTGGCAGTATGACAAAGCACCGATCAACTTATGACCGATGCTTACGTAATTAAACATCCAGTTTTTTAAGAATTTCATCCATATTTCGTTTACTATATACAATACGTAGAATGTAAATTATTTTTTCTCCCGCATCCGGAAGATAGTACATTATATAATTTCCAACCAATTTCTTCCGCACGTTTTCTGCTTGTAAAAAATCATTGTATATAAGAGAGCCGCTTTCAGGAAAGTTTCTTGCTTCTTCAATATTTTCCTGCAGTTTATTTACAAAATCAGACGCAGCCGGTGGATTTGAAAGTTCGACTGCAATATATGAGACAATTCCATCTAAATCAGATTCTGCTTTTTGAGTCAGTCGATACCCAAATTTAGATGCCATATTTGCTCCTTATATTAGAAACTGCGCTTTTTCCATCTACCGTATTGCCAGATTTTACATCTTCCAAACCGTCCAGGATTATTTTTGCTTCATACACCTTTCTCATAGTTTTTTCATAATAATCGATGTCCATAACAACCAATCTTCCGTATCCATTCTTGGTTACGAATACAGGGCCGTTTTCTTCTGCACAACGACGTTCTACTTCAACCGTATTCTTTAAATCACGCATTGGAATAATCTGCATAGAATCAGCTCCTTTCTTGTGGCTATATTATAACCTATATTTAGCCACAGTGCAAATGAGTCTTCACATTTCCCTCGGGGATTGCCTTTTGTATAAGGCAGATATTTTCTTCTTGATGATGGACATAAGCGTGTTGACGTCAACCTCCCCGCAAAGCCTTTGTCTTCCGTCGGGACACGCCAACATGGTCCGGATTTTTCCGTTCTATAGGAAACATGCTGATACTGCCAACCCTGATCCGAGTGAAATATAAGGCCCTTGAGATTGGAAAATTTGTTAAACGCCTTCTTTAACATGCGTTTAATCTGCGTATGCCTTCAGAGTATTATCATCGAAAAGTACCCACATGATCACATCTAGCTCTCCCGGATGCTCTGCTGCGAACTCCTTGGCAGTCCTTACCGCGATCTTCACTGCCTCATACAGTGGGAAATGATATATGCTCACGTTCTTTTGACTTGCCTCCGTTCCAATGCAGTCCGGGTGTATGCCGCCGCTCTGTGGATCGCTCCGTCTACACCGCCACCTCCGAGAAGGCTCGTATTGGCTGCATTTACGATTGCCTACACGCCATGATTTTTTGTAATATCTCCGCGGACTGCTTCAAACTTTGTCTGTTTTGCAGGATCAAGTCTTTCATCCTTCCACTGCATACAGACGTATTTTCTTATCCAGTCCGGATCCTCATAATGACCGACTTCACTCATCTGACATCCATGGCAAAGATCGTCTGCCATCTCAATAATGACATCTATCAGTTCCAGGTTCGTCTTCCACTTCTCCTCTATGGCATCATATCCCAAAAGCGCACCGAGAATATTACCGGTAACCGCTCCAGTGGAATCACTGTCGCCCTTATGATTAACCGCCGAAATCACACCTGCCGAGAAGTCATCCTGATGACGAAGCGCACAATAGAGAGCAATGCCGAGAGTTTCCTCTGCAACCCAGCCCTCGCCTAACCTGTGGATATTATCAAGATCATCCGCCTCGTTTCCGGACAATTCGATTGCCAGATCAATAATATCGGTAAGCTCCTTCAGATGCCTGTCTCCCCGGAATATCTCTGCCACCTTGTCCCTGGCTTCAATTACGATATTCTTAAGAGTTTTCTTTTCTTCGCCGAAAACGATACAGTTGATAATGTGCGTCACAATAGCCGCTGGCATATAACCAAGGGAATGCCCATGGGTGATAGCTGCGATCTGGGCGCCTTCCATGTCCAGTGTGCCCATCTCCATATGCTTATAATTCAGCGCGACCGGAGCCACTCTCATGATACCGCCGCAGCCCTTGCTTTGATTCTGTGGCTCTTTCGCATAATCGTTCACAAAGTCTTTACCGTTCTTCTGAGCGGAAAGCGCAGACAGACAGGTATTTCCCGGTGCTCTGCTGCTATAAAGCTCCGGCACATCCGCAAGCCATGACCTACAGGAATAATTTCCTCTGCGATCCTGTATTTTCTGCTTATCGAAGGGACACTCCTGCGTATAAAGCCAGTCCTGATATGCCTGTGTAACATACCCCAGAACTCGACCGCATAGCCAAGAGCATCCCCTGCAGCGCCGCCTGCTAATGAGCCACGGATTTTGTCCAGATTGACCTCCGTCTCTCTGATCCTCTTCATGGCTTCATCCATTTTCCACTGATCCTCATCCCGGTAAAAATTATCGAAGGCAAAATTTCTATAAAACTCTTTAAAATTATACTGATCCTGCGTCCGGTCAAGCACCGCAAAATCAATCCTGCGGAACAGGTCCTTCTCTCTTAATTTATTGTAATTCATTTCCTTCAGTGCTTTATAGAAAAGATCTGAGATTACATGCGCATCATTACCGAAAGCACCACAGCCCCAGGCTCCAAGAACTTGTTATAATCATAATATTTCCGAGCTTCTTTGCTCTCCAGAGAAAGAAGAAGTGAACTTTTCCTGCAAAGGTCTTCCTCCTGCGCTCTTGCACCGTTACGAACGCCGCCTCCCGGATGCACAGGATTGGCAAGATTCAAAACCAGAATGCCGTGATCATCCCTGGTAAAAAGATACGTATCGCCAAGGCGTTTTCTGGCAAGTGCAAAAGAATCTATATTTTCACAGCCATGTCCGCAGCGTCCAATCACAAACGACCTGCTGAACTCAGAATCAGAACAATTTTTCTTCACCTCTTCCGGCAGGTACACCTGTATCTCCTGCATTTCTTTTGCGGAAAGTTTCAGCTGTATCCTTTTGCCATTTTTTTCATACCAGCCCTGCTTTAAGATCTTAAGCGTATCCTCCAGCATAGCGATTTCTTTTGATCTGTCTCTCATGAGTCCTCTCCTTCCCCAGATTTATCACAAGTCGCTGAAAAAGTCTTATATTTCAAGCATTTTCACACTATCAATTATGTACTTTAGTCAACAGAACAACCGTCTCCACGTGGCAAGAGTGGACATTGTGAATGTCAAAATTGCCCTATCCACGTTTGCCCGAACTTATCGCACCTTTTCCTCGTTTGCCCAAACATGTCTACAAACTGGAATTTGTTGAGTATTTCGTTCCTCTGCCGTTACCTGTCTTTATCACATATCCTTTTTTCTCAAGTATCCCCAATAGCTTTAACGTCTTATTTTTGCCAAACCCTGCCGCCTTAGCGATTTGAGAACTTGTTTTTCCAAGCCTGCCCATGCTGTCGTAAATGATTTTCTCATCGCCAGTAAGATCTCCACCGGATGTGATCACAGGCAAAGTTACTTTGATCATATTCTCAGAAAACTCATGTATCGGTTTTGCCTTACTGCCTACATATGCTGCATTTATCCTCTGAACGCCCGTTCCAAAACTTTCTATAATATTCAACCGGAAGAAAACAGCGCCGATAATCGGATTACGCAGCACTGATATCTGTCCATTGAGATATTCCTCCTTTGTGATGCCTTTTGGCAGTCCTCCCGGTGAAAAAACCTCAATGCGATCTTCATACATTGCTACTCTGATATGAGATCTCACATCCCAGGCTCTGTGCACCAGTGCATTTGCAATGGTTTCTCTGAACGCCTTTTCCGGAATGATCTCAACCTTCTCTCTGATTGCACCTTTGATTTCATCATACTGATAATATTTTCGATAGAGATCGATCACCTCATCATATTGTTCCAGTATCGATCTGTGTTCGAAAATCTCACGATCCAATATTATATCTATCGTTTCCCCAAAACGTGCACAGTCGATACCATATGCTCCATTTTTATCAGCAAGTAAAACCCCTGCGTTATTGTATTTCCCGTCTGCACCAAGTACTCCGATAGTCCTGAGTATATCTGTACTGATAGCACTGATACCGAGCTGCTCTTTCATCTTGCCCTCAAGGATTGTAAACTCGAGATCTTTCACATCGGATACTAATTCATCGTACGAACGATCTTCACCTTCCAGAATAAGACGATTCAACTCCAGACGATCCACTTCAATCGTTGCCGTATCATTTCTCTTGTAAGCTTTTGATTTATAATAATACGGTTTATAGATTCCTTCTTTTACTTCCAATGTAATGACATTTGTATCATCATCCACAGATATCCGATAATCGGGCACCGGAGAAATACTGTCGTTTATTCTGTTTTCTATATCCAGACATGCATTACCAGCATCTTCTATCCCAACAAACTTGCCATCATCAGTAATGCCAAACCGGATGATCCCGTCACCAAAATTGGCATATGCACTGACTGTCTTTAAAAATGTATTTGTTACTCGCTCTTTCACTTCAAACGAACGGTTCTCTTTCATCTGCCAAACCTCCATTACTGTTTTCGCACCTTTATTATATCAAAACAAACGAAAAAATAAACGTATTTATTTGCGTTTGATTTTTCGTTTGCTTTATAAACTGATATTTGCGAGGAGCGGACGCCGGGCGCTGACGGAAAACGGCGGGAACGGCGAAATTAGAGTGACCGCCGGGCCGGATTGTGAAGTTGGTGTGAAACGTTATGCATATTGCCCTCGGGAGCTGCTTTTTGCGCCAACATTTCAAAGACGAAGCGGTGAGCTGGGGTGCAGCTGACCCGTTTCGGACAGGTTCGGCGTAAAAATAGTGAGGTTTTTCGAGGGAATCCGGGGTAATTCTAATAGGATAATCCATTGTCGATTGGCGATTACTCTAATTGCAGAAAAAGAACTGCCACCTGGACGAAAATGTTGTGCAGATTGGGTCTGAACTGCCGGAAATGCACAACACTTCACGGGAACTTCATGATGCGTTCGTTGATGTCGTTAAAGTTAGATTTGCCGGCACCCAAGTAATGAAAGAACCTGCACCTGGAAAGGAATCTCAGCTTGACGATGAGAAAGAGCTGTTGATGGTTACTTCCATCAGCAGCTCTTCATAGAATCATCCTTTTTATTTCTTCTTCTTTTTTACTCTTGCTTCCTCGAGTTTCTGTTTAGCTTCTTCTACGGTCTTCTCATCTATATAGTAAGCGATAGCCGCCTTGCCGATTCCGTTTGTTCCAAGGGACGCGATTCCTGCACTTACCATTGAACCTGCGCCTGGATATATTGCATTAATGAATTTAGTCCCTTGCTGTGCGGCAAGTCTCAATCCATAGCCAGCGATTCCAACACTGCCAACACTGAAAATAAACTCCTTTGCTGCATCAAGAGACAATTCTCTTCCACTAAGGGATGCGATTAGTGCAACAAGCAGCGACTGAAGAATGAGCAGAACGTAGATGTCCGATATCGGAATAGGTGTTGCTGCCACTGTCGCAGATAGTCCTGTAAACACTTTATTAAGGTGATTTGCAATTCTTGTTACCACATCATTCAGTCTGGCGGCCATCCTCAAACCCATCTGCGCTTCGAAGTCTTGGATGGCCTCTTCCAATATATCAAGTAATTCCTCTATTCTGTAGCGACCGTCAAATGCAATTTCAAGATTATCAACATCACGTTTTGGGAGTTTGTCGATTTCTTCAACGGATACTTCCATACCGTCCGGAGTCTGCCAATCAATCAGTGAGGATACCGGAATGACGTCATCGATTTTCAATCCGTTCTTAATAATGATGCCCTTATAGCGCTGAACGACCTCATTAATTTTCTCGACTTTGTTTCTTGGATACTCGTCCGGGATTTTAAACCGTGCCGGAGCCATTTCGTCACACTTATTTATAACAACGACGATAGGAAGTCTCAGATTATTTGTGGCTGCATAGTCCTTTGCCACCTTTTTCATGAACTCCACATCTGTAATGATATCGTCCCTGTGTGTACAGTTGAGCATCATGATAGCAACATCCGGAGAAAACTCATTAATCTGATTAATCAGCATCTGTTCCGCAGACATATCGCTGTTTAAGGACTCTGATTCAGCAATTCCTCTTGTGTCAAGAATCTCCATCAGTACCCTGTCCTCATCTTTGCACTGATACACTTCAGTTCCCTCGGTACAGCTTTTTGTGTCGCTGACCTTCGCAACATAAGCACCGCACATTGCATTGATAAGGCTGCTTTTACCAACACCAGTCCTGCCTATAAGAAAAATCCTCGGTGGTCTATGAGAGTCAATGCCATCCATTAGCTGCTTGAGTTCCTTATCTCCAAGGATAGTATTTTTCAGAAAATCTCTTGTGTTGTACGGAATAGCATCTGGAAGGTTATCAAGAAGTTCTCCTGTTTTGATGTAGAAGTTCTTCATGTTTTCCAGTCTCTTTTCAATTGTCATCGTATTCGCTTTCATAATAATCTCCCTTCACGCTTATCTCAAATAGAAACAATTCTACTATAGAACGTGTAATTTTTGCGAATCTGGCTCTGTTATATAAATGGTTTTCTACTACTTAGGAGGGCGCATGTCGCAGTAGGCCGCGGCCAATCACCCTTCGCCTCCGGCTCGGGTTCTTGGGCGTCCCTTGCGGACTGCGTCTCATCTACTCAAGCTTCGACTGCGTCTCGCTTTCGTAGGAGACAGCATGTCTCCACATGCATCGTCCAGGCGAACATTTCGACCGGGGTGGCTTCGTCGAAGATGTAGCCGTTTTGCTGCAGGATTTTGATGTCTCGGGCCAGGGTGCCGGCGTCGCAGGAGATGTACACGATGCGGTCTGGCTGAATGGCGGAGACGGTTTCCAGAAGGCTCGGGGCGCAGCCGCCGCGAGGGGGATCCAGAATGACGACTTTACTGCGTTCCCGAAGGTCGTCTTTGTAGAGGTAATCGGCGTAAAGCTTGTCCTCGGAGTCCAGAAGTCTCGGGAGGATCTCTTCGGCTCGGCCGGTATAGTAGCGGGCGTTCACGATTCCGTTGATGACGGCGTTCCGGTTGGCGTCCAGAACGGCGCCGGGCACTTCTTCGATGCCCACAATCATAGCCGCTTGGTCTGCCATAGACAGGCCGATGGTGCCGATGCCGCAGTACAGGTCGAAGACCACTTCTTCGCCGGAGAGGCCGGCGTATTCCCGCGCTTTTTCATAAAGGCGGGTCATCTGATTGGTGTTCACCTGATAGAACGCGGAACCGGAGATCTCGAACTCCAGATCCCGGCCGGCCACTTGGATGCGGTCGTTAATGGTTCTTTTACCCGCAAGCGGGATGTAATCCTTGGCGAAGTCGTGGATGTCGCCTTTTTTCACTTCCAAAATCACGCTTTCCAGTGCGTACTCTTCCGACACTTCGTCGATGGCGTCGTCCATAGCGTAGACGATGTCCTCAGCGTTGGGAAGCTGCTTTCCGGTGACGGTGAGCACCACCATGATTTCACCGGTGCCCTCGCAGGCTTTCACCGTGACCTCCCGGAGTTTTACGGTGTTGCTCTGCTTCGGAGGCTTCTGATTCTGGCCCCGGCCGTAGCGCTTCGGCTCCTTGTAGACGGTGATTTTGTGCTGTTCGATGAGCTTGCGGATGGCATCGGCCACCGCCATCACCGGTTCTTTCTGAAGCATGCAGTCGTCGATGTCCACTACGCGATTGCTGCCTCTTTCCCGGAAACCCACCGCCGGGCCGTTCGGACCGTCGTACACGGCAAAAGTCGCTTTGTTCCGGTAATGGAGATCCGGCTCATCGCCGGCAACCACAACATCCCGAACCAACGGATGTTCCAGTCCGCCGATTCGGGTGAGTTTGTTTTCCACGTGTTCTTTTTTCATAGCGAGCTGTGCTTCATACTTCATGCTCTGGAGGGAGCAGCCGCCGCAGCGGCCGAAGTACGGACATACCGCTTCTTCTCGGTTCGGCGAAGGGGTGAGGATTTCCTCCAGTTCCGCCACCGCATATCGCTTCTTATCCTGTACGATTTTGCCCCGAACGGTGTCCCCCGGAATGCTTCCGTCTACGAACACCGTCAGGCCGTCCATATGACCGATGCCCTTGCCGTCATCCGTCATATCCGTAATGGTGAGTTCCACCACTGTACCCTTATCCATTGTTTTTCTCCACTGTATATTGATTTCGTTATTCGCTCTTCTGTTCCAGCGAATCCGCCAGCGCTTTGATTTTCGCGAACCGCTTGCTGACCGCCGGTTTTTTCACCGGTGGGGAAAGCATTTCCCCGATTTCCCCCAGGTTGGCATCCGGACGTTCCAGGCGAATTCGCGCCACGTCCCGAAGGCCCGGGGACAGGGAGTCCATCCCCACCAGTTCTTCGATGCGCTGAATGTTCCGAATCTGTTCCTCCGAGGCGCTCAGGCTTCGGTCCACGTTGGCGTTGTCGCAGTTGGAAATCCGCTGCGCTTCGCCCCGCGTGCTTCGGTTCACCTTGATTCCTTCGAAATCCAGGAGTGCCTGGCTGGCGCCGATGATGCCCAGTATATCGCTGATGTAATCCGCCTTCTTGATATAGACGATGTAATCCTCCTTCCGGCGGGTCACATTGGCGGAAAGGTCCACAAAGGAACCGATGAGTTTCTTCAGGTCGTTCGCCACTTGCTCGCTGGTGAGCACAAATTCCAGGTGATAGCTCCGGTTAGGATTGGAAATGGTTCCGCATCCCAGGAACAGCCCCCGCAGATAGGCTTTCTTGCAACATTTCTTGCTGACAATGGGCTGGTAGATTCCGTCGCTCAGATAGTCGTTTCCTTCTCGAATCAGCATCATGCCCGTTTCCCTCAGAATCTGAGAGCTCTTCTCATCCGGACTGATGGTGAGGGAATACCGATATCCGTTGCGCCCCGGCATCTGGGATTCTTCCATCTCCAGCCGGGCGTTGCTGCCGAAATACTCCTTAATCAGGGTTTTGTAATGCCGCGCAATGGCCGGGTTTTCCGTGGAGGCCACGATGATGAAGCGGCCGCCCCCCGCCAGACGCAGGCTTCCCGATACCCGGAAAAAACCGGAAATCTCCGCCAGCATGTCGCATTTTTTTTCCACCTTAATTCGGGCGAGCTCCGCCTTCACATCTGCAGAAAATGACATTTATTTCTTATCTCCTTTTGCAATAAAATCAAGATCGCGATGGGTCACCGTCGTCCGATATCCCTTCTCGTTGAAAATCCGGCCCAGTTCGTTGGCCACCGCCACGGAGCGATGATGCCCTCCGGTGCAGCCCACGGCCACGTTCAGATGATACTTTCCTTCCTTAATATAGCCAGGCACCAGGTCCTCCACTAGGTCCACGAAATCCTTCAGAAATTTCTGAGTGATGTCGAACTTCAGAACGTAGGAAGACACCTTCTTGTTGTTTCCGGTGAGCTTCCGAAGGCTCTTCACGTAATACGGGTTCGGGATGAACCGCATGTCGATCT
Organism: uncultured Clostridia bacterium; assembly: GCA_934278925.1. Lineage (GTDB taxonomy): Bacteria > Bacillota > Clostridia > Peptostreptococcales > Anaerovoracaceae > Mogibacterium_A. The sequence continues at coordinate 14,517 of CAKQWJ010000015.1, read as the reverse complement.
GAATATCCGATTCGCTCGGGATGCCGTATTTGTAGCCGAAGGAGGTGAGGTTGATGTTGAACACCGATCCGCCCTCTTCTCCCAGAATGATCCGGGACAGCTGCAGGTTGAAATCCGACACCTTCATGTGGGTGGTGTCCAGAATGAAGTCCGCTTTGTCCCGAACCTTCTCCAGCATCTTCTTCTCGTCCTCGATGACCTTTACCGTCGCTCTGCCGCCGGTCAGGGGGTGGTTGCGCCGGGTTTCATTGTATCGTTTCACGATGGTGTTGTCCGATGCCTCCACGTAGAGCAAGGTGCTGTCCACCCCTTCCAGCTGGCGCAAGGCATCCACGCAGGATTCTAACTCATCGAAAAACTCGCCGCCTCGAACATCCGCTACGAAGGCCGCTTTCTCGATGGAATTGCCGCTCTGGAGGGACAGTTCCAGAAAATTCCGGATCAGCTGCGGCGGCATGTTGTCGATGCAATAATATCCCTGATCTTCAAACCAGTCTGCTGCGCGGGTTTTTCCCGCTCCGGACAATCCGGAAATGATTACCACTTTCATTTTAGCGCTCCTTAATGTTCACAATTCTTCCAAAATCCAGTCCTGCTTCTTCGGCCCGTTCCAGCGCCGCCTCCACGCCGCCCACCTGGGACGGTTTGTGGGCGTCGCTGCTCACCACGTAGGTGACATCGAAATTCATGGTCCGGCGAATCTCATCCACCGTCAGATGGGAGTGGCGGCTGTTGATTTCCAGCCACGTGCCCCGCGCTTCACAGGCTCTTCCAATTTCCCCCACATCGAAAGGTCCCTTGTCCCCGGGATGGGTCAGAATCCAAATGGGATTCTCGTAGATGGCCCGAAGCGCCATCTCCGTATTGCGGTTCTCCAGCTGCTGCCGGCTTCCCGACGGAAAAATCCCGGCGGAACAGATGGGGTTCCGAATCATATCTCCCTTGGGCACGCCGTGATGGTATCCGACATTGATAAAATCAAATTTCTCAATGTCTTCCGGCGCGACATCCAGACCGTTTCCGGAATGAATGATGTTCGCTTCCACCCCCAATTGAATCTTCACTTCCGGATATTTTCTCGCCGCTTCCGCCACATCCCGGCGCATGTCCGGGAGGCGGGAAAGGTTCAGCCCGTAGAAAATATGTCCCGGCCCGTGATCCGTGATGCCGATTTCCCGAAGGCCCTTCGCCGCGGCCGCAGCCACGTTCTCCTCAATGGTTCCCTTGCCGTGGTAGTACACCAGCAGCCCTTTGGAATACCGGGTGTGGGTGTGATAATCCGCAACCAGCTTGTACCTTTCGGAAATCTCCCGACTATTCATCTTCTTCACCGATAATCCGGACTTCCGGCTCCAGGTGGATTCCGGAGTCTTCATATACCTTCTTCTCTACCAGTTCCATCAGCTGCAGCACATCCGCCGCCGTAGCGCCGCCCTTGTTGATGATGAAACCGGAATGCTTCTCCGATACCTCTGCGCCGCCAACGGAAACGCCCTTCAATCCGGATTCCTGAATCAGCGCTGCCGCGTATCCTTCCGCCGGACGCTTGAAGGTGCTTCCCGCACTCGGGAAATTCACCGGCTGCTTCTGCACCCGCTTTTCCGTCAGCTCTGCAATCCGTGCCTGAATGGCCTCGGCATCCTCCGGCTGCAGTTTCAATTCTACTTTTGTGACAATCTCACCGGTACGCTGGAGACAGCTGTTCCGGTAGGCGAATTCCATCTCCGCCCCGGTGCGAACCGTTTCTTCCTTGCCGTCCGGCGACATCAGCCACACCCGGGTCACGATATCCTTCATCTCGCCGCCGTAAGCGCCGGCATTCATGTAGATGGCACCGCCGATGCTGCCCGGAATTCCGCTGGCGAATTCCATTCCCGCCAGTCCGCTCTTCGCCGCCAGGGAGCTCACCGAGGAAAGCAGCTTTCCGCTTCCCGCAATCACGGTATCCCCCTGCACTTCGCAATCCTGAAATTCTCCTTCCAGGTGAATAATCACCCCGCGATAACCGGAGTCCCGGAACAACAGGTTGGAGCCGTTTCCGATCAGCATGTGGGGAACGCCCTCTTCCGTAAGAAACGATAGCAGGCGGCTCAGCTCTTTCCGGTCGGTGCAGTTCACATAATAATCCGCGCAGCCGCCCACGCGGAAGGAAATGTGCTTCGCCATGGATTCGTTCTCCAGAATCCGGCTTTCCGGAATTCCCAGTTCCATTAAACTATTTCTGAGGTTTTTCATGATTTTTCAGTTCGTCCCTTTCTATGTCATATTTGCTGTAGTCTTCGTATTTTGACGTGGCCAGTTCCTGGCTCTTCCGGCGAAGCCGGTCATTGGTATTCATGCTGATGTAGCGATATATCACCGCAAAAATCGGCACGCCCAGAGCCATTCCGAAGAATCCGAACAGGCCGCCGCCCACCAACACCGCGATCAGCACCCAGAAGCTGTTCAGCCCGATGGCGGAACCCACCACCTTCGGTCCGATGACGTTTCCGTCCAGCTGCTGAATGATCAGAATCATGATGACGAAATACAGACATTTCATCGGATCGTCCAGCAGAATGAGAACCGCCGACGGAATGGCGCCCAGGAACGGTCCGAAGAACGGGATCACGTTGGTCACGCCCACGATTACGCTGACCAGCACCGGCATCGGCAGGTCGAACAACAGCATGCACACATAGGTCAAACATCCGATGATGCAGGCGTCGATAATTCTTCCCACGATGTATCCGATAAAAGTATCATTGATGATTTCGAAAAATTCATAGATTTTCTTCGAGGTGTACCGGCTGAACAGGGAGGTGTTGATTTTGCGGCCGATGGCGAATAATTTCTCCTTGTAGTTCAAAAGGTATACCGAAATCAGCAGCCCCACAATCACGTTGATAAAGGCCTTAATCATGGCAATCAAGCTGTTGGAGACGGTTTCCGCCAATCCCTTAAAGTCGTTCTCCAAGAGATGGGTCTGAATCCACGCGATAATCTCCCCCGTATCCGCTTTCGTGAAATTGTCGATGCCCTTCACCAGAATCTGGTACTTGGCCAGATGGGTTCCGGCCCACTGATTTAAGTTGTTCATTTTCTCCGGCAGGGTGTTCACCAGGTCCACGATACTGTTCACGATGGCCGGAAGGATAAAGGTGGAAATCAATACCACGATACCCGCCACAATGGCCATGCAGATGACGGATGCCAGCACCCGGGCTTCCGTCAGCGCCCGCTGTGCCGCTGTTCTTTTGTGGCGCTTCGGTACTTTTGTATTGAAATACATCGAACCGAAGCTGTCCGTCAGCAGTTTTCCGTCCTTGTACAGGAAATGGTAAAACCAGCGCACCAGCTTGTTGTAGATGGGGCACATCAGAAAGGCCAATACGATGCCGATGTACACCGGGGAAAGAGTCGCATTGATGGTAGCGAACACCGCGTCGAAATGGGTGCTTCGAATCAGGCGGTTCACCATCAGCAGAACGCTTCCGGTAAAAATAATGGATATTGTTGTTTTCGAATATGGGTTATTCCATAGTTTTCGTAACATGATTTTCCTCTTCGTTAATCGCTATTTGGACGATGTGCTGTTCTGGTTGGACAGGGTCATGATTCCGCCCAGCATGGCGTCCTTCAGATTGGAATTTGTGTCCACGTCGGTCTCCCAATCCCCGTCTTCGTTCTTCGTGCACTGGATGGAAACGGTTTTCTTGTAGTCCTTCTTCTTCAGCGCATTCATCTTTTTGAACATCATCTTATAGATGTAATCGTTCAGATCCGTTTTCGATGTGAGTTTGCCGGAATTGGCGTCCTTCACCACCTGCTGATACATTTCCTTGTAAGCGGTGCCGAAATTGTATGTAGTAATCTGCACCTTTACCGTTGCGGCATCGCCGTCCACCTTTTCGTCCTTCACCTCGTAGTCGAAGTCCTGGATCTTCTCCACCAGCTCCTTGTATTCCTTCTGGTATTTCTTTGCCACATTCTTATCGCTGACCAGAGAAGAAAGCTCGGTCTTCATCTGCTCCTCTTTCACCTGCTGCATCTGCTTTTCCACCACCGCAGTCGGGGTGTTGGACCTTCCGCATGCTCCCAAAGCCAGAACCATGGACGCCATCAGCAGGGCGATTGTAATTTTTCTAAATCTCTTCATTCTTATCTTCCCTCCGGGAGGCGTCTCCGCTCTCCGTCAAACACAGTGATGCCGGCACGATCCAGTGCGGCCAGATATACCGATGCGTATTTCCGAGACGTGTTCAGTGTATCTCGGAAGTCCGCCAGTACGAAAGAACCCTCGGCTCCCGCCGTACGCGCAGCGGCCACCACGCGGTTCCATCCTTCTTTCGAAATATTGTAGGAAGGATCCACCTTCACCAGAACGCCCTCTTTATAAAGGCGGTCGAAAATGGCGTTGATGACTCTCTTGTCGGAATCCAGCGCGTAAATCTCATCGTTCTTCGGAATCTCAATTCCCGCATCTTTGTACATTCCGGCGATGCGTTCCTTCAGCTTCTCCTGCTCCGGCGTCAGCACCGCCTCAAAACCCTGCATGGATACGGTTTTCCCGCAGTCCATCAGCGTGCCCAAATCCATCAGTCGGTGGACGACGCCGAGAATAATCTTGTCTTCCTGAATATGCCAGATATCCCGAAGACGGCTCTGCAGCTCCTGTTTCGGCATTCCCTCTGCCAGCGGATTGCTTTCGTGGTATTCCTGAAGCAGCTGAATCAGGCGGTCCGTCATCATTTGGAATTTGGATGCCGCCAGAATTGTGCCGTCCTCCAGCTCTACCAGTTTGCCCTCTTCGATGCATCGTTCGATTTCCCTATTTCCGGTTTCCGGAAGCATGCCCAGCTCTTGCAGCAGCAATTCCTTGGAATAGAACTTGTGTCCGCCGGTCTTCAGCACAAAAATATCAGAGATATTTCCGCTCTCCAGCGTCCGGAATCCTTCCAGCACGTTCTCCCGGTTCCGCTTGTGCTTCTCCGGCACCGCGTCCAGAATCTGTCCGCCGCCGATGGTGATGATCGGTGAATAGAACCGGATGATGAACCGGTCTCCCCGTCTCACCGCAATCGGTTCCTCCAGGCGGAACTGCACGTATGCCTCTTCTCCGGCGGACAGCGCATCCCGGTCCATCAGGATGACCTTGGTCAGCACCTCTTTGCTTCCGCAATACAGGTGCACCCGGCTGTTGTTCAGCACCATGCGCTCGCTGCTGTCAAAAATCTTCAGCTTCACGTCTAGCATCCCGGTAACGGACACTGCGCTCTTCGCCGCGATGACGTCGCCCCGGCGGATGTCCTCTTTCCGCACCCCGCTCAGGTTGATGGCGGTCCGCTGTCCGGCTACCGCCTGCTCCACGTCGTTTCCGTAGGTCTGGATTCCGCGAATCTTGGCCGGCGTCTCTTCCGGAAAAACATGAACTTCATCGTTCAGAGAACAGGTTCCGTCCATCAGCGTTCCGGTTACCACCGTACCGAATCCGGATTTGGTAAAAACACGATCTACCGGAAGTCGAAACATTTCCGGCGCTTCGATCCGTTTGGATTCCCGGTCACACTTGCGGATGATTTCTTCTTTTAGGAGATCGATATTCGCGCCGGATTTGGCGGAAACGGGAATCATCGGCTTTCCTTCCAGGAATGAGCCTTCCACGTAATCCCGGATGTCTTCCTGAACCAGCTCCAGCCATTCCTCGTCCACCATGTCCGTCTTCGTGATGGCGATGATTCCGTCGTCGATGCCCAGGGCCTGAAGGATTTCAAAATGCTCCCGGGTCTGGGGCATGATGCCCTCGTCGGCCGCCACGACAAACAGGACGAAGTCGATGCCGCCGATGCCGGCCAGCATGTTCTTGATGAACTTCTCGTGCCCCGGCACGTCGATAACGCCGATATTGTATCCCGCGTCGTTGGGAATGTGGGCAAAACCCAGTTCGATGGTAATGCCCCGCTTCTTCTCTTCTTCCAGCCGGTCGGTGTCGATGCCGGAAAGGGCCTTAATCAGGCGGGTTTTTCCGTGGTCCACGTGGCCGGCGGTTCCGATAATTATATTCTTCATCTATTACTCCATTCCTTCAAAGGCATTTGCAACGGTTTGAACTTCCTCTTCTCCGATGGTGCGGACGCAGAGGAGCAGCCGGTCGTCGTGAATTCTTGCCACGATCGGCAGGTCGTTCTCCCGAAGCTGTTTCTCCATGTTCGGCGTGGAGATGTCATCCGAAGAGATGGCTACGCCGAATCCCGGCAGGTACACCATCGGTGCGGAGCCGCCGCCAATCTGATCCTGTACCGGAACGACTTCCGCATGCACCCGGCTGTTTTTGGCCGCAATGGCCTCGGCCAATTTGTTCGCTCTTCGCTCCATGGAGTCCGCCGGTTCCGTAATCATGTGGAGAATCGGAATGTCTCTCATGGCCTTCTCCGTATCCCGGTATTTTTTCAAGGTTTCTTCCATTGCGGCGAAAGTCATCTTGTCCACCCGAAGCGCCCGGGCCAGCGGATGCTTCTTCATCTTCTCGATGTATTTCTTTTTGCCCACGATGATGCCGCCCTGGGGTCCCCCCAGCAGCTTGTCGCCGCTGAACAGCATCACGTCAATGCCGGTGTTCAGGGATGCAGGTACGTTCGGCTCGTCCAGGCCGTATTTCTGAAGGTCTACCATCAGTCCGTTGCCCATGTCGAAGATGACCGGCAGGTCGTGTTCCTTGCCGATTGCCACCAGATCCTCCAGGGATGCTTCTTCCGTAAAGCCCATAATCCGGTAGTTACTGGTGTGCACCTTCATCAACGCGCCGGTCTTCTCCGGATCGATGGCGTTGACGTAGTCCGAAGGCTTCGTCTTGTTGGTGGTGCCGATATCCCGCAAAGTGGCACCGCTCTGCTCCATGATATCCGGAATTCGGAAGGCACCGCCGATTTCCACCAGCTCCCCTCTGGATACGATGACTTCCTTGCCCTCCGCCATCGCCGACAAAACAATCATGGTAGCGGATGCGTTGTTGTTCACCAGCATAGCATCCTCCGCACCGGTGAGTTCGCAGATCAGCTTGGACACGATGTTGTGACGGGAACCTCTTTTGCCGGCTTCCACGTCGTATTCCAGATTGGAATACCCCTTGGACACCGCCGCCACGTTCTCCACCGCTTCTTTACAAAGAGGCGCTCTGCCCAGATTGGTGTGGAGAATCGTTCCCGTGGCATTGATCACCGGATACAGGTTGTTGCAGTCCTCCTGCTCCATATATGCGATTACCCGGTTGGACACTCCCTCGATATCCATCCGACGGATATCGAATTCCTCCAGCTCCTCCGGGCTCATTTTCAGAATTTCATTTCGCAAATCCTGAATGACGCTGCGTGCCGCCTCCGTAACGACGGTGCGGCCGGCGCTGGCGAAAAGAAGCTCCAGCCCACCGGCCTTCAGCACTTCATCTATCTTCGGAATTCGTCTGAGAATTTCATTTTTTTTCATAAAGGTCTCCTTGTTTTTTACACACAATTTCAACCTATATAATACCACAAAGAACGGGGCATTGCCATAAGGAAGCGGCCGATGAGATTGCTCCTGCTTTCGCCTTTCTCGAGGGTTTTCTGTGGTTCTTTTCGGGGATGGGGAAAAGCGGGCGGAACGCTAGGAGAAATGACGGGATTCTAATTTTATCGTGTGCCATTTGCGCACGCAGTCTCATATGCCTAGAATTTCAAGGACAATTCACGCTTTTTGACCGGAAACCAGAAATAAGCGTGAACTCATTTTGCCGATTTTGCGGAATTCTAATTTTGAAGCAGCGGATTGCGACCTTGCGTTCACGCTGAATTGACAACTTCCTTTCAAAAAGCGTGAACTGTTCTCAAGAAGATGGTTTGCTCCCACGGCATTCCCTGACGAAATTTGATGTGGCCGGAAAATCGTTCACGCTAATCGGCCTCAATTCCAAAATTAGCGTGAACTCGATTTGAAATTCTAGGCATATTAAATTATCATCACCGGCAAAGTTCTAATTCACTGATGTTTCTTGCCGCGGTGGCTGCCGCTCTTTCATTCGCAGATGAAACGAGAAGAAAATCCGCATATAAAAATCGCCCTGCAACGGGCGACTTTCATGGGTATTAATTATGCATTTTGAGAACAGTATAAACAACGTCTTTTCTTTCTCGCTTCCCAGCATATTAGAGCACTGCAAAATCCGATTGTGAAGTTGGTGTGAAAAGCTATTTCCTTTTGTTCCTTGTCTTTCCTCTAATTTAGAAAGAGCAGCTGTCTTCCCTGTTATCTAATTGTTGCAAGGAATCTGCCTCTTCCGTCAAAATGTTGTGCAGAACCGGGCGAAACTACCTAAAATGCATAACACTTCACCTCAACTTCACATTTTTACTAAAAAAAACAAGCAGCGAAATCGCTGCTCAAAAATATTGGCGGGAGTACGTGGGAATCGAATCCATTTTGACCGTTATCGGCAGTTATTAGGAGCTATCAAAACCCCTTATTTTTCAATGGTTTGCGGTGATTCTTCTAACTACTGATAACTACTACTAAAAGAATTATGGCACATCTTTGTCACACATTTGATAGTTTTTTTTACTGCAAAAAACAGGGGCGGATCACCTCCTGCCCCTGTTTCTAATTCTCTATTCTTTTTCAATGTCTGCTCGAATCAGTGCTTTGATGTATCCTTGTTTATTTCCTTTTCAGTTTCTAATTCTTTAAAATTTCTCTCCAGTTTTGTGGAAACCCTATATTTTTTAATAGGATATCTCCCTTATACTGTTCGATTACTTCCTCCAGATTCTTTAAAAATTCATCGTTCCATTTTTTCTTATCACCGTACATCAATTTCAGCATGTAAATCTGCGAAAACAGTCTTCGTTCTGACCGAAATTTGTCCCCTTTTGGTATTTTGGGCACTGCCGGGAATATCCAGTAATATAGTCTTGCAAAATGTGCACATCTATTTCTGAGATCTGTAAGGCATCTCATCCAACTATCCATCTCCTTAAACCCTGTTTCAAAAAGAGTGTCGGCAATTTCTTCGCGATCGGATGTTTTCATTCCCCTGTAAAAATATGAGAGATTCCCTATTGAAAAGAAATCCACTATTGTCCATATTGGGAATTCTCCGTTATACTCTTTTTGATGATGCTGCACTATAGGAGATTTCTTGTTTTCTTTTATGCACGCTTCAATGTTTTCCATAAACTTGTCATGATTATGGTTTGTATTGTAATTCTCTTTCTCCTTATATCCAAGTGGTCCGTATTTATGGCCACTATAATATGCTAATTGAGTTCTTATTCGGTTTTCTATATCATCAATAATTTCATACAGTAATTTCCTCAGTTGTTGATCGAACAAATAAATCTGAACGATTTGTTCAAATGAAACATCATTATATTTTTCAGTTCCCTTTCTTCGAAAAGACAGCAAATATGCTGATAGTCTATAGTAATTTACATTCTTCAGGAATTGTTCGCACGCTTTTATATCAGTAACCTCAACATTTCTGCTCTGCAATATTTTAACTTGTTGCTGGTATGTTGTTGCCGGCTTTACGGATTTCATATCTATCTCCCTCAAAAAAACAAATGTGCTCCCGTTTTACACTTCTGTGAGAGGTGTGGGAGCTTCTGTTACGATTATATTACCTGCAATTGTTTTTAAAGTCAAGTTTTTTCTACTTATTTGCAGCAATGTCTGCTCGAATCAGTGCTTTGATGTATCCTTGTTTGTTTCCTACGTTTTCCAGCTTTGCCAGAATATCCGCGTCGGTTTTCAGATTCAGCTTCATGCGGATCTGCGTTGTGTTTGCTTTGTCGTACTTCTGCTGAGATGCATATTTAACAATCTCTGTTTCTCCGGTTTTCTTTTTCATCTTCACTTCTACTTCCATGTGTTTCCTCCATTTGACTTATTTCACTTTTCGAAGTGCCGGGCTGCCGTTGTGGAAGCCCGGCGCTTCCGCACTTATTTGCGCTTTCTCAGTTCATCCAATTCTCTGGTCAGCTTAATAACGCAGTACAGAGTGACAATACTGCAGCACAATGTGCATAGACTAACAATTAAACTAATCATTGCATTGCGGAATGATGGATGGTATTATCATCTCAGAAGGGGCTTTCGCCCCTCTGAGTTGTTCGGCCTATTGGCCGTGTCTGGTGGACTTGAGCACGATTATCGCTGTTGCAAGTTCAATAATCGCTATTACCAAGTCTACCAGGCTTTTTAATATCTCCATCATTCCTCACCTCCTTTCCTTACCTTATGTATATATTATAACATAGGTCTCTACCTATGTTAACATCTTTTTGAATTTATTTTGCTATTTTTTATCATTTTTTGTATAAAAAAATTCGGGTGGATTTCTCCACCCGTTTTGTGTTTCTTTATTTCAGCCGGATCCGGACATAGATTTTCCGCTTCTCATAGCTTTTCTTTCGTTTCGGTCCGTAGTTCTTCGCCTTCACATCGGAACCACCTGCCGAATACCACAGCGGATAGCCGTGTTTGCTTTTACCGGCATATACCATCGTGTGCGGCTTATTGGCAAAACCGCAGATGTCCCCCTTTTTCAGCTTTGCGGTTCGCCATGGCTTCCGGGGATATGCAATCTTTGCTTTCTTCCGGATGAGGGAGCTGCCGGAGCCGTGAATCTTCGTATCCAGCCAGATGTATTTTCCTTTCGGCAGCACGCCGATGGACTGAAGGCCGAAGGATGCAAAGGTGGCGCAATTCGTCCGCTTGTTCTTCAAGGCACTTGCCAGACTTTTGCAAGCGTGGTTCGCCGAATAGCGCACACGGGCCTTAATCATTTTGGCGGCATTGGTTTTCAGTGCCGCTAGCAGTTTTTCTGCCTTCGTACTCTTCGGAACAAATACGAGGCGAACGTACTTCTGCCCTTTGCTATCCTTCCAAATCGTCCAACCACTACCTGGAATGTAAATGTAGTAGCCTTTTATCTTTGTAGCATGAACCTTCGTTCCAACCGGGATAGTCTTTATAAGTTTCGACTTGTAGGAAGGTTTCACCCTGAGTGGGTCTGCCTTGATAACAACGTAAGTTCTGTTAATCTTCCTACTTTTTGCCACGGTACACCGCCTTTCCTTTGCTGTTAAAAACAGAATAGCCGTATTTATCCGCACACTTCTTAGCGTTGGCAAGACTGGTGAAAGCTCCCTTCTGAGATTTGCTGTCCTTCCAAGACTTGCGAACACGATAGGTCTCTTTTGCCTTTGTGCCTTCCTTGAATGAAACACCGAGGTATTCACAAAGACCCTTTGCAATCGCCTTTCCGTATGCATCAGGCTTGCCTTTAAGTGTAGCCAAATCCGCTTTTAAACCTCCTGTTTCGAGGATACAAGCGGGCATATCCGTTTCATTCAGCTCAAAAAGGTTGGTTCGCTTCTGAACACCTCTGCTCTTCATCTTCAAGTCTTTCTTGATATGTTTTTTTAGGTACTTGCCGATTTTCTTTCCGCTTGCGGATACGTAGAGCGGCATTACTCCATTCGGTGCTCCGCTGTAGTCGCAGTGAATCGACACATAGATCTTGCACCCTACGTTATTCGCCCAGCGCACATCTTCAATCATGTTCTTATTGTTGCCGTGGTCGGCATCCGAAATCACGGTTACACCCGACTTGCGCAGATACTTCACAGCCGCCTTTGTGATTTTCAGCATGAGCGCCGCCTCAGTGTATTGTTTCCCACCGGACTTGTACACGCAACCGGGGTCCCAGCTTCCGTCTAAGCTCACGCCATGCCCGCACTGAACCGCAATCGTCTTACTCATCATCTTCACCTTCTTCTGCTTCATCCTCTTCTTCTGCCAATTCGAAATCCTGTACTTCATCATCGGTCATTTCAATGTTCGGACGAACATTCAGTCCAAGTGCCTGCTGAAAGGACTGATTCAGACCAACGGAAGCAAGACCCGATACAGCACCGAACACTACTCCATCGAAAGTCATTCCTGTGGTAGCAATTCCACAAATGATACCGATGATGAAAAGTGCGGTCGGAATCCATTTGTTATCCATCGGCAGCCACCGTTTCATGATGTAGCCAACGCACAAACAGAAAGCCACAATCTGTGGCACAAAATACTGAGTAATAGTTGTCATGTCCATTTTCCTTTTTCCTCCAATTTCCGCCCTTTCCGGGCATTCATTTGTTAACGTTCGATTAAGTAGTCGGTCAGCTCTGCTTTTGCTTTCCGCATTGCTTCAATGTCGTTGCCGTCGATTCCGTGGGCTAACAGTGCCAGCAGTGCCCGTTGAGTGACGATGTTTCCCTCTTCCAGCTTGTTGAGCCGGTTGAAGTCCTTCACGCTCTTACTCTCCAGTTCGGCGATTCGTGCATCCTGTGTTTTGTTCGGCTTTCGGATTCGCTCGATTGCCTCACAAACTACTTTTACCGCCGCTGAGATGGTGACGATTGCACCGGCAAGCAGCAGGATGTCCGACATGGATATCATGATAGGCTGTCCCATACGCATCCCTCCTTTCCTAAATTTGGCACGAAAAAACCACCCTTTCGGGTGGCTTTTCGGTTATTCAGTAGATTCCTATTTCGTCCTTCAATGCTTTCTGCAGTACGGCTGAGAAATTAACATCCCGATTTGTTGCCGCTTCATTCAGCCATTCCGGAATGGATAGAGTCTTTTTTACCGCTTTTGTGGACTTGTAATATTTGCGATAGTTCACTGTATCAGCTTCCACATATGATACAAATCCATCCGCTGGTACTTCCAGTTCTCGAATGTCTGTTGGTGTAGGTATATCGTCACCGTCTACCTCGTATGAATATAACATCAGTTCCAGTGAATCTTTCGCCATTTTCATGGCATCATCAAAGCTTGTCCCCATCGTACTGCATGGTAAATCCGGGAAAATTATGGAGTACCCCTTTTCTCCTTCATTAATAAACTGGGCCGGATAATAATACTTCATTACAACCTCCTTATATAATTTAATATCCTTAAATTTGAAAGTTTCCTCCGAGTTGTCAGGGCTTATAGCCCTGACTCTTTTCGGATTTGCTTTTCGGTTCCTGTTGGCAGTTCTTGTGATTGATGCCGTGGGACTTGGAATTTTCTGTTTGTTATTGGGCTGTACCATATTTCATGATTTGCACCATCCCTTATCTTTCGGCATCCGATTTGCTTCAACAGTTTCTTCATTTCTGAAACCTTCAAATTCTTACCTCCTTCATTTGATATATTAATTATACTACGTATTTATACGTATGTCAAGAGGTTTTTATGTATTTATACGTATTAATTAATCCGCTGCCATACATACACGGCTCAATACAGTTTCTCCCCATAGAAAAACCGCCTTTCGGCGGTCTGTAAACTTATTCATCTTCTGAAAGTCTTTTCTCTACGGCTTTCCATATGTATTCGCTCATGCTTTCGCCCTTTTCCTTGGCTTTCGCTTTGACGATGTCCTTCTTCCCTTTGGCAACCATGATATTGATATGGTCATAATTTTTCCGGTTGTATTCGTTCTGATATTTTATTTGGTCAAACTTCTTTTCGCTTGTCATTTTTCTCGTTCCTGTTATAATAAGTATAGGTGATGTGGTGCCAGTGGCAAGCCTGACACCCTTGGTTATTAGAAGTTCAGCTTTTCAAGCTGGGCTTCTTTTTTTATTCGCCTTTTTTCGCCATGCTTCGAACTTCTGCAATGGCTTTCTTTACTTCTTCCATATCCTTGCAAGACTCGAACTTGTCTGCTACAAGGTTTAGGATTACGTCCATCTGCTTGTCTGTCATCGGTTCGTTCATGCTGTCTCCTTTCTATGCTTGCCCATTACTCGTTGATTTGTTTCCTTATCAACTGTCTATATTATACATCATATTAAGTAATATGTCAAGTATATTCTAGATTCTTTCCACTTTTTGTTGAAGGTTATAGCCTGGTGCCGTCGGTAATGTACGTGAAGCCGCCTATGCAATCATTGTTCTTTGCCAGTGCATCCGCCCCGGCATTGCGGGCATAGAAGGTACCGTCTGAACCCATATATGATATGTTCGCATTGTTGCCATAATACGACACGGCACGAACTCCCGATTCTGTTATTGGCGCCGGTACTCCTGTAATTTTTCCGGCGGCGATGTTTGCACCGCTTGCTACTGCCCCGGTGCACTTGGTCCCGACCTCCATCTGAACAATGTTTCCACACCGCCACCAACGCGGCTGGAAACTTACTGCACCGGTTGTTAGGGTTATTGTTCCAGTACCGGAGGTCACCCTTAACAGGTCAGCCCTATTTCCCGCACCATCCTGATATGCAATAGAACCCCTAATGCCTTCAACGTAAATTGCGCCAGTTGTAAGCATACCTGAGACATCCGCCGATTCCGAGCTTATATTTTTAACTGCGGATAAATTTCTTCTAGCAGATAAATTATCGCATTCGACAGTACTGTCGTACTGTTTTAATGGAACATAATTGGTTCTTCACGAATTTTTGTGGGATTAAAATCGAAATCGAAATAAATAATTAGGCATTGAAAAAGAGCATTGGA
>CAKQWJ010000014.1 GCA_934278925.1 uncultured Clostridia bacterium | reverse complement strand
TGGTCACATACATTCTACTAAAGAGTCTCTATGGATTTCAATTTTATTACATGTTCAAGTTGATTTTACAATCGGCGACACTGAATTAAATAGAAATAAATAAGAGATATATTATGATTAATAAATAATGGTTAATAAATAATGAACTTCCTGTTTTCTAAGAACTTATAAATTCTATTCTGCAATCGATATTGTTAAGATTTCTTAAGATTTGCATTTTTTATTGATACGCTAACGGGATTTCGTTATAATCTAAACACAAAAGGTAATCAAAGACGGAGAGATAGCCATTTCTTTTAAATCATAAAGGTATTCTTCATGACGGACAAACATTCATTACTCATCGTAGAAGATGATTACAAGATCATACAAGAGCTTTCGAATCTATTGCATTGTTGCTACCGAATTGCTGTTTCGGAAACCGGAATGGGTGCACTCCGACTCTTGGAAGAAAAGCATTACGATTTGATACTTTTGGATATTGACTTGCCGGATATTAATAGGTTTGATGTTCTGCGTTCTCTCCGAAACCAACGAATTAGCTCCAAAGTATTCATTCTATCTAACCGGTCTGCGTCCCAAGATAAGATTCGATGCTTGGATATGGGGGCTAATGATTATATTACGAAACCATTTGATTCAGGGGAACTTCTTTCTAGGATTAAGGCACATCTTAGAACTTCGGATTTGCCCATCATATGCTTTGGCAACACCACACTCGTTCCGGAAAGCAGGAGTGTTCGCACAGAAGATGAAGTACTGCGATTAACGCCGTGTGAATATCTAATTCTTAATGCCATGATAAATTCCTCTGATTATACGATTCGACGAGATATAATCATTCATCTAATTGACATTCACGGGATAGGCATTACCGACCGTACGGTAGATGTCCATATATCTCGAATCCGGAAGAAATTACAAAGCATCCATTCTAACCTGGAAATACGTTCTATTCGCGGACACGGGTACATTCTTGAGGTATCCTCTTATTAAACAAATGGCGTCCAGAGCTCATGCCGAACGCCATTTTTGTTTTAGAGAAATCCGATTATAAAATAAATATTCCAGATTGCAGCCAAACCACTTCCGATTGATAATTTTCGCTTATTAAGAATTGTTACTAAAATACCGATTATGGAAAATACAACGAGTGTAAATATTGTACTGGAGTTTTGTTAAAAAAATGTTAAGAAATTGCACCGCTACTTTAAATAGCACTAAATATTTTCTGCACTATATTTATAAAAAAATAACTAACGCCGGAAGCAAAGTAGTCGAGCAAATACATGTAAAAGCATCAGCTATAAAATCATTCTATAACTGCGTATATTCTTTTTTAATTTTCTCTATCCGCCCTCTTATGCTAAAATAGTGCAGATGTAACAAAGGAGAATGCGAAATTATGGAATTATTTACAAAAATTATAACTGTTGTGAATGACATCGTCTGGCATCCGGCGTGTCTGTTTTTCCTGGGAGGTGCGGCCATCTGGTTTACCCTTCGCCTGAAGGGATTACAGTTCACCGGACTTCCGTCCATGTTTCACTATATGTTCGAAAAGGAATCGGATGAGCTGGGCGAAGCCAAGGGATTGAGTGCATTCCAGGCGCTGGCCACCACCGTCGGGGGACGAGTGGGAACCGGAAATATCGCCGGAACGGCCACCGCAATTTTCATGGGGGGACCGGGAGCCCTCTTCTGGATGTGGATGGCGGCACTGCTGGGAGCATCCACCGGAATGGTGGAGTGCATTCTGGGTCAGGCCTACAAGACCAAGAACCTGGGAGAACTGACCGGCGGTCCGTACTATTATATGGAAAAGGGTTTTAAGAATAAAAAAGTGGGTAAAATCATCGCGGTGCTGTTTTGCATTGCGGTATTTATCGGACCGGGATTCCTGCTGCCATCCATGCAGACGCAGACGGCGGCAACAGCCATGAGCAACGCCTTCGGAATTCCTGCCATCGTCACCGGTGTGGGACTGATGCTTCTGGTGGGAGTCGTCATCATGGGCGGCGTAAAGCGCGTGGGCCAGGTGGCGGAGCTGATTGCACCGGCAATGTGTGCCATCTATCTGCTGATTACCATCGCCATCATGGCGTTGAATGCGGGCCGGATACCGGGGATGTTCGCCGATATTTTTACCGGAGCATTCGGAAGACATTCCATCTACGGCGGAATCATGGGTGCCTGCGTATCCTGGGGCATTAAGCGCGGCTTCTTCTCCAACGATGCGGGCAACGGCATGAGCCCGATCATTTCCTCCACCACCAACACTTCCCATCCGGTGAAGCAGGGCCTGGTGCAGGGTCTGTCCGTTTACGTGGATACCATTCTGGTGTGCACTTGCACGGGTCTGTCCATCCTCTGTGCGGGCACATACAACGTTTCCGCCGACGGAGGCGCGACTGCAAAGACTTTAGTATCCTTCGCACCGGGCGTGGAATACGGCGTATCCTACATGCAGGAGGCCATCAAGACCATCGCCGGACAGTTTGGCGTGATCATCTTGGCCATCATGATTACGGTATTCATCTACACCACCATGCTGTCCTACGGCGTGCAGCTGGAGTCGGTGTGCCGCTACCTGTTCAAGGCAGACAAAAGAGTGGTTACCTTCATCCGAATCCTCTACCTGCTGTTCGTCCTGTCCGGCGTGCTGATTGACGGAACCATCATCTGGCCGATGGGCGATATCGGTGTGGGCTGCATGCTTTGGATCAACACTTTTGCGGTGCTGTGCATGACGCCAATGGTGCTGCGGATTGTGAAGGACTTCAAGAAGCAGAAGGATCTGGGGCTGGATCCGATTTTCGATCCGAAGACCGTGGGTATCGAAGACGAGGAAGGTGTCTGGGACGGCTATGCGGAGCTGAAGAGAAAGCGCGGGGATTACGAGAACGAAGCGCTGGGTTACAAGCTTGAAAAATAGTCGATTGAGAATCTTATTGTAAAAGAAATTAAATGTATGCGGAGTCCACCGAGGGGGTGTGGGCTCCGTTTGTTTTAGATGCAGTTGTATTTAATCGGCAAAAAGTATTTGCTTGGTTGCCGCTATGGATGGATTTTTTGCCGAACGCATGATATACTAAACCACATCCCATTTAAGTTGCAAAATGGTAGGAGGTGGACGAATGAAGTATCTTTCGGTTTCGGAAATTGCAGAGAAATGGAAGGTGTCCGATCGGAGCGTACGAAATTACTGTGCTAAAGGACGTGTAGCGGGTGCATTTCGCTCCGGAAAGACATGGAATATTCCAGAAAATGCAGAAAAGCCGGAGCGTTCCAATAAGAAAACTGTACAGAAGAATGATTTGTTAGATATACTTCGAAACGAAAAAGCACGAAAGTATTCTGGCGGAATTTACCATAAAACGCAGATTGACTTGACATATAACTCCAATCATATGGAGGGGAGTTGTCTCACTCATGATCAGACCCGATACATTTTTGAGACGAATACAGTCGGCGTAGAGAAAGAAGTACTGAACGTAGACGATGTAATAGAAACGGCAAATCATTTTCGCTGCATTGATATGATTATCGACCATGTACAAGCACCTTTGACGGAACGGTTTATCAAGGACTTGAATCGGATGTTGAAGAATGGTACCAGCGATTCTCGAATGGAGTGGTTTAACGTGGGTGAGTACAAGAAGGTGCCGAATGAAGTAGGCGGGATGGATACGGCCCTGCCGGAGGAAGTTGCAGACCGGATGAAGGAATTGATATCCGAGTATAACGGCAAAAAGATGAAGTCGTTGGAGGAAATTTTGGATTTCCACGTACGGTTTGAGCGAATTCATCCATTTCAAGATGGAAATGGGCGAGTCGGACGTCTAATCATGTTCAAGGAATGCCTGAAATACAACATAGTTCCATTCATCATTGAAGAGAATTTGAAATTGTATTATTACCGTGGACTCAAAGAATGGGATAATCTGCAAGGCTATCTGACGGATACCTGCTTGACAGCGCAGGATCGATATAAGGCGAACCTCGATTATTTCCGAATTGAGTACTAGTGAAGTATTGGAAAAACTATACGTTAAAGAAAGTAAATGAATGCGGAGTCCACCGAGGGGGTGTGGGCTCCGCGATTTTTATACTGAGAACTTAGGTGTAAATGCACCCAAGTTTCCAGTGTGTGCTTGCTTGATTCAAAAAAGTGTGGTATGTTTAACTTGAAAGTTAGGGTAAAATACCCGTAAGTTTTAAGTAATTGGGGGGCTGCAATGCAGAATATTATTAGACGTGATGTATATCTTAATAGAATTATTAGCAAAATGGAAAACGGACTTATTAAAGTTATTACCGGCATAAGAAGGTGTGGAAAGAGTTTCCTGCTTTTCAATCTATTCCATGATTATTTAATAGAAAATGGAATAGAAGAAAAACAAATCATTTCGATTGCTTTGGATGATGATCTCTTTGTGAAGTATCGTGATCCGGATAAATTGTCAAAATACATTCGTGGGAAAATTGTCAATTCGGATATGTATTATATTCTTATTGATGAGGTGCAATATGCCATCACAAATGACGAGCTTAAAAATCCTGAGAACATCAAGCTCTATAATGTGCTCAATGGTCTTATGAGACTTCGCAATGTTGATATTTATGTAACAGGTAGCAACTCAAAAATGCTTACAAAAGATGTGATGACTGCTTTTCGTGGAAGAGGTGATGAGGTTAAGATTTATCCAATCTCGTTCAAAGAGTATTATTCCTTTGTGGGTGGAGATAAATCCGATGCATATGAAGAATATGCTTTATACGGTGGAATGCCACTTGTTTTAACAAAAAATAGCGATGCAGAGAAGGTGAACTACTTACAAGCCCTTTTTACAGAAGTATATTTCAAAGATATTGCAGAGCGCTATGATATAGAATTACCGGACGTACTTAGCGAATTGACGGATGACCTGTGCTCTTCTGTCGGTTCGCTTACCAATGCAAATAAAATTTCAAATACTTTGCGGACAGTAAAAAACATAAAGGTCTCAAGTACGACCATTTCAAATTATTTAAATTATCTTACTGAATCGTTCTTGTTCAGTAATGCGAAACGATATGATATTAAGGGCAAGAAATATTTTGAGTATCCATCAAAGTATTATTGTACGGATATCGGACTCCGCAACGCAAGACTTAATTTCAGACAGCAGGAAGAAACGCACATAATGGAGAATATTATTTATAATGAACTTTTATGTCGTGAATATTCAGTTGATGTCGGAGTTGTAGAGATTGTGGAAACCAATGCGGGTAAAAGAACTAAAAAGCAGTGTGAGATTGATTTTGTAGTAAACAGAGGACTAAAAAAATATTATATACAATCCGCACTGAGCGTTTCAGAACGGGCAAAACTCGAAACTGAACTTAGACCTTTGAAAAACACAAAGGATTTCTTTAAAAAAATTATTATCACTAAAACATCAATGCGGCCTTGGACAGATGATGACGGAATCCTTCATCTCGGATTATATGAGTTTTTGCTGAATGAAAATTCTCTTGAGTTATAAGCAAGAAAGGAGAGAGTTGTTATAGGATGTAGCGATATAGTGAAGTATTGAAAAAAACTATACGTTCATGAAAAAGACAAGATAAGAAAACTTATAGTGTATAATAAACTATGTATGAGAATTATGTATTGTAGGCTGTGGGACTTAATTATGAAGAACCGAGTCGTGATAATAAATGGATAACATGGAGTGCAATGAACGGGACAAATCTGCGGAGAGAAATAGAAAACACCAATAACTGTGATTATAGAGTATCGCTAATCATTCCTATATATAATATGGCAGAATGGCTGGATACCTGCTTCCGGTCCATTTTGAATCAGAGCATTGACCCACAGATGGTGGAAGTTCTGATGATTGACGATGGTTCAGAAGACAATTCTTTGGACATAATGAAGCGGTACTCGGAGAAATACAGCAATTTTAAGTGTTATACGAAGGAGAACGGTGGACCCGCACAAGCAAGAAATTACGGCATCAAACACGCAACCGGAAAATACTTAATGTACTTAGATCCGGATGATTATCTAGGTAAGAATACAATTGAAAGCGTATGTAATTTTTTCGACCGGCACTATGATGAGATTGATGTTGTCACATATAAGATTATTCCAATCAAGGATGGAGAGGAACAAGACCTGCATTTTCGATATGAAGTGTTAAAATCCCAGGGCGTGTATGACTTGACCGAACCGGAAAATTCATTCATATGTCATACAACGATGAACACTTGCGTAAAGAATAAATTTGAGAAGAATGTGCTTTTTTCAGAAAATTTATTTTACCACGAAGATCAGAAATATAATATTGACACGCTGAAGGAAAAACAAAAGATTGGGTATTGTGATAATGCTGAGTATTATTATGTGCAAAGCAGCAACAGCACTACAAATAAGATGTTGTATTCATACTATCTTTTTGAGCACTCGATGAAATTATGGGAGAGGGAGTTTTCCGAGTTTTCAGAACATGTTCCATACTATATTCAAGCTTTGTATATAAGTGATCTCAACTGGAAGTTGAGAGCCAATAAACTGCTGCCATATCACTATGATGAGGCACGGTATCATGAGGCGTGGAATAGAATTGTTAAGTTGCTGCGTCGATGTGATAATGAGATTATTATTAATCATCCGAATGTACTACGGGAGCATCGCTTATACTGGCTTTCGAAAAAGAAATCCAACAACTGTCATGTAGAATTTGGCAAGAAACGCATCGACGTATTTTGTAATAATGGTTTAGCAGTTTCTGAAAAGAACGTGCATTTAACAATTGAACAGTGTCGCGTGGAGGGAAACGATATCAAACTTTCCGGAACGTTAAAACCCTTATATTCCAGTATCGTGGAAGATGTTTCTTTGCAGGTTTTATGCGGTTTGGGCGATCGAATGATTCCGGTGCCTTTAAAGCCAAGTTCCAGGAGCCGGTTTCACACGCATGAAATCACCAATCAATTCTATAATTTCGAAGTAAGTATCGATACTACCGTAATAAAAAAGTTTAGGTTTGTCGTAATAGCAAATGGGGAACGATATGAGACGGATATGCACTTTAGCAATCGAGTGCCCTTCAGACGCAGACGCAATGATTCTCTAATAAGAGATAAAAAAGAACTCAGATACAGTTTTCGTGCGAATGGATTTATCGTGAGGGATCTTAATCTCAATTCCGCAGATGCTGCGAAGAGAAAACTTTGGCTATTTCAAAAAATCGCACTCGAAGATATCGGTTCCGCAATAAAGCAATATCGATTAGAAGCGAAAAAGAAGAGAACTTCCCCGATTTGGCTATACTATGACTGTAAAAATGTTCTAAAAGATAATAGCTTCTATCAATTCGAACACGATGTATATAAAAATGATGGAATTCAACGTTTCTATATTCTGGATGGCGATGATTTTAAGGAGAGAAAGAAAGAGTTTCCGGCGGCACTTCAAAAGCATATTGTTCGTTTTGGATCCCGAAAACATGTGAATTTGTTTCTAATGGCAGAATGGATTATTATGTCGTTTGCAGAAGAATATACTTATTTACCGATGGAGATGAAAGCTTTCAAGAAATATAGCTATGTGTTGAATTTTCCGAAGACTGTTTATCTCCAACATGGAGTATTACATGCACATCTTCCGTGGCACTACTCTCTGGATAGGGTGAAAATCGATAAGGAAGTGATATCGACTTATTATGAAGAGGAAAACCTCATTGAAAATTATGGATTTGATCGAAATCATCTCATCCAGGCCGGAATGCCGAGATATGATTGCATTGATTTGAGTCAAAAACCTAGAAAGAAGATACTGTACGCCCCAACATGGAGACGATATTTAATAGATCGGAAAGAAAATGATTGGGTTAGTGATGTGGACGGATTTGTGAATTCGAGTTTTTATAAATCGGTTATGCGGTTTATAAATGATGATCGATTGGACAAAGCACTGGAAGCACATGGGTATACTTTAGACATACAACTGCATCCTATTTTTAAAGGATACAACAGCACCATACGAACAGAATCGAGGAGAGTGAATCTGATTACGGATGATATAAATGCTACAGACTATGAAATATTCATTACGGATTTCTCATCATTTGTTTTTGACTTTGTGTACTTGAGCAGAAAAATCATGTATTTCGTACCGGATTATGATTTCTTTAAATCCGGAATGAGTGGCTATTGCAGATTGGATTTACCGTTAGAAGAGGGGTTTGGTCCATTCGTTCAGAACGAAGAGGATGCGGTGGATCAATTGATTGAAATGATGGATGCACCAATGAATCCTCGTTATTTGCAAAAAATGCAAGGGTTTTTTATGTATAAGGATAATCGTCAACGAGATCGGATATACGAAGCATTGAAGGAAGTATAACGAAGAAAGGTATAGAATGGAATCATTTAGAAATGATATATCGGATAATCTGAACATAACCATTTCAGGAAGCCAAATGACAGAAAGTATTGGCAAACTGTTATCTGTGATGGAGACCATTTGCCAACGGGAAGGCTTGCATTTTTTTGCATTTGGTGATTTGCTGGTATATGGTGTTCACTATCATACTCTGCCGGATTATTGCTGGGATGATGTGTATGAGGTCGGAATGCTTCGAAAGGATTATGAAAGATTTATTCGAAATGCTGAGAAATATGCGGATGAATTGAATTTTCAAGTGCGAACAACACCGGTTGGGGATAAGCGAAAAAAACATAAATCTCCTTATTTCTATATTGAGCAGAAAGTCGTTATTAAGGCAGAAAATGTGGAGCTGGAGAATTGGATTTCACTTCGTGTGAGCCCATTTGATAAGGTTCCGATGGCGGCAGATACAAGAATCGCTTTTTATCGAAAAACAGAAAGAAAAAATCGGTGCTTGAGGCGCATTATTGGACAAAAAGAATATGTGGCGGTGAATGGAAAGTCATTTATTAAATTTGTACTAAAGCAGCTGCTGTACGGCTTTCGGAGTTCAGAAAAAACATATGGGCGTTTGAATCAGTTGGCGCAGAAGTACAACCACACGGACAGTGTTTTTTATCAGCGAGTAGTGGGGAAGAAAACCAAGATTATCAACGAGATACAGCTGTTTCCACTTCAGGAGACACTCCTAGGACAGAAATCTATGCCGATTCCATTTGATGTCACGCCGTGGACAGACCTTGATATGGAACAGTACCGGAGAGAAAGTGAAGCCCTGCATCCGGTGGAACTGGAAATTCTGGAAGAAATGGAACGAGTGTGCACAAAGATGAATGTTGATTACTTTCTGTGCGGGGGATCTCTTCTGGGATATCAGCGATACGGTGGGTTTATTCCATGGGACGATGATATCGACTGTGGTATGTTGCGAAGTGATTACGAGCGATTCAAACGATGTGCAGATCAATACTTGGATAAAGAAAGGTTCTTTCTTCAGACCAGGGAAAACGATCCCCATATGCCGTATTTATATATCAAGTTAAGACGAAAAGATACGGTATATGAAACAGCCTGGTCGAATGGAAGAGAGTTCCACAAGGGAATTGGAATTGATATCTTTCCATTTGATTATGTGCCGAATTCGCCGGAAGATCGCAGAACGCATCGATTAGAAGTTGAGAAGAGGGCAAAAAAGCACAACTATGTTGCCAATCGAGCGAAACCGAATCCGACTATCGGAGATGTGGAGACAATGAGGGATGAAGCGAATTATCGATTCGGAAATCTGCGAAGATGGCTGTTTCGTCACACACCGCTGGGAATAACGCAACGAAAGTTTGATAAATTCGTTCAACAATATAATGATAAGGCAGAATGCCTGAATCTGCAGTATGTGGCAAGCTTTGTGCCTCAATATAGCGGCGGGGAGCTGGATACGATTTTTCCGACTCGAAGAGTGAAGTTCGACGGTGTGGAAACTCGGATTGTCCACCGCCCGGAAATATTTCTAAGAGACCAGTATGGTGATTATGAAGAAGAACCCTTGCCGCACCAACAAAGGGGTCATAATCTGGTAGAGGTGGAAACAGGAAAAATATATATAGGAGAACAGTGTGGGACTCAGAAAAAAGATTGAAGAAATACGAAGTCGAGCGGGATTGTCCAACATACGGTTGGATCAGCTTCGAAATTCTGTGCGTTCTTTGAAAAGCATAGAAGAACAGCAATCCAAAGAAATAGAGCAATTAAGAAATGACCTGAAAGCAAACACCAAAGAAATAAATCGATTGAGAGATGAATTAAAGACGGAATTTCGAAGAAGAGATATATGGGAACGTAAGAAAGCGGAAGTGCAGCGGCTGGCGAAGGGAAAAGAAATCCTTGTAATCAAATGTCCGGCTCTGGAAAGACGGGGGGCAAAGAGTGTCGATTATGCCTACTGCGACGTTTTAAAACGATATTTCGAGGAAGTGGGATATTACGTTCTCATTGACTGCTATGAAGATTGGAATTGCAGCATCAATGCGGATGTTGTGGTATTAATTCACGGATACCGATATTTCCACCCGGATCGCCGAGATGAGAATACAAAGTTCGTCATGTGGATTAATTGTTTCACCGATAAGATAACAGCGGAAGAACTGGCGTTGTACGATTTGGTGGTGACCACATCGGAAACCCACCGGAAAGTGCTGCAGCAGATGACGGATATTCCGGTAGAGTTTGTGCCGATGTTGACGGACACGGATTCCTTCTGCCCATCCGATGCTCCCGCACAACCGAAGTACAATTGTGTTTTTATCGGAAACATTATTCAGCGTAAGTACCCTCGCGACTGCATTCGCTGGTGCAACGATAACGGAATTGAGGTGGATGTATGGGGGGAAGGCTGGGATAAATTCTATGCGAACAGCATGTTCGTCCACCTTCATGGTCGGATTGATTATAAAGATTTGCCGGAATTGTACCGGAATGCCCGATTCTCATTAAACGATCATTTTGCAGATATGTTGGAATCGGAAATGATGAACAACCGTTTCCCGGAAGTGCTCCTGTCCGGCATTCCCATGATCTGCGATTGGACGGAATACTTTGAGCGGAATTACGGCGACATGGTGCTGTTCTACCGAAACGAAGAGGAGTTCGTGCAGTGCATGAAGGAGATGGAGGAGCGCTACGACGAGCTTCTGGACAACGTGCGGAAGAATCAGGACAAACTGAAAGAAGAGTTCGATTTCCGCCGGGGCATTCAGCGGATGAAAGCGTTGATAGATGACGTTTCCAAATGATATAATGCTGGCGGACCGAATGACATAAATCAAATAATAATTTGCGATGATATAAGGAGATAGCGATGATGACCAAAGAGACAGTAGCGGAAAATTTCAAGAACGGAATCGATTGCGGACAGGTGGTGGCCGGACAGTTTGAAGAAGAGACAGGCTTCACTCTTTCCCAGCTGCGGAAGATGAGCGCCTGCTATGCGGCCGGAATGATGCGGGGCGAGACCTGCGGCGCGGTGCTGGCGGCATATAACGTAATCGGCCTGATCTACGGCCACGACGAAGAGGGGGACGATGCGCAGAAGGGACAGATGCTTCAGAAGATGCTGCGGTTCAACGAGCTCTTCAGCGAGAAGTATTCTCAGGGCTTCCAGTGCAAGGAACTGCTGGGTGCGGACATTTCCACCCCGGAAGGCGGCAAGAAGATCAACGAAGAGAACCTGCTGTTCAACCTATGTCCGGCAATCTGCTGCGATGTGGTGGATGTTTTGAAGAAAGTGATTTCGGAGTAATACAATGGATAAAAAAAGATCGATGACCATCGATACGATTCCGGGCTTGCGTGCGCTCACGTTAAGCCCGGATTATCGTAATGCGCTAAAACTGCCGGAAGAACCGGCGGAAGAATATGAAATGCTGGCTCAGGGAGAATACAACATCAACTTTTGGTTCCGGCATCCGGTGACCGGAGAGAAGCTGGTGCTGCGGGTGAATTCCGAGAGCCAGATGCATTTGGAGAATCAAATTGAATATGAGGGAAATGCCCTGAAGCTGCTGGAGAACTCCGGCCGGACTCCGGTTCTGAAATACCTTTATCCCGGAGATGAACAGCTGACCCGGGGGGCGCTGGTGATGTCCTTTCTGCCGGGCCGGGCGCTGGATTACAGCCGGGAAACAGAACTGGAAGAGGCGGCAAAATGCCTGGCGGAAATTCACTGCATTCCGGTGGATGAGACCGACGGATTGATTGAGCCGGAGGCACCCATCCGCGCCATTCTGGAGGAGTGCGAGGAGATGTTCGCCACCTATTGGAATTCGGAGCTGGGCGCACCGGACGTAAAGAACCGGATTCGTCGGCTGTTGGACGAGGGCCGGAAGCGGATTCAGGACGGCGGGGACTACACCGGCTATAAATGCTGCGTGAACACGGAGCTGAACAACACCAACTTCCTGGTAGAAGAGGAAACCGGAACGGTCCGCCTGGTGGACTGGGAGAAGCCGCTGTACTCGGACCCGGCTCAGGATCTGGGGCACTTCCTGGCACCTACCACCACCTTCTGGAAGACCGACGTGATTTTCGAAAACGAAACGATTGAGAAATTTATCGGCACATATATTGAAGCGGTGGGGAACAGATATGATACAATAGGACTCAGAGAGCGAACGATGGAATTCATCGTCATCACCTGCTTGCGAGGACTGACCTGGTGCGCGATGGCCTGGGTGCAGTACCGTCAAAATGATAAGGGGCTGACCAATGAGAGCACCCGCATCAAGCTGGATGCGTATCTGACAGACGAATTCCTGCGCCGCATCGAAGCGATTTACGGAATCTAGGGGAACGGCCGGATTCCGTTGCAGAACGAATTATATTTTTGGAGCGAAAAGAGCATGGTATTACTGACAGCAAAACACATACAGAAGCGTTTTTCGGAGAAGCAGCTGCTGGAGGACATCAACCTCAGCATTCATTTGGGGGACAAAATCGGCCTGGTGGGGGTGAACGGCAGCGGCAAATCCACCCTCCTTCAGATTATCGCCGGGGCGATGGAAGAGGATGCCGGGGAGATTCTGCGGAGCAACGAGCTTCGCATCGGGTATCTGCCCCAGAATCCGGATTTTGAGCCGGAGGCCACGGTGCTGGAGCAGGCCATGGAGTACGTCCAAGGGGCGGTGCCGGAATACGTGGTGAAAACCCTGCTTACCAAGCTTCGGATGAATATGTTCGACCGGAAGATGAAGGAACTGTCCGGCGGGCAGCGGAAGCGGGTGGCCATGGCGGCGGTGATGTGCCGGGATACCAACCTGCTGATTCTGGACGAGCCCACCAACCACATGGACAACGATATCATCGAGTGGCTGGAGGAGCAGCTGGAGAATTACAAGGGCTCCGTGCTGATGATTACCCACGACCGGTACTTCCTGGAGCGGGTGACCAATCACATCTGCGAGATCGAGAAGGGGGCGCTGGTTTCCTATGAAGGAAACTACGAGGCTTACCTGATTGCCAAGGAGGAGCGGCTGGAACAGGCCAAAGCCAACGAGCGGAAGCGTGCGAACCTGTACCGGAAGGAGCTTCGGTGGATTCGCTGGACCGCGCCGGCGAGAACCACCAAATCCCGCAGCCGGGTGCAGCGCTTTCAGGAAATCGAGGCGGCCAAGGAGACTTTTGACGACCCTCGGATGGAGATCGGCACGGTCAGCTCCCGGCTGGGCAAGAAAATCATCGAGCTGAAGGGCATCGGGAAATCTTACGGGGACGTGGAGTATATCCACGATTTCAGCTACAATATTCTTCGGAACGACCGAATCGGCATCGTGGGCAACAACGGATGCGGCAAAACCACCCTGCTTCGGATTATCATGGGGCAGGTAACGCCGGACACCGGTTCCGTGGAAATCGGAGAGACGGTGCGCATCGGGTATTTCTCTCAGGAGTCGGAGGAGATGGACCCGAACCTGCGGGTCATCAAATACGTGGAGGAAATCGCCCGGAACGTGAAGACGAAGGACGGATACCTCTCCGCCTCTCAGATGCTGGAGAAATTCCTGTTTCCGTCCTACATGCATTCCGTACGGATTGAAAAGCTTTCCGGCGGCGAGCGTCGCCGGCTGTACCTGCTGGCGGTGCTGATGCGGGCACCCAACGTGCTGATTCTGGATGAGCCCACCAACGACCTGGACATCGATACCCTGACGGTGCTGGAGGATTACCTGGACGATTTTCCGGGGGCGGTGCTCATCGTCTCCCACGACCGGTACTTCCTGGACCGGCTGGTGATTCGGACCTTCGCCTTCGAAGAGGGCGGGGAGATTCGGGAGTACACCGGTGGCTACAGCAAGTACATGAACGAGAAGGAGGCCCGGGAGGAGGCGCTTTCCGGGGTAAAAACAAGTTCCGCCGAGGACGGGGCGACCGTTTCCCGCGGCAGTGACGGACGAAATCAGCGGGCGCCGAAGCTTCGTTTTACCTATAAAGAACAGAAGGAATTCGATACCATCGACGAGGATATCGAAACGCTGGAGGAGAAAATCGGAAATCTGGAGAAGGAGATGATGCAGAACGGCACCGACTCCTTCCTGTTGGCGGATTTGTCGCAGCAGAAGACCGCTTTGGAGGCGGAATTGGATGAGAAGATGGAGCGTTGGGAGTATCTGCACGAATTGGCGGAGCGGATTGAGCGGGGCGAACGCACCGACGGCACGGTGGATTAATTGCAGAAAATGAGCCGGGTTGCGCCGGGAATGAGCAAATAGGAAAGGAAGAGTATGGGAATCGCAAACGGAAAAGAAATATCGACGAAGCAGCTGTGCGACATCATGTCGGAAGCCTATCGCCGGGGGAAGGCGGTGCTACCGCAGGGAAAGGTGGCCACGTACATCCCGGAGCTGGGAAAGGCCGATCCCGGAGCGCTGGGAATCAGCCTGTGCGCGAAGGATGGCTGGCATTTCAACATCGGGGATACGAACCACCGCTTCACCATCCAGAGTATTTCCAAAGTGATCTCGCTGGCGCTGGCGCTGGAGCTGCTGGGAATGGACAAGGTGTTCGAGAAGGTGGATATGGAGCCATCGGGAGAAGCGTTCAATTCCCTGATTGACCTGGACCTGATCAGCAACCATCCGATGAACCCCATGATCAACTCCGGGGCCATCACGGTGGTGAACATGCTGCTGGGCAAAATGAGCTTCGAGGAAATTCAGGACGTGTTCCGAAAGGTCTGCGAGGATCCGGAAATCGAGAGCAACGAGGCGGTTTTTCGGTCGGAGATGCAGAACCTGTCCCGGAACCGGGCCATCGCCTATCTCCTTCAGAGCAAGGGAATTCTGGACGACCGGGTGGAGGAGACATTGGAGCTGTACACTCGTCTCTGTTCCCTGCAGGTCACCGCGGTATCCTTGGCCAGCATGGGAATGACCATCGCCATGGACGGAAAACTTGGAAACGGCGAATCTGTTTTTACCGGCCGCACTATGGAAATCTGCAAAACCATCATGCTGACTTGCGGGATGTACGACCGCTCCGGGCGTTTTGCGGTGAAGGTGGGACTTCCCACCAAGAGTGGCGTGGGTGGCGGACTGGTGTCCGTTGCCGATAATCACGTGGGCATCGGCATTTACGGGCCGGCGCTGGACGACAAGGGGAACTGCGTGGCCGGCGGGCCGATTCTGGAATACCTTTCCAGAGAGCTGCAGATTCACCTGTTCCAGAAGAATACCTGCGTGGACCGCATGATGGAACAGCGGTAAGAAAATATTCGTAAAAAGGGAGGTAATCAAATGGGAATGAATGACACACCGTCCTCGGAACGCATGCACATTGCGTTCTTTGGACTGAGAAATGCGGGGAAATCCAGTCTGGTGAACGCCGTGACCGGACAGAACATGGCCATCGTATCGGATGTGCGGGGAACCACCACGGATCCGGTGTACAAATCCATGGAGCTCCTGCCCATGGGGCCGGTGGTCATCATCGACACCCCGGGCATCGACGACGAAGGGGAACTGGGCGAGATGCGGGTTCGGAAGACGAAAGAAGTGCTGACCCGCACGGACGTGGCGGTGTTGGTCACCGACGGCTCTCGGGAGCGTCAGCCGGAAGAGGAGGCGCTGCTGGCCCTGTTCCGGGAAAAGAAAATTCCATATGTCATCGCGGAGAATAAAAAGGATCTGGTAAAAACAGATTTCCTTCCGGCAGAGGAACGGGTGGTTCGCACCAGTGCCGTGACCGGCGAAGGCATCCGGGAGCTGAAGGAGCGCATTGCCCATATCGGACAGAAGGAGGGACCGAAGGAAAAACCGATTGCCGCGGACCTGGTTCAGCCGCTGGACTTGGTGGTGCTGGTAATTCCAATCGATGCTTCCGCGCCGAAGGGCCGCTTGATTCTGCCTCAGCAGCAGGTGATTCGGGACCTGCTGGAGGCCGGTGCCGTGCCGGTGTGCGTCAAGGAAACCGAACTGGCGGGCCTCCTGGCAAAACCGGGATTCCAGCCGGCTCTGGTGATTACCGACAGCCAGGCGTTCCAAGTCGTGTCGGAAATCGTTCCGAAAGATATTCCGCTGACTTCCTTTTCCATCCTGATGGCCCGGTACAAGGGCTTCCTGGAAACTGCGGTGCAAGGTGCGTTTGCCATCGACGAGGTGAAGCCGGGGGACACCATCCTGATTTCCGAGGGATGTACCCACCATCGCCAGTGCGAGGACATCGGAACGGTGAAACTGCCGAAGCTCCTTCGGAAGCATTTGGGTTTCGACGTGAATATCGAAACATCCTCCGGTCGGGAATTTCCGGAGAACTTGTCGGACTATCGCCTGGTGATTCACTGCGGCGGCTGCATGCTGAACGGAAGAGAGATGCAGAGCCGGATGAACCGTGCGGTTTCCGGCGGACTTCCTTTTACCAACTACGGCATCGCCATCGCATACATGCGGGGCATCCTAAAACGGAGCATTGCCATGCTTCCGGGCATCGGGGACGAGGAATAATATAGTAAGAAAGTGAGAACGAATCGATGAAAATCTGGATTACCCGTCACGGGCAGACGAAATACAACAAAATGAAATTGATGCAGGGCCGGACGGACGAGCCCCTGAACGAAACCGGTATCGCCCAGGCAAAGGCGGCTCGGGAGCGCATTGGCGACGTGCACTTCGATGCGGTGTACGCCAGCCCTCTGGACCGGGCCATCGTAACCGGTGCCATCATCGGCGGCGTCTCCCGGGACGAGGTGATTATCGACGAGCGGATCATCGAAACGGATTTCGGAAAATACGAACTGCACAAATACTCCGGTCTGGGACCGAGAATGTCCCTGTACTGGGCGCTGCCGGAGGTTTTTCCCGCACCGCCTACGGTGGAAACCGTGGCATCCATGGTGCAGCGGAGCCGGGAGTTCCTGCAGGAGCTGGAGCAGAAGGATTACGAGAACGTGCTGGTATCCTGTCACGGGGGAATCATCCGGGCCCTGACCGGATACATGATGGACCGGAAGAACGGCATCTGCTGGCGGCCAAAGCCCCACAACTGTGAAATCCGAGTGTTCGAGTCGGTGGACGGAAAGCACCGCCGCATCGAGGAATAAGCAGAAAATCCGGACCTGTCGCTAGCGGTGGGTCCGGATTTTGTCTTTATAGGAATTCATATATACAGTTTCGCCGGTGAGGCGGGATTCCTCCGCCGCATTGGCAATCAGGTGGCTCTCGATGGAGCGGGAGATCTCGGAAGCGCCGGATGGAATCTCCCCGTTTGGGGTGCCGGCAACTCTCGGCCGTTCGGATGTTTTTTTTGCCAGAGCCTGCACGAAGGCGTCTACCAATCCGATGTCTCCGCCTCCGTGCCTGCCTCGGTACGGATGGAGCGCGATCTCTTCCGGTGGGGTGGGTACATCGGCGAAGGAACCGAAGTGGGTGATGGTGAGGTGGTTCTCCCCATCGTCACCGCGGATGGAGCCGTGTTCGCACATGATTTTGATTCGACGATGCATGTGGTCGGAGAAAGCGCTCATCTGGAAAGCCGCGGTCACGCCGTTTTCGAACTGGATGGCGGTAGTCTGCTGGTCGCACACGTCGTTGTCGCAGTGGAAAACGCAGCGGCCGTAGGGGCCCTCATCCAGGGCGCGGCGCATGCCTTCCTCCGTCATATCATCGGTGACGTCCACGGCGCGCCATTTGCCGATCATGGGCAGGTAGGTGCGGTAGGCGTTGAAGCGGCAACGCTCTCCCAGGGTACAGTCCTTGCAGCGAAGGGCGCTTCCCTCCGGAGCGTTTTCCGGGCAGAAGTAGGACAGGTTCCCGAAGGAGGAGACTTTGGCGGCGCGGCAGCCCACCAGCCAGGTGAGGATGTCCATGTCGTGGCAGGATTTCTGCAGGATGATGGGACTGCTGGTGTCCGTGCGGTTCCACTTGCCTCGCACGAAGGAGTGAGCCATGTGGAAGTTGCCCATGTACTCTGCGTATTCGATGGTCTGAATCCGGCCCAGTTCGCCGGAGTCAATGATGCCCTTGATTCGGGTGAAGAACTCCGTGTAGCGCAGCACGTGGCACACCATGACCAGAAGGCCTCGGGCATCGGCGGCTTCCTGAATTCGGAGGCATTCTTCGGAATCCGGGGAGATGGGTTTCTCCAGGAGCAGATGGTAGCCTGCCTTCAGAAGGGGCATGGCGCAGCGAAAGTGGTCCCGGTCCATGGTGGCCACCACCGCCGCATCGGCGATGCGGCCCTGCGCCAGAAAATCTTCCAGACAGGAAAAAGCCTGCGGAATATCGTAATCTTCCACGGCTCGGTTTCGCCGGGACGCAACGGGTTCCACGACGGCGCTGATTTCAATTCCTTTTTCCCGGAGGTAGGCGGCGTAGATGCTGCCCCGCTGTCCGGCTCCGATGAGTGCAATTCGCATATGGGGTCTCCCTGTTTGTGAAAATATACACTACATTATAGAGGGTCGCGGGGATTTTTACAAATACAAAGAAACTATAGCGGGAAAAAGTTGTCGGGCGGAAAGACTTTTTTTAATGCACGGAGGATAGTATAATCAAAGGAGCTGAAATGAATCATAGGAGGAAATGATATGACGATGAACAGCAAGAAACTTATGCCGGTGTTCGAGAACGGCATGGCACAGCCGGTATTTCCTTTTACGGACGGAAAGACCGGAGACGCATATGATGCGAAGACGTCCGATATCGTTCGGTTCTGCGTGTATGTGGAGGCGAACTTCGATACGAACGGAGACGGCAAGGGCGATTTGATTAAGGCGTTCGTCCAGGTTCCGAGAAGTGCGGCAGAGGGCAACTACAAAGCCGCTTCCGTGTTCGAGGCGCGTCCGTACTGCGCCGGCGTAAATGCCGACGGCTACGACCACATGAAAGAAGTGGAAGGAAACGGCTGTCCGGGACCGGATTCCATGAAAATCAACTATTCGCCGGCACCGGGAAATCCGAGCAAGTACATCAGCACGATGGAAGCGGCGGAGAAAGCCAACCCGGCAGATTGGCGCTTCCCGGATCACGGAAACGGCGATGCCATGTGCTACGAGAACATCGATGCCTATAACTACTACCTGGTAAGAGGCTACGCGGTGGTTCTCAGCGCCGGTGTGGGAACGCTGGGTTCCGACGGTTTTGAATATACCGGATCCGACTGCGAGCGGGATTCCTTCCGCTGCATCGTGGAGTGGCTCCACGGCGACCGAATCGCTTATGCGGACCGGAACCGGGAAGAGGCCATTCGGGCAGACTGGTCCAACGGAAAGGTGGCGATGACCGGCAGATCCTATGCCGGAACCATGCCGTTCGCCGTGGCAACCACCGGAGTTGCAGGTCTGGAGACCATCGTGCCGGTAGCGGGAATCAGTGACTGGTACAGCTTCCTGAATCAGCAGGGCGCGCAGCGGTACTGGCCGGCGGAAATGCTCATGAGCTTCTTGGCATACTTCTGCTCCAGCCGTTACAACGACCCGACATTGACGGAAGAACAGCGCCGGGCGATTCTGGACTTCCATCAGTATTTTTCCTATGAGCAGATGAAGACCGGATTCGACTACAGCGATTTCTGGAAGGAAGGGAATTACACCCTGAAGGCTGACGGCATCCGCTGCAGCGCACTCATCGTTCACGGACTGAACGACGAGAACGTGTCCACAAAACAGTTCGAGATGATGCTCCACTCCTTCGAAGAAGCCGATTGCACGGTAAAAGCAATCCTCCACCAGGGCCCGCATATTACGCCGACCATGGCCAACAAGGGGTACGGAATTTCCGTCAACGGCCGGAACTACGACGACATCGTCAACAAGTGGATTTCCCACTATCTGTACGATGTGGAGAATGATGCAGAGGATATGCCGGCGGTGCTGGTGCAGAACAACGTGGACCAGGAGCAGTGGGATGAAGTGGATTCCTGGGATACCGAATGCGACTACGAATTCCGCAGCAATCTCACCGGAACGACGGTGATCGATACGGATTGGGAAAAAGCCGGAATCAACAAGGAGAACTTCGACGAAAGAATGAGCCTGCTGGATTCCAACATGAATCACCGCTACTTCAGTGACAAAGCCGCGGACGATCTGACCATCCAGGGCTCCGTCTGCGTAAAGTTCGATGCTGCATTGAAGGACGGCGATGCGTCCAAGAACTTCGAGCCGGAGAACATCAACGATGCGGATCGGCTGAGCTTCGAATTGGGCAGCGCATCCGGCAAAATGGATGATGTGAAGCTGACGGTGCTTCTATGCGACGTAGCGGACGAAGAGTTCCCGAGCATTCAGACCATCGATCCGGAACGGAACGTGATTCCGGTAGTGGTTCGGAACAAGGGCGGAATTCACAACGGCGGAGATCTGCCGGACTTCGATCAGTCTGTATTCGAAACCGTGAACCGGAAGTACTGCGTCATCACCCGGGCGTACATCGACCTGTGCAATCCGGAATCCGGTTATGCACCGGAAACTTCCGAGAACAGCATTGAGCTGGTTTCGGGAGAAAAACATTCCTACAACGTATACCTGAATCCGGCCAGATACACCGTGGAAGCGGGACACCGTCTGGCAGTGGTCATCGGAACCGAGGACCCGGTGAACTGCTTGATTCACAAAAAATATTCTGTCGAAATAGACAACGCTTCCGTAAAAGCAGATATTCCGATGGTATAAAGGTGCCGAAGCGCCTTTTGCAGCGGAAAACGACCTTTTCGTCGGGAAAAGGGCTTTCCGGCGAAAAAATTGGGTAAAAAAATTCCCGTTGCGGGCGATTGAACTATGTCGCCCTTCCCACGCCGGGAAAAGAATGTTACAATCTCTGTGAGATGCGGAGCTAGGTGTAGAGCAGACATACGCATCTTTAATGGGGGAAGGCAAAGGGCCGTCGCACAACTGTGCGGCGGTCCGATTCTTGTTTTTTGGAGTTTTCCGCTTTTTCTTGGTGAAGCACCACGCCGTCCGGCCCGGCCGAGCCTCCGGCGCCCCGGGCTTCTCTTGCCTATAATGAGAGAATACGATGAATATGTACAATATAACAAGATGTTAAACTAACGGTTTATTGACATAAAAATGGGGGGGGGGGTGACACAATATATTTTGTGTAATTATGTAATTCAAATTATCAGGGGGGAG
This sequence comes from uncultured Clostridia bacterium, assembly GCA_934278925.1. Lineage (GTDB taxonomy): Bacteria > Bacillota > Clostridia > Peptostreptococcales > Anaerovoracaceae > Mogibacterium_A. The sequence goes on along the minus strand of CAKQWJ010000014.1, from coordinate 37,421 downwards.
AAATGAATTCGAAGAGAAAATGCAAAAGAAGAATTTGTCGTGCGCTGATTGTGGTGATGATGGCAGGTCTGATGGGCGGCGTGTATCCCATGATGCGGGAAAATCAAGCCTGTGCGTTCACCCGAACCATGAACGTAAATGACTGGCTGGAGCAGTGCCGAATGGTGGCCATCAAGATTTCCAACGAAAAGGCTAAATACCACGGAGATCTGGGGTCGCCGACGAAGAAATACGATAAGAATTTCAACCGAAAACATCTGACGAAGATTCACCGAAGAGTGCAGCTGAACTGTGCGGACTACGCATCTTGGTGCCTTCAGCGGTATAAGGTGCTTCCGGTGGGTCAGAAATTCTGGGTGCAGGGTCAGAGCATCGAAGGAAAGGATAAGAAGAAAGTTCGGAAGAACAAGAAATTCCAGCAGATCAAGATTGCCAAGAAGGGGGTCTACGCCTCTACTTTGGTGAAGCGAAAGGGAACCAAGAGCCTCAAGAAGGGCGACCTGGTTTCCGTAGTGAAGAAGAACGGAAAAGGGCATCACATCCAGATCTATGCCGGCAAAGAAGAAGGCACCGGCAAAATGCTCTGGTACATGGTGAACAACGGCAGCATCTGCGACAAAAACGGTTACCTGAAGCTGTCCCGCATGCTTCGAACTGTGGACGGCCAGTACAACGGAAATCCGCGCGTAGCCATGATTCTCCGCATCAAGGGCCTGAACTATACGGAGAAATTTAAAGTGACCACATCTCACGGCACTCACGGAACGATTGCCGGGGCCCGCTGGGTGAAGTGGGGCAAGGACGCGGAATTCGCCGTGACCCCGGAAGAGGGATATGAAATCGCCGGTGCGACGGTGAACGGCAAAGCCATCGAATTCGACCCTTCAGCTGATTCGATTACGGTAAAAAATGTTCGTAAGACCAGCAGCGTCCGGGTGGAATTCCGGGTGGCGCCTCCGACAGAGGTGCCGGACGAGACAGTGGAACAGACTCCGGGAGAAAATGGGAATGACAAATGAAAAGCATGAAAAAACGAATACTCTATTATGATAATGCTCGGTACTTTGCGGCGATTATGGTGTTCACCTGGCATTTTATCAGCCGGTTTACCCGCACAATGTTTCGGTATTGGTCTCATGGACCGAGCCACTACATTTTGCAGGGACTGAACGGAAAATTAGGAGTCATTGTATTCTGCGTAGTGCTGGGTTACTTTGCGGCAAAGTCCGGGCGAAAGAAGGGGTCCCTTGCAAAGTACACGCTGAATCGGTATATTCAGTTTGCTTTAATGGGAGTATTCGTAAACACATTGTATTTAGTCGCGGACTTGTTTAATGTGTTTCCCAATAAGAGCATTACGGTCGCGCAAGTCATTCAATCCGGCCTGCTTTTGTCGGACGATATTTTTCCGGCCTTCTGGTGCATGAAATTGTTTTTATTGGGTGGCGTAATCTGTTATGCGAACAAGAAGTATGAAGTTTCGACGGCAATATGTTTGATGGAAATTTTGGGGTTCCTTCTGATTGGAAAATATCTGTATTATGACGGGATTTGGATTGCGTTCATCCTGATGGGAAGCTTGATGGATGAGATAAATGAGAATCCGTATGCTCGGAAGCTTCTGCAGAATCGATGCGCTCAGCTGTGCATGCTTCTTGCAATCTTCTGCTTGTTCAAGCGCCCGATGTGTCAGAAGACGTTTTTGATTCAGGCAGTTTGCACGATAATGATTTTTCTCATTCTGCGGAATAATGAGACGCTGGCGAGATGGTGCAGCAACCGAAACCTGGCAAAGGTGGGCGGTTCGTATATGGGATTCTACTTGGTGCACCTGGTGTCCTACAATGTGGTGTGCATGTTGTTGTATGGATATCAGGAAAGCCTGGATGGAATGCGGCTGATAATCGTGTATGTCGTGTCGCTGGCGGTATGTGTTACTGCCGGATATTTGGTAAATGAGCTTTTGAATAAGGGCAGTTCGAAGATTTCCGCAAAGGTGTTTCAAGTGCTGAAAATGGAATAAGATAAGGAAGAGGTGAGTCTGTGCGGCTCATCTCTTTTTGTGCGCCCGGGCCGGAAATTCCAGAAAAAGCGGCCCGGGTGCCGGCACGGTTTGCGTACGGCTACCCGCGCACATCCATCCCGGCTTTCACGATGCGGAGCAGCCGCACCGCCGCGCGGAAGCAATTCTTCTCCGCATCGCGGATGGCCGAATCCAGGGATTCAATGCGGTCCACCAGGGGCATCATCCCGGAAATTCCGAAATCGTACAGCGCCTCGGCGCCGTCCTCGATGCTTCCCGCCAGGGCGAAGCAAGGTACTCGGTGGGTTTTGCAGTGCGCCGCCACGCCGGCCACCACTTTGCCGTAGGCCGACTGGAAATCCATGCGCCCCTCCCCGGTGATGACCAGGTCCGCAGATTCCAGATGCTTATCGAATTCCAGAAGCTCCAATACCGTCTCGATGCCGGAGGAAATTTCACTGCGGGTAAAAGCAAGCAGTCCGGCGCCGAGACCCCCGGCCGCCCCGGAACCCGGCGCGTGGCGGATGGATTTTTTGGGGAGGGCGGACTCTACGCAGTTAATGTAGTGAGCCATGGCTCGATCCATGTCGGCCAGACGATCTGCCGGAATCCCTTTCTGGGGTCCGTACACGTACACCGCGCCTTCCGGTCCCAGGAGCGGGTTCTTCACGTCGCTCATGACGGTGATGGGAATCCGGAAAACGGCGGGGTCCAGCCGGGAAACATCCACGGCCGCAATCCGATGCATGGATGCAGGCACCGGATCCAGGGGCGTGCCGTTTTCGTCCCGGAACACCGCGCCAAGGGCGGCGGCCATGCCCATCCCGCCGTCGCTGGTGGCGCTGCCGCCCAGGCCCAGGTAGATGTGCCGGCAGCCCTGAGAGATGGCATCCAGAATCATCTCGCCGGTGCCGAAGGTGTTGGAATGGAAGACATCTCGCTCCGCTTCGGGCACTAGGGTCAGGCCGGACGCACCGGCCATATCCATGATGGCGATTTTTGTTTTTGGGAGGGAATGTTCCGGCGTTTTCTGCGCAGAAGCGGTGGGTGTGGATGAAACGATGCCGTAGCGGGCGGTCACCGGATCACCCAAAGGGCCGCAGACCTGCAGAGTGCGGATTTCACCGGAGAGGACGTTCATCAGCGCTTCCGCGGTGCCCTCCCCGCCGTCCGCCAGAGGAAGCTTCTGAATGGCAGCATCCGGGAACACCTCCCGGGCGGCGTTTGCCGCGATGTCGCAGACCTGAGATGCGGTGAGGGACCCCTTGAAGGAATCCGGCGCGATTACAATTTTCATAAAAAAAGTCCTTTCTGTATGCGGGAACCGGCGGGGTGCCCGTTGTCAAGTGTTTTATTTCCTTAATGCCATAGTGAGTGGAAATTTCTCCGCCGATATATTACAATATAAATCAGAAATATTATAGCAAGTCTGAGGGAATTCTGCTATTGGGACAGGAGAGAGATATGAAGAAACAGGCAGATATTTTGACGCAGTACGCGAAAATCGACGAAGCGCACGTGGATGCGCTGCTGCAGGAGGAGCTTCGCCGGAATCGGAAGAAGCTGGTGGTGCTGGACGACGATCCCACAGGGGTGCAGACGGTGCACGACGTGTCGGTGTATACCCACTGGACGCCGGAGGATTTGGCGGCGGGATTTCAAGAGGAAGAGGATTTGTTCTACGTGCTGACCAATTCCAGGGGTTTTACGGAGGCGGAAACGATAAAAGCACACCGGGAGATCGCGGAGGCCACCGACAAGGCGGCAAAGGCGGCCGGCAAAGAATATCTTTTCGTGAGCCGAAGCGACAGTACCCTGCGGGGACATTTTCCGCTGGAGACAGAGATTCTGCGAGAAGAGTATGAGAAGAATACGGGACTTCCGGTGGATGGGGAGATTCTGTGCCCGTTTTTCAAGGAAGGGGGCCGGTTCACCCTGGACAACATCCATTATGTGAAATACGGCGAGGAGCTGGTGCCGGCCAACGAGACGGAGTTCGCCAAGGACCCCACCTTCGGATACGTGTCGGAGACCCTGCCGGAGTACGTGGAGGAGAAGACCGGCGGAAAGTTTCGGAAGGAAGCGGTGACATGCATCTCGCTGGAAGACCTGCACGGCATGAATTTCAACCGGATTCAGCAGCAGCTGATGGAGGTGACGGATTTCAATAAAATCGTGGTGAATGCGGTGGATTATCCGGACTTGAAGGTGTTCTGCGTGGCGCTGCTTCGGGCCATGGCCGCCGGCAAAACTTTCCTGTTCCGGACGGCGGCATCCCTGGTGCGGGTGCTGGGCGGCATTTCGGAACGGCCGCTCCTGACCCGGGAGGACATGGTTCAGAAGGAAACCGCCAACGGCGGAATCATCGTGGTGGGTTCCCACACGGACAAAACCACCCGGCAGCTGAGCCGGCTCCGGGAACGGGAGGACATTGTTTTTATTGAATTGGATGCGACGCTGGTTCGGGACGAGGCGGCCTTTGAGCAGGAAGTGGCGCGCTGCCTGGCAGAGGAGGAGCGCTGCATCCGGAACGGGCAGACGGTATGCTGCTACACCACCCGGGGCCTGATTACGGCGGATACCGGCGACCGGGAGGACGAGCTGCGCCTCTCCGTTCGGATTTCCGATGCGGTGCAGTCTCTGGTGGGACGGCTGTCGGTCACACCGGCTTTCGTCATCGCAAAAGGCGGCATCACTTCCAGCGACGTGGGTACCAAGGCGCTGGCGGTCAAAAAAGCTCGCGTGCTGGGACAGATTCAGCCGGGAATTCCGGTGTGGCAGACCGGAGCGGAAAGCCGTTTTCCGGGAACGCCGTACGTCATCTTCCCGGGCAATGTGGGAGAAGACGGAACCCTGAAAGCCGCGGCGGAAGTGCTTTTAGGGAGAAAATAAAAAGCAATATTTGTTAAATAACAACAAGGTCAAATATTGTGGTTGTGCAATTTAACAAAGTGAAGAAGAGTGCAAAAAAACCTTTAAAAATCAACGTTTTTGTGCTATATTAGAATACAATTTATGATTTAAAATATTGTTGCGAAGTGAGAAAGAAAGAGGTGTACAATGGCAATTGTTCTTCAGGAACCATCCAGAACATTTAGTGAATATCTTCTGATTCCGGGCTACTCCAGCGCGGATGCAAGACCGGAAAACGTGTCGCTTAAGACTCCGATTACCAAGTATAAGAAGGGTGAGGAGCCGGCGATTACCATGAATATTCCACTGGTATCTGCAGTAATGCAGGCGGTATCTGACGACCATATGGCCGTAGCTCTGGCAAAGGAAGGCGGCGTGGCGTTTATCTACGGATCCCAGTCCATCGAAAGCCAGGCGAACATGGTACGCAAGGTAAAGAGCTACAAGGCGGGCTTCGTAACCAGCGACTGCAACCTGAAGCCGGATCAGACCCTGAAGGATGTTCTGTACCTGAAGGAAAGAACCGGTCATTCCACCATCGCGATTACCGAGGACGGTACTGCCAACGGCAAGCTGATGGGCATTGTAACCAGCAAGGACTACAGAGTCAGCCGTCTGGATGCGGACACGAAGATTTCCGAGTTCATGACACCGATGGACAAGCTGGTATACGGAAAAGAAGGCATCACCCTGTCCGAGGCGAACGACATCATCTGGGACAACAAGGTGAACCAGCTGCCGATCGTAGACGATGAGATGCACCTCAAGAGTCTGGTATTCCGTAAGGACTACGATTCTCACAAATCCAACCCGAACGAACTGCTGGATGCCAACAAGAGCTACGTAGTGGGTGCCGGAATCAACACCAGAGACTTTAAGGAAAGAGTTCCTGCACTGGTAGAGGCCGGTGTAGACGTGATGACCATCGACTCTTCCGAAGGTTACTCCGAGTGGCAGGCAATCACCCTCAAATGGATTCGCGACAATTACGGAGACACCGTTAAGGTGGGTGCCGGAAACGTTGTAGATAAAGAAGGTTTTGACTTCCTGGTAGAGCACGGTGCGGATTTCGTAAAGATCGGTATCGGCGGCGGCTCTATCTGCATCACCAGAGAGCAGAAGGGTATCGGCCGCGGTCAGGCTTCTGCTGTGTTGGAAGTTGCAAAAGCAAGAGACGAATACTATGAGAAGACCGGCATCTACGTTCCGATTTGCTCCGACGGCGGTATCGTTCACGATTACCACATGACCCTGGCTCTGGCAATGGGTGCGGACTTCATCATGCTGGGAAGATATTTTGCTCGTTTCGACGAGTCCCCATCCGCAAGAATCATGGTAAACGGAAACTACATGAAGGAGTACTGGGGCGAAGGTTCCGCAAGAGCCAGAAACTGGCAGAGATACGATCTGGGCGGCGATGCAAAGCTGAAGTTCGAGGAAGGTGTAGACTCCTACGTTCCGTATGCCGGCTCCCTGCACGACAACGTAAAGCTGTCCCTGGACAAGGTGAAATCCACCATGTGCAACTGCGGCGTGCTGAGCATTAAGCAGCTGCAGGCGGAAGCAAAGCTCACTCTGGTATCCGCAACCAGTATCGTTGAGGGCGGCGCTCACGACGTTGTCCTGAAGGACAACAGCGTTGCTACCGTAAGACGATAGTTGAAGAACGAGACGCAGAATGTATAATAACGGTGCATCAGCGTGTTGGCGCTGATGCACTTTTAAGATTAATCGCAAAAGAACAGTAAAAAGAATGGGAAGAGGTACCAAAATGGCACAGAACAAGATTTTGATTCTGGACTTCGGCGGTCAGTACAACCAGCTGATTGCTCGGCGCGTCCGGGAATGCAATGTGTATTCGGAAGTCCGCGGCTTTGAGAGCACCACTCTGGAAGACATCAAAGCCTTTGATCCAAAGGGAATTATTTTTACCGGCGGACCACAGAGTGCATACGGCGAAGGTGCACCGAGCATCGATGCCGGTGTGTTCGAGCTGGGCGTTCCGATTATGGGAATCTGCTACGGCGCGCAGCTGATGGCATACATGCTGGGTGGCAAAATCGACTCCGCTCCGACCAGTGAATACGGCCGTGCGGACGTGGTAATCGACGACAAGGGCGGCATCCTGAAGAGTGCCGACGATGTGAATGTCTGCTGGATGAGCCATACGGACTACATCAGCCGGCCGCCGGAAGGTTTTGTGGTGACCGCGCACACGGATCACTGCCCGGTTGCGGGAATGGAAGACCGGGAGAGAGGCTTCTACGGCGTGCAGTTCCATCCGGAAGTAAACCATACCGCACACGGTGCGGAGTTCATCCGGGATTTCGTGCTGGACGTGTGCAAATGCGACCAGGATTGGAAGATGAATTTCTTCGCAGAAAAACAGATTGAAGAGCTGCGGGAGAAGATCGGCGACGGAAAGGTGCTGCTGGCACTGTCCGGCGGCGTGGACTCCAGTGTCGTTGCGGGACTCCTGTCCAAGGCAATCGGCAAACAGCTGACCTGCGTTTTCGTGGATCACGGCCTGCTCCGCAAGAATGAGGCGGAAGAGGTTGCTGCCGTGTTCGGACCGGAAGGACCGTTCGATCTTAATTTTATCTGCGTGGATGCGAAACAGCGTTACTACGATAAGCTGGCCGGCGTCACCGAACCGGAGCAGAAGAGAAAGATTATCGGTGAGGAGTTCATCCGCGTATTCGAAGAGGAAGCGAAGAAAATCGGCAAGGTGGATTTCCTGGCACAGGGCACCATTTATCCGGACGTGATCGAGTCCGGCTTGGGCAAATCCGCGGTCATCAAGTCTCACCACAACGTGGGCGGACTGCCGGATTACGTGGACTTTAAGGAAATCGTGGAACCGCTGCGCAGCCTGTTCAAGGACGAGGTTCGTCAGCTGGGCAGAGAGATTGGACTGCCGGATTACATTGTAGACCGTCAGCCGTTCCCGGGTCCGGGTCTGGGAATTCGAATCATCGGTGAGGTTAACGCGGAGAAGGTGAAAATCGTTCAGGATGCGGATGCTATCTACAGAGAAGAAATCGCCAATGCGGGACTGGCCGGAAGCATCAGCCAGTACTATGCGGCGCTGACCAACATGCGCTCCGTCGGCGTTATGGGCGACTTCCGGACTTATGATTACGCCGTGGCACTTCGTGCGGTTCAGACGTCCGACTTCATGACCGCAACCGCTGTGGAGATTCCGTGGAATGTTCTGCAGAAGGTGATGACTCGAATCGTAAACGAGGTGGATCACGTGAACCGAGTATTCTATGATTTGACCAGCAAACCACCGGGGACTATTGAGATGGAATAATGACTTTAAATCTATTGGTGTTGGTGACGGAATGTGGATTCCGTTATCAGCACCATTTTTAGAAAATAGTGAAGTGTATAAGGGACTGATTTATGAGGAAGTTTTGAATGGCCATTCTATGATTCGAAATTCATATCCGATGACAAAGGAAAAAGCGAATATCGGAGAAGAAGAGCCTGTGAATCTGAATGGTGAATCGAAGTTGGAGTATCTTGAGTCTATCAAGGAGAAAAAGAATGACTTACGAAAGATTTGTTAGTGACATTGCAGGAGGAGAATCTCAAACAGTGGAGTTTAAGTCCTGGATTCATGCAAAGAATATGCGTGAACGTATTCGGCTTGCAGTTGATGAGCTTATTGCGTTTGCAAACTCTAGAGGAGGGACTGTATTCTTTGGGGTTGAAGACGATGGCAGCATTACAGGTTGTACTGATTACGATACGCAACAAATAATGGAGTCGATTTATGATCAGACAAGACCGTCACTATTCACGGATATAGAGATTATTAAATGTCCAGAAGGGGATGTACTTGCCATTAGTGTCGAAGCAAATGGTACTATCTATGCAACGTCCAATGGAAAATGCTTGAAGCGTCTCGGAAAGAATTCTAAGCCATATTTCCCGGACGAGATGGGAAACAACTATTCCGTGTTACAGAATCCTGATTTTTCTGGTCAGATTGTTGTCGAAAGCACTGAATTAGATATTAACAAGTTGGAAGTATATAGACTAAAGGAAAAACTGAAGGCAAGAGATTTGGAATCGACCCTCCCAGAACTAGATGATTTCGCGTTTCTAAAAGACCTTGGACTAATAAAAAATGAAGACGCATCTATTAAACTTACGATTGCGGGATTATTGTTTGTAGGAAAGGAAACGGCTATTAGTCGGTTATTGCCTCAGGCCGAAGTTATCTATCTACATTATTCCGAAGAAAATCTCGATGAATACGATGCTAGGTTGGATATGAAGTTACCAATCTTGTCTGTTATTGATCGATTATCTGCTCGTATTCATGATACAAACCGAATTGTGAATTTACAGGTAGGTTTGTTTCGATTAGAGATAGTTGATTATCCAGAACGAGTGTTTCAAGAAGCATTATTAAACGCATTAGCACATAGGGATTATCAGAATCCTGGTGCGATTTATGTTAAACATTATCCTGATCGGATTGTGATTGATAATCCGGGAGGGTTCTTAGAAGGGATCAATGAAAATAATATTATTTCGCATCCATCTACACCTCGGAATAAACTGATTGCGGAGACTCTACAACGATTAAAATATGTTCAGCGTACTGGGCAGGGAGTTGATATTATATATAAAGAAATGGTTTCATCCGGAAAGCCGTATCCGATTTACACATCGTATAACGATGCAGTATCGTTGACAATCTACAGTGCAGTTGATGATCCTGAATTCGTTAAATTTGTTGTGAGAGAACAGGATATGCTGCAACGCAATTTATCTCTTCGGGAGTTGATGATTCTAAGATACCTTACGGATAATCGGAGAATTTCCTTATCAAACGCAAAGACACTCATACAAGGTACGAGAAATCAGGCTAGTAAAACCTGTAATCAGTTGATTAAGGATGGATTGATTGAATTATCCGGAAAGGAATATATGCTTACAGCTCGAATGTATGAGGCTGTGAAATCTACCGTAGAATATGCAAAGGATAAATCTATTCAGTACATAAAGGCTAAAGAGATGATTCTAGAATATCTTGATACTAATGAGTTCATTACAAATGAAAAAACTAGAGAGCTATGTGGATTCACGAAGCAGCAAGCGAGAGCAACATTAGACAAGATGAGAGCAGAGAAAAAAATTGTTCTTATGGGTGTTGGAAGAGCTAGTAAGTATGTAAAATCGAGTGATGACTCGAAAAAACTCGAAAAAACTCGATAAAAACTCGAAAAAAATCGATAAAGTCCTTAACCCTGCGGAAATACAGCTCTTTGAGAAAGCAATAAATCGGGCACCGATTGCAATATTAACCAAAACAACAGGATTGAAGCTTTCCGCGATAATTGTATAATGTAGAAAGGAAATCGAGATATGAAATTGCAGGATTATAAGAAGCTCATAACAGCGGATTTTGTAAACAATACAAGAAGAGGATTTGCTGACTGGCGTGACTGCGGCGGTCTTTGCACGGATGTGATTGAAAGTCTGGAAATAGCCAAAGAAGGGCTTTGTGCAGAGAACAGATATGCGGATCTTCTTGACCTTTGTAACTGGACATACGTAAAGTGGAGCAATACTGATAAAGATGATTCCAGCGGTGAAACGCAGGAATTTTGCGCATGTGTCTATGACATATGGGAAACCGTTTACACTGAGGGCGAACAGAGCCTTTCTCATAAGCAAATGCTGGATATATTAATGGAGCATTTGGATGGAAGGGTCTTTGATTATATGGAGGATGAAATCTATGATTTTATCCTTAAGCATTTTAAGAGTGAAGATGAGCTTGTAAAGAAGAAACAGTTCCTTTTGAAGGTCATGGATGATTTAAGACGTCAGATTCCCGAAAAGGAGATTCTACAGTATTCGCTTCATGAAAAAGAAGATTACTATGTAAGAGTTCTGGCTGATCAGAGGAGACCGATACAGGAGATTAGGGAGTTCTTGCAATCCGGAGACAGATATACCAATAAAGAATTGTTAGCGCAGATTGAGACAGAATATGGCAATTATGATGAAGCAATCAGACTCTACAGAGAACAGATAGACAGTTGCCCGAATTCTTACCGGTCTGATGGACCAAGAAAAGCCTTGATGGAAATATATAGGATACAAGGTGATACTGCAGCTTATAATGTAGAACTTTACAATATGATGACAGCTCATGCCGGAGACGAGAAATACTATATGGAATACAAGGCCCTATTCACCGCTGAAGAGTGGAAGGTCAGATGGGAAGAATTACTGGACGAATTCGCAGACAAATTGCCGCTGATCAATCTCTGGTTAAGCATTGAAGACAGATATGACTTGATTATGGGTAATGCGGAGCCTGATAATGAATATGTTATTGATGTCTATGGAGAGAAACTGTTTGATCTGTATCCGGACAGGTGTCTGAAGGTGCTGGCGAATGCAGCAGACAGTCAGGCACGGATTTCAAAAAACAGGCGCGACTACAAACATATAGCCAGGACTTTGAAGAAGATAGCAACACATCCGGGCGGCAGAGTGCTTGCGGCTGAACTGGCAGCCAAGTATAGAGCGCAGTATCCGAGAAGAACTGCAATGATCGATGAACTGAAACGGTTTTAGGATGGGGGGATTGGATTATGGTGGAGATATCAAAGGCGGATTGGAAATGTTTCGCGAAAGGGTTCCTGAATGGCAGGAGCATTATATGGAGCAATTGACAAAGAAGTATATCGAACTGCTGAGTTCTCCGGGAAATGCGTCTGATCACTTTTGGGAGCTTGAAAAGAGAATCAAAAATGATAAGAAGCATCCGGGCGTGATGCTGGAAATGAAAAAGTCCGAGGCGATATGGGATATTGCCATATTCATAAAGAAGAAGGTCATTACCATAAAAGAGCTGGAAGGGTTTAGTCAGGAACTGATTGATTCCGTAACGGAGATACTGAATCGGTAGTTGGTAAAATTTTGAAATAGAATTGCTCGTGCCGGTGGTGGGAGTAATGGATTAGGAGTGAAAGAATGGTAGAAGATACTATGTTTTCCGGGGAATCGAAAAATATTGAATATAAGGTATCCTTACCTGATAAAAGCGAAAAGTACATGAAGACAATCGTAGCTTTTGCCAATACACAAGGCGGTAAGCTGATTGTTGGAGTAGATGATAAAACACACCAGATTGTTGGCGTGGAAAATGAAGTGTTATTCCAGGTGATGGACGGAATTGCCAATGCCGTTTCTGATTCATGTGAACCACAAATCATTCCCGATATTGAGCCACAGACAGTAGATGGGAAAACCGTTATTGTTGTAACAGTGGAAGCAGGAAAGAACAGACCGTATTATCTGAAATCAAAAGGAAAAGAAAAAGGCACGTATATCCGTGTTGCAGGCACATCAAGACAGGCATTTCCGGAGAAGATAAAAGAGCTGGAAATGGAAGGTGCCAGAATCTCATGGGATGAGCTTACATGCGTAGGTTATCCTGTTTCGGAAGACGCTACGGAGAAGCTTTGCCGGGATATCGAAAAGTTCCGCAAAAAGGCAGGAATGTCAAAACACTCTGTGAAGAAAGAGCAGCTGATAAATTGGAAAATCTTAAAGCAGAGTGAGGGACAACTTCTGGCAACGAATGCCTATGCATTGCTGACATCAGATTATTTTCCGTTCTCAAAAACGCAATGTGCAGTATTCAAGGGGACAGATCGTGCAGTATTTCTGGATAAGAGAGATTTTACGGGACCAATCTATACGCAAATCGAAGAAGCTGTAGATTTTGTATTGAGAAATATTCGGCTCGGAGCAACGATTGACGGATTGGTAAGAAAAGAAAAATATGAACTGCCGCCGGAAGCAATCCGGGAAATGATTATTAATGCCCATTGTCACCGCAACCTGTTGGATGAATCCTGTGTCCAGATTGCGATTTACGATGATAGGTTGGAAGTGACTTCTCCGGGAGGATTATATAATGGATTGACTTATGAGGAAGTCATGAATGGCCATTCTAAGATCCGAAACAAAGGAATTGCAAATATATTCAGCCAGATGGGACTCGTAGAAACATGGGGGAGCGGAATTAAAAGAATCCTTAATGCGGCAGAAGCGTATGGACTTCCGAAACCGAGATTTCAAGAATTTGATAACATGTTTCGGGTAGAGTTGTTCCGAGTTTATCCAATAACTGACCAAGCTAACCAAGCTGCTGACCAAGCTGACCAAGCTAACCAAGAGCATGAGAGATTAGACCAATCGGAAGAGAAGAATGAACTGAGTGAACAAGAGATAGAAATTCTGAATCTTATACGCATGCAACCTTCAATTACTCAGAAAGAAATGGCCAATGCATTAGGTTGGAATCTATCTAGCGTGAAGTATTATATAACCAAGTTAAAGGAAAAGGAATATTTGACGAGACAAGGAAGCAGTCAAAAAGGGAAATGGGTGGTGTTGACAAAATGAATAGATTTTTTTCAACAGCAAACCGGCAATTCATGGCTGTCGCAATAATGCTTTTAGTGACGGGAATGATGCTGGCGGGATGCGGACGCTCGGACGAACGGCCGGAGTTTTTGACGGCGCATGAGTGGGTTCACTACGGTTCGGCAAGCAATGAAACAATTAGTTTTGGCGAGGACGGACACTTTGCGTTTTACGGTGACGAAGGGAATCCCGTGGGGAATTCCGATTTGTACGATCGGTATTCGTACGATTCGGAGAGCAAGGCGATTAAGCTTGAGCCGGAGGGCGATATGAAAATTAAAGTGCTTCGCTACGAGAAGTCGCGCCTTCTTCTGGATATCGACGGGGATGTGAAGGAATTTTTCGATGGGAAGGATGAACGGATTGCCGGAGGCGCCCCGCAGAATCTGGAGTACGATTTGGACAACGTTGCAAGCGGCTTCGGGTCGTACCTGGCGATTATCGGCAAGGATGGCTCTAAAATCGTTACCGCATCGGCAAATTATGACGGGGATGACCCGGAGTTTAAGGAATATGAACTTTCTGAAAGACTGGCGGATCATGCGACGTTCTATTCCTGGGTGTACGATGTGGATGAGTCGGGGATGGATGTCAAGTCGAATTGCAGGAAGGTGACGGAAAAAGAAGCAGCGAAGGTCATCAGCAACGGAGCCGCCGTGGGATTCGTGTGGTACAACGAAGATGCGGAGATTACGAAAATTGTTTTCTGGGGAAGCACGGTTAAGCAGTAACCGTGATGCTCAGCTCTACCTGCGAGGGGTGGTCAATTGTGAGGGGATATTGTATGATTTTCTTATAAACGAAGGAGGAAGTCATGGATCAGAGTAAGATTGGCGCATATATCGCAGTAAAAAGAAAAGCGCAGGAGCTGACGCAGGCGCAACTGGCGCAGAAGCTGGGGGTTTCCGATAAATCGGTTTCCAAATGGGAACGGGGAATTTGCCTTCCGGATGTGAGCCTTTTTCAGGACATCTGCGGAATTCTTGGAATTTCCATAAACGAGTTTTTTGCCGGCGAGGACATTGCACGGGAAGCGGTGGAAGAGCAATCGGAGAAAAATATTTTAGCAATCTTAAAGGACAGCGTTCACAGAAACAGCAAGCTGAAGAAGACCATCAAGTCGCTGGTAGCGGTCCTGGTGCTGGTGGTGATTGCCGGAAGCGCAACTATCGTAAAGAATCTGCGCGACAATGGATATTTCGACAAAAACTATGTTCGTTCATTCACGGGCACGGAAAACGAGAAAGTGATGAATTCTCTTTTTAGTTCCCTTAACAGGAATTACGGCGTGTTCGAATACTCGAATGATTCCGGTGCGAAGAAGGTTGAGATTGTTGCCAATGAGTACATGAAGGGCAAGCTCCTTCGTTCGAAAGTGTGTTCTACGATGCAGATTCGCCGGGGTGAGGGAATGATTGGCGTGATTCTGGATTCGAGCAAAGGGGAGTACATGGTTTCGGTGGGCGACAGCGAGGGTGCCGGAGGCATGGAGTCGGCGGTTGAGAATTCCGTGGTGGCGAATGAAAATAAAATGACGTCGGTGGGATTCCTGCAGGGAACCGCATTTATGGAGGACGGGCCGATTCCCATCGTGACATATTATGCGGATGCAGAGGGGGATTCTTTCAGCGCTGTGCCGGCGGAAAGAATCCTCGAAACGAATGGAAAATGCCTGAAGGAAAGCGGCGTTGACTATTGCTTGATTATTACCTGTGAGTTTAAGTAATGGGAAAATGATGATTCTTTTTTTATAAGTTTTGTAGTATAATCAAACCGTTAACAGTCCGCATACTACGTTTGAGATTATCCGGACAAGCTTAGACAAATGATGGAGGATTTTTTTATTATGGCTTTAGACAGACGTCCTGAAGATATGGTCAGAATTACAACGCCTGAGCTTGCACAGGCATTTATCGATGAGCAGATTGAAGTGATTCGGGAACAGGTGGGTGACAAAAAGGTTCTGCTGGCGCTTTCCGGCGGCGTGGATTCATCCGTCGTTGCAGCGCTGCTGATTAAGGCAATCGGCAAGCAGCTGACATGCGTACACGTAAATCACGGTCTCCTTCGAAAGGGTGAGCCGGAGCAGGTAATCGAGGTGTTCCGCAACCAAATGGATGCGAACCTCGTCTACGTGGATGCGGTGGACAGATTCCTGGACAAGCTTGCCGGGGTAGACGATCCGGAGAAAAAGAGAATGATTATCGGAAACGAATTTATTGAGGTGTTTGCGGAAGAGGCGAGAAAACTGGACGGCATCGAGTTCCTGGCGCAGGGCACCATTTGGCCGGACATCCTCGAATCGGAGGAAGGCATCAAGGCGCACCACAATGCGGGCGGACTGCCGGAAGATATGAATTTCGAGCTGGTGGAGCCGGTTCGGATTCTGTTCAAGGACGAGGTTCGCGTGGTGGGAGATCAGCTGGGTCTGCCGCACGAGATGAATTACCGTCAGCCGTTCCCGGGACCGGGTCTGGGCGTTCGCTGCCCGGGTGCAATCACACGGGATCGTCTGGAAGCCGTTCGTGAGTCCGACGCCATTCTTCGGGAGGAGTTCGCGAAGAACGGTCTGGAAGGTAAAGTATGGCAGTATTTCACCGTGGTTCCGGATTTCAAGTCCACGGGAATTAAGGACGGTAAAAGAGCGTTCGAGTGGTGCTGCATCGTCCGTGCAATCAATACGACGGACGTTATGACCTGCACTGTTGAGAATATTCCGTATGAGCTGATGTGCCACATTACCGATAGAATTACACACGAGGTTCCGGGCATTAACCGCGTGCTGTATGATTTTACGCCGAAGCCGACAGGGACGGTGGAATTCGAATAGACCGGGCAGGTCCCCTTCGCGGGAGTCCTCGCCGCAGGGCACAATAACATAGAAATTCATGGACTTTGGGACAGCTGACAAAAAGTGTCAGCTGTCCCAAAGTCCTATTTCATTTCCATGAATTGTGCCGGCTGCGTCTGCGGAAGACCCGCGGCGGGGACCTGCCCGGTCTTGGGGGGGTGGAAGATGTAGGGGCTCCGCCCGTCGGAGGAGCTGTTTGACCCGAGGGCGTGGTGCTTCCGGACGAAGGAACAAGGATTTGCGGGCGGTGGGGCACCACGCCGGTCCCGCCGGAGGAGCTGTTATGGCTGAGGGCGTGGTGCTTCCGGACGAAGGAACAAGGATTTGCGGGCGGTGGGGCACCACGCCGGTCCCGCCGGAGGAGCTGTTATGGCTGAGGGCGTGGTGCTTCCGGACGAAGGAACAAGGGATTGCGGGCGGTGGGGCACCACGCCGGTCCCGCCGGCGGCGCGTTTTGACCCGGGGGCGTGGTGCCTCCGGACGAAGGAATAAGGCTTAGCGGGGAGTGAGGCACCACGCCGGCTTTGCCGGCGCACTCCAGCCGGTGGGACTTATAAGCGTGGCGGAGCCTATGCTGTCGGCTCTTTATTTTACATAGAAAAAAATCTCCGTAATGAATTCCCTTTCGTCGCCGGAGGAAATGTAATCGTTGATGCAGAATTCGTAGGAGTCCGAAATAATCTCCAGCTCGTGTTCCCGGCAGAAGTCCAGCAACTTCCGGTAGGAGCGTTCCACGGACTCGTAGGTGCCGTAGTGGTAAATGCCGGCCACCTTTCCTGCCGGCAGGATTTGGATATTCTTCGCTTTCTTTGTTTTCTCGATGGGAAGGAATGCAATCGAGGCTTCCGTGTATCTTCCGTCCAGAATATTTTCGTAAGGGACGATAACGCCGGTCTGGAAGAAAATCGGGAGCTCATCCTGCAGCGCTTGGGAAAAGCATTTCTTCGTGGCGATGCTGATTTCCCGGAAGGACTGTGGAGCCTCCACCGGGGCGAAGAGGATGCGGCTCTGTGGGATGTCCTTTACGGTCACCTCCTGATTGCCCTCGCGAAATTCTTTTACGTGCTCCATCTGTTCGCAGCGATGCGTCAGCCGGTGCTGAACCAGCTGCAGGCGTTTGATCTGTCGGTCGATGACGGAAAGCTGCTTCCGCAGGATGACCAGCGAGGTGTCGATGGTGTAGTTTTTCATGTGCTCCTGAATTTCGCTCAAGGAAAAACCTAGCTCCTTCATAATCAAAATCGTGTCCAGATAGTCGATTTGCTGGGCGGTGTAATAGCGGTATTTGTTGTTCGGATCCACGTAAGCGGGCTGAAACAGGCCGATTTTGTCGTAGAAAATCAAGGTTTGCTTGGAGATGTTCTGGTATCCGGCAAGCTCCCCGATGGAAAACATATCTTTCATAAAAATCCCCCTTGACACTATAGTTACTATATCCTTTACTATATAGCCATCACAAGAAATAAGCAAGCAGGAGGATTTAAAAATGAAGTGTTTTGAAACAAAAATGACATATTTGCATTTTGTAAAATATCTGATACCATCCGTTTTGACCATGATTTTCCTGTCGTTCTACACGACCATCGACGGATTTTTCGTATCGAAATATGCCGGTTCGGATGCGCTGGCGGGAATCAACATCGTGATTCCGGTGACCTGCGTCATCTTCGGAATCGCGGTGATGCTGGCCACGGGATCCGGGGCGATTATCGGAGAGCGGCTGGGGCAGAAACGGGAACGGGAGGCCGGTGAAATTTTTACTTTTATTGCCGTTGCGCTCCTAATATTCTCTATCGCATTTACCGCGGTGGGCATCCTGCTCCTGGAACCGATCTGTGTTTTTCTGGGAAGCAGTCCGCGGCTGATGGAGCACGTGGTGCCGTACGCCTTCGTGATTTTTCTGGGCACGGTGCCGATGTCCTTCAAGCTGTTCTTCGAGTACCTGGTGCGCACCGACGGCAAAGCCAACATCGGGATGGTGATGTCCCTCACCGGGCTGGTCCTGAACGTGATTCTGGACTATATTTTCGTGGGACGGCTGGGCATGGGAACTTTGGGCGCGGCCTGGGGAACTTTCCTGTCCATCACGGTGAGCATGCTGATCGGTCTGGGATATTTCCTGAAATTTAGCCATATCAAGTTCTGCCGCCCGAAGCCGGATTGGAGCATTCTCCTAAAATCCTGTACCAACGGCAGCAGCGAGATGCTCACGGAAATGTCCACGGGAATTACCACTTTCCTGTTCAATCTGATCATCATGCGGTATTTCGGGGAAGACGGCATCGCGGCGGTGACGATTATAATGTACATCTACTACTTCTTCATCTCTATTTATATGGGAATTGCCGTGGCCACCGCCCCGATGGTGAGCTATAACGCGGGCGCCGGAAACCACGCCAAAATCCGGGAGACCACCCGCTACAGCTTCATCACCATCGCCGTCAGCTCCGTGCTGATTCTGGCCATTTCCCTTCTCTGCGGGCCGCGCATCATCGGCCTGTTCGTGGACGGCGGCAGCGTGTTCACCCTGACCTGGGACGGCCTCAAGCTCTTCAGCCCGGTATTCCTGTTCATCGGTCTGAACGTGTTCCTCTCCGGCTACTTCACGGCCCTGGGCAACGGCTTCATCTCGGCGCTGATCTCCTCGCTGCGGTCCCTCATCCTGGTGGTGGCCTTCATCCTAATCCTCCCAAAACTCCTGGGCGTGTCCGGGGTCTGGATCACCATGCCGCTGGCGGAAGCCGTGACGATCTTCGTCGCCGTCCACCTGTACCGCACCTACGGGAAGTGCTTCGGTAAAAATAAAACGGCGTAGGGCAGACACGTCCGGGGAGGGCGGGTCCTCACGAGAGGATAATCAACTAGTGGTTGTTGAACTTATTAGCCATTGAAATATCTAATAACACAGGAGTATGCTTGTAATAGAAAAAAATCTCTTGAGAAAGGAAAGGAAAAAGTTATGAAGAAGAGACGATTAATGGCATTACTTTTATCCGTCTGCGTAGGCATCTCCATGCTTCCGATGATGGCCTTCGCCGATGACGGTTCTACGGGAGAGACAAAGTCAACCGCAACCGATGCGAAGTATTTCAAGTTTGAAAAGGACTACGGAAATGATGACTATAGTTCCTGGGAAATTACCAGATACACAGGAAAGGATTCCACGGTAGTATTTCCGTCCTCTTACAAGGGAAAGGATGTAACCTCTATTTGTATTGAAAACGAAGCAAAGACGGTGAAAGAATTGGTTGTACCGGAAGGCGTTAAATCTGTGGACTGGTATGGATGCGAGAAAGTAAAATCAGTTACGCTTCCAAAGAGTGTAAAAAGAATTGATTATTTTGGTGACTTCAACTTGAGAATTGATGCACCGTGCGGATCCTATGCAGAAAAATGGGCACTGCAAAATGATCTCGACTGGGCAGGCGGAAAGACTTGCAAAACTCTTACAAAGGCAACTCCAAAGAAAGACGGAAAATTGACCAATACCTGCAATAAGTGCAATACATCTTACACCGGTAAGATTAAAAAAGCTTCTTTTGATGGCTTTGCATGTCTGTCGAAAAACCATACCACATGCTATACCGGAAAGAAAGTGAATTCAAAAGTTGATTTGAGCTCCGGGAATTTTGATTTGACAGAGGGCAGAGATTACGTAGTGAAAAGACCGGCCGGTCTCAAAAACATCGGAAAGTATTTGTTTACGATTACCTTAAAGGGCAATTATTCCGGAACGATGAAGGAGACTTTGGTTATTGCTTCGCCGGCAACCAAAATCAAAAAGCTCAGCAGAGGAAAGAAGGCTTTCACCGTAAAATGGAAGAAGACAAAGCAGACCAGCGGCTATCTGATTAAGTACAGTACAAGCCCGTACATGAAAAAAGCTAAGACCATCAACGTAAAGAGCAGCAAGAAGGTTTCTAAGAAAGTTACGAAGCTAAAGAAAAAGAAAACGTATTACGTAGAAGTTTTACCGTACAAAATTGTAAAAGGAAAGAAATATGTTTGTCCGGTTTCAGATACCAGAAAGGTCAAAACCAAATAGCAAAATGCGCTGAAGAGCCCGCAAAATCGCGACAGCGACTTGTCGTTATATAATCTGTCAAAAAATTGCCGACCGAGCCCAAAAGGCTCGGTCGCTTGCTTTGTATGCCTTTCGGATGGGTTTTAAACTAAAGTACACCAAGTATTAAGGGTATTAAACTACATCTTCATTGATTCAACTTAAGTTGGAAGTGCATAATTATTGTAAGTATTCTTTATTTATAAAAACAAGATAAAGTTTTCGCCGCTGAGTGGCGCCGGGAGTTTTGGAAAAATGATAAACGAGTAGGATTTTGAAGATGAAAGAAACACAAGTGATTAACAGGATTGATACAGGGAAAAGGATTCGCCGGCTGCGTGTGGAGAATGGATATCTGGTAACCGATATCCAGAGAATTATCGGACTGGCATCGCCCCAATCCGTTTATAAATGGGAACGGGGGGATAATCTTCCGTCTATTGACAGTGCGGTTATTCTGGCGTGGATCTTCGATATTCCTGTGGATGAGCTATTTGTTCTGAACGATTCAGACGAAGATGTGGAAGAAGAAAACAGAAAAGTAACAGCGTGCAAATAATTATCGAAAGGACGATAAAAAGGACCTCTGATGTGACTGGAAATTGTTAGCCATATCAGAGGTTTGCTATTTTTTGCCTTCATGAACATTTGGCAGCGCCCGCCCACTTCGGCGGAGCCCCGGTGGGTCGTCGGCCTGAGGTGAAATTTAAACTTACAATTCAATCGGAAAACCTGAGGTTTAATTCAAAATGTTTTTACCACTTAAAATATGAAATGGTGTGGTAAATCCGCGAAAAAAACACAAAATTAAAGGAACAGTACCTTGTTTTGTACCATTATAAAGAGTAAAATATACCTTAGCGTATTGCGGAATTAGAATGTTAAGAGAGAGAAATGCGTACGGGTTTGAATATTAGGAAGAGAAAAGACGGGCTTTATGAGGCTCGGTATATAAAGGGGCGCACCGAGGCGGGCCGGATCGTGTACGGGTCGGTCTACGGGAAGACTTTGGAGGCGGCGGCGGCCAAGCGGCAGGCGGAACGGGACAAGATGACCGTTCGGAACAATCCGCCTCGTCAGGCGGGCTTGATTGTTCTGGGCGCCGGATCCCATGGCGCTGAGGTGAAGGAGATCGCGAAGATGCTGCGGGTTTTCGGGCACATCGATTTCCTGGACGACGACACGTCCAAGGAAGGGGTGATTGGGACCTGGCAGGATGCGGCAAAATTCCGGGAAAGCTACGGCTGCGCCATTGTGGCTGTGGGGAACCGGAAGCTGAGAGAACTTTGGCTCTCGCGGCTCACTGAGATGGGCTATGTGATTCCGACTTTGGTGCACCCGACGGCGGTGATTTCCGAGTCGGCGCAGATCGGTGCCGGAACCGTGGTGTGCGCTAACGCCACCATCGGAACCAACGCGAAGCTGGGCGTGGGCTGCATCATTTCCTCCAGCGTGACCGTCGCCAGAGGCGCGACGGTGGAGGATTGGTCCCACATCGACACCGGCGGAGCCGCTATATAGAAAGAAGGTACAAAATGAGCATTTTATTGGCAGGGGGCGCCGGATACATCGGGTCCCACACCGCAGTAGAACTGATTCGAGCAGGCTATGACGTAGTCATCGCCGATAATTTTGATAACAGCAGCCCGGAAGTCCTCCGGCGAATCGAGCAAATTACGGGCGTGCGGCCGAAGATGTACCGGACGGACGTGAAAAACCCGGACGCATTGAAAATTGTTTTTACGGAAAATTCCATCGACGTGGTGATCCATTTTGCCGGACTGAAGGCGGTGGGGGAATCCGTGGAGAAGCCGGTCAAATATTACCGAAACAACATCGATACCACCCTGACCCTGCTGGAAGTGATGCATGAGACGGGCTGCCGCCGGATTGTGTTCAGTTCATCCGCCACCATTTACGGGGAAGAGGCGCCGGTGCCGTACACGGAGGACATGGGCCGCGGAAAATGCACGAACCCCTACGGCTGGACGAAGAACATGATGGAGCAGATTTTGGAAGATGCGGCGCACGCCGACAAGGAGATGTCCGTGGTTCTTCTGAGATATTTTAACCCGATCGGTGCGGACGCTTCCGGCCTGATCGGCGAGGACCCCCAGGGGATTCCCAACAACCTGATGCCGTACGTGTCCCAGGTGGCCGTGGGCAAGCGGGAGAAGCTGACGATTTTCGGCCAGGACTACGACACGCCGGACGGCACCTGCCGGCGGGATTTCATCCACGTGACGGATCTGGCCAAAGGCCACGTGAAAGCCGTGGAGTACGCGATGGAGACTACCGGTACGGAGGTGTTCAACATGGGCACGGGCACGCCCTACAGCGTTCTTGAAATCGTAAAAGCATTTCAGGACGCCAATGCCCTAAAAATACCGTACGAGTTCGGCCCGAGACGTCCGGGGGATCTTGCGGAGTGTTGGGCGGACGCTGCCAAAGCGGAGCGAATCCTGGGCTGGAAGGCGGAGAAAAACCTGACAGATATGTGCCGGGATACCTGGAATTGGCAGAAAAACAACCCGGATGGGTATAGATAAGGAGAAAAAGCGATGTTTAGAGGAACCGATATGAAGCCGTTTGAGAAGAAGGTATGGCTGGCTTCGCCTACCATGCACGGCGAAGAAATGAAATATATGAAGGAAGCCTACGATACCAATTGGATGAGTACCGTGGGAGCGAATATCAACGAAGTGGAACGGATTGCCGCGGAGAAGGCCGGCGTAAAATACGCGGTGGCCCTCTCGGCCTGCACGGCAGCGCTGCACCTGTGCGTAAAACTGGCAGGGGAGAAGCTGTACGGCCGTCCGGCAGTGGGCCACGGCGCCGTGGAAGGCAAGCGGGTGTTCTGTTCCGATATGACCTTCGACGCCACCTTGAACCCGGTACTGTATGAAGGAGGAATTCCTGTTTTTATCGACACGAATCCGGAAACCTGGAATATGGACCCGGCGGCTTTGGAGAAGGCCTTTGAGATGTATCCAGAAGTCAAACTGGTGGTGTGCGCGGAGCTGTACGGATTCCCGGGCGGAATTCGGGAGATTAAGGAAATCTGCGAGAAGCACGGGGCACTGTTGATTGAGGACGCAGCGGAAGCCATGGGTGCGACCTATGAAGGACGGCAGTGCGGAAGTTTTGGGGACTATTCGGCGATTTCCTACAACGGAAATAAAATCATCACCGGTTCTGCCGGCGGATGCCTGCTGACCAATTCCTTGGAGGATGCCAATAAAGCCCGCAAATGGTCCACCCAGGCCCGGGAGGCAGCGGCGTGGTACCAGCACGAAGAGGTGGGATACAACTACCGCATGAGCAACGTCATTGCCGGCGTCATTCGCGGCCAGTATCCGCATCTGGAGGAGCACATTGCCCGGAAAAAAGCCATTTACGACCGCTACGCGGAGGGCCTGAAGGACCTTCCGGTGAAAATGATTCCATTCGATGAGAAGTCTGTTCCGAATTACTGGCTCAGCGCATTGATCATCGACGAGGATGCGATGTGCAAGCAGGTTCGGGGAGAGACGGATGCCCTTTACATCGGGGAGGCGGGCAAAAGTTGCCCGACGGAAATCCTGGAGGCCATCGCCGGCCTGAACGCGGAGGGCCGTCCGATCTGGAAGCCGATGCACATGCAGCCGATGTACCGGATGCACGAGTTCATCACCGTGGACGGCACCGGCCGGGCAAAGACGAACGCCTACATTGCCGGCGACGCAAAAGACATGGGCGCCGACATCTTCGCTCGTGGCGTGTGCCTGCCGTCGGATAACAAAATGACCCCGGAACAGCAGGACCGTATCATTGAAGTTATTAGAGCGTGTTTTGAGTAATCGAAAAAGAATCCAATTCGTCCTATTCCTGATGTACGTGGGGTTCATGTTGTGGATGACCTTGTTCAGCCGCACGCCGTACCCTCATCGGGTGTTCCGCCCGGAGCTCTTCTGGGAAATCCGGAGCATGCTGGCGGGAGAAGAATCCGGAAAACTGCTGACATTGCTGTTTCTGGAGAACATCCTGTTCTTCGTCCCATTCGGGTTCCTTTATCCGGGTAAAAAAAGCATTCGTCACGTTTGCGCTGCCGGCCTGTTCACGTCGGTGGCGATTGAACTCATGCAGCTGCTTACCTTACTGGGAGAATGCGAGCTGGACGATGTAATCAGCAACACCTTCGGGGCATTTATTGGAGTTTGCTTGTATCAGGTTGCAAAAAAGTGTTGGAAAGACAAGGAAAAGAATCGTGTCAAAAATTAAAAAAGCAGGTTATCTTGTGGCCGGAGCAGTGGCATCCGCAGCGATTGCTTCGAAAATAATGAAGAAGAAGGCGGAAAAAACTACATACAAAGCAGAAGTTATTTAGCCGGTGAAAGTAAGGTTTGAGAAATGAAAAAAGTTTTGATTATTGTGGCTCATCCAGATGATGAAATATTGGGGATGGGCGGTACTATTGCCAAATGGGCATCTGAAGGAGCAGAGATAGCACTTTTGATTGTCACTGATGGGAGCACATCGCAATACAAGGATCATTCCAATTTGAATAAAATACTGGAAAAAAAGAAAGGTGAAACAAAAAAAGCTGCAGATATTGTGGGGATATCACGTATATATTATGGCGGATTGCCAGATATGCGATTAGATACGACTGCACATACTTCAGTTAATAAAGCTATTGAAAATGTGATAGATGAATTCAATCCGGAGATTGTGTATACGCATTTCGATGGTGATGTTAATAAAGATCATCAATGCGTGTTCCAATCAACATTAGTTGCGTGCAGACCTGTTCCGGGACAGAAAGTTAAAGAATTGTACTCTTTTTCAGTACCATCTTCGACCGAATGGAGTCCGCAGAACTCAAAGACATGTTTTAATCCGAATCTATATGTGAATATTGAGGGCGAGTTTGCAGAAAAGAAATATGCTGCGATGGCTGAATATAAAACTGAACTAAGAGCATTTCCACATCCTAGAAGTGTGGAGGCGTTACGAATTCTTGATCAAGCCAATGGAATTCAAGTAGGATTATCATGTGCGGAGAGCTTTGTTATACATAGGTTGTTAAAGTGAAAAAAAAATATATATATAGTAAAAGATGTTTTGATATTACTGCATCGTTGTTGGCAATAATTGTGTTTATAATTCCCTGGATTCTAATATCCATTATTATAAAAATCCAATCACCTGGGCCAGCAATTTATAAAGCTCAACGAGTGGGAAAAGATGGAAAAGTATTCACTTTATACAAGTTTCGATCCATGAGAGTGGATAGTGGTGCAATCCGTGCAACGACATTGAGAGGCGATACAAGAGTTTTTCCTTTTGGTGAGTTCTTAAGAAGAAGCAAGCTAGATGAAACGCCACAGCTTATTAATATTCTGAAAGGTGACATGTCAGTAATCGGACCCCGACCGGAGGATGAAGCAAATTCTGATTTGTTCTATGTGGGAGAATATAGAAGAATTTTAACGGTGGAACCCGGATTAAGTAGTCCGGCAAGTTTGTATGATTATACGCATGGAGAAACATATACTAACGAAGATGATTATATAAATGAATTCATGCCGATGAAATTAGACGTAGAGCTTTATTATATTGACAATAGGAATTGTATTTATGATCTGAAAATTATTGCCCGGACTGTAGCTACAATTTTACAGATTATGGCAGGAAAAAAAGAATTTATTGAGCCAAAGGAAGTAAAAATATGCAGAGCAAGAAAAAGAAAAGAGTTTTGTTGATGGAAGCATCTAGCCGACAAGTGCTTCCGATGGCGAGAGCTTTTTATGCTAAAGGTTACGATATAACAACTGTTTGTGAGCACAAATCTGATCTTGGAAATGTGACAAGGTTTAAGCATCGGTGTTATGTTGTAAAAAACATAGATAGCGACTATAAGACCGCAGAAAGGGTATATGATGAAATAGTCACACAGAATGAATTTGACATTATAGTGCCACTATCAGATTTTTCAGCCGAAATTGCAACAAATCATAAAAATGATTGGAAAAAAAAAGGGTGTTATGTGGCTGTTAACGATTTAGACACTTTTATGCTAGCTTTCGACAAACTGAATACTATGCGGATATGTATGGAAAACAATATACCTTGTCCATTTACGATTCTAGCAGAAAAAGAGGATGATATTGATTTTGACAGCATAAAATATCCTGTGGTTGTAAAGCCAAGAAGCGCCTGTGGATCAATAGGTTTTCATATTGCGGAAGATGAAAAGCAACTCAGAGTTCTTATTAAAGACAATTCGCATGGGTTACTTTTGATTCAAGAATACATTCCACAAACAGGAAGACAATATAATGCACATTTTGTTCTTGATGAACAGAGCAATGTTAAAACTGCTATATGTACACAAAAATGCCGATGGTTCCCCATTGATGGCGGGGCAAGTACCCTTTGTAGAACGGTAGATAATGATTACATTCTATTTATTTGTGAGAAACTGCTCAAAACAATAGGCTGGATTGGGTATTGCGATTTGGATCTTATGGAAGACCCTAGAGATGGATCGATTCGAATAATTGAGATAAACGCAAGAATATCGGCAAATGTGAAGATTTGTTTTTTGGGAGGTGCAAATATTGTTCAACAGATTATTGAATTAAGTGAAAATGAAGAATTGACGGCATATGTTGATTATCGGAAAGATGTACGGTTACGGTGCATGCACACAGATTTTTTGTGGTTTTTAAAATCAAAGAAACGCATGAAAGCAGATCCTAGTTGGTTTAGTTCTGTGAGAACAAAGGATCAAATTTTTTCATTAGATGATGTATTGCCATTTTTCAGTTTTTCTATTACTTCTGTATTGAAATACAAGAGCGAAATGAAAAAGAGGAAACGATAATGTACGAAAAAGGGTTAGTATCAATAATAATGCCATCATATAACACAGCTGCTTTTATAGGCGAATCAATAGAATCTGTCTTGAAGCAGACTTATACAAAATGGGAATTGTTAATTGTAGACGATTGTTCAACCGACAATACGGAAGAAATTGTGAAACAATATAATGATGATAGGATAAAGTTTTTTAAACAAGAAAAAAATTCAGGAGCAGCAAGTTGCAGAAATTATGCTCTTAGGATGGCGCGCGGAGAATGGGCAGCATTTCTTGATTCAGATGATTTATGGACAGTTGATAAACTCGAAAAACAATTATCATTTATGATTGATAATAATTACAAGTTCTCTTCTACTGGGAGAGATGAGATAAGCGAAACATCTGAACCCTTGAAAAGAGTGACAGTTAGTCCTCACCATATCACAAAAACAGGGATGTATTTATATTGTTGGGTAGGTTGTCTTGCCGTGATGTATCATATCCCGACGGTGGGGGTTCTTCAAATAGAGGATTTAAAGAAAAATAACGACTATGCAATGTGGTTGAAAGTAATAAAGAAAACAGATTGTTATTGCTTAGATGATGTACTTGCACATTATCGTGTAAGAAAACAATCTATTTCGCATGATAAGTTTAAAAAACTGTTGATGTCACATTACTTATTATTTAGAAAAGGTGAAAATATGAGTGTGCCTTCAGCATGTGCACTAACAGCAGTGAATTGTGTTTTTGGAATGATTAAAAAAATTTTTTTTGTAAGAAGGCGATAGTATGAGTATTGAGGGATGGAAATATTATAATCATGCAGCAGTTCCGACAACTGCACCACATGAGAAAATTAATTCTTCGGCGTTGAAATCTGGTGAGATTTGGTCTATTGAGGGAAAACATCCGCTATTAATAAGATGGGTTACCGATTTTGATTGTAATCATGAAACTAGTTGGTGGTATGTAATAAAAGATAACCCAACTACACTGGAACAATGCAAAAAAAAAGTGCGCAAGGAAATAAGAAAAGCGGATAAGAATTTTGAAATCAAGGTAATAGACCCTTTTGAATATGAAGAGGACATAAAAAGGGTCTATCATGCGGCAGTCGCAGGATATGAAAAACCAGACGTTCCATTATTTTTGAAACAATTAAAAAAACAAGAAGACGAAGAGTGGATTGGTGCATTTGAACGTGAAACCGGTATGCTGGTGGCATATAAAGTCGGTAGGCTTCATAAAGATTTCGTGGAAATGATAACTGCAAAAGTCAATCCGGAATACAGTGCGTGCTCGCCAATGTTGGCATTGAATTTTTATCAGATTGAAAGATATATCAATTCCGGACTGTACCGCTATATGAGCAATGGAGCGCGTACAGTTCTTCATCAGACCGGATATAATGATTATCTTGAGCAAAAATTAGGATTCCGTAAGGCATATTGTAAGCTCAATATTAAATTTAGACCAGAGATAAAAATTGCAGTCAAAGGACTATATCCGTTCCGAAAAGTTTTAAAAAAGATGGACCGATTTTCATTTATTCGGCAGGTAAATGGAATTCTTGAAATGGAATCAATTCGAAGAAATTTTGATAGTAAAGAAGAGTAATCCATCTTATTGTTGGAAGTGTAAAAACTAATCATCTTAATACAAAAAAGGAGAATAAAGAATGTCACTTTGCGAAAAATTATTAGATAAAGAAGAGAAAATTGCCGTAATTGGTTTAGGTTATGTTGGCATGCCAATTGCTGTAGCATTTGCAAAAAAAGTAAATGTAATAGGTTATGATTTAAATGAGGAAAAAATAAACCTATATAAATCAGGAATAGATCCTACAAAAGAAGTTGGAAATGACGGAATAAAATCCACTTCGGTTGAATTTACGGCAGATGAGAAGAGAATTCAAGATGCCAAGTTTATTATAGTTGCTGTTCCAACCCCTGTTAATACGGATCATACGCCAGATCTTACACCGGTAATAGGAGCATCTGAAATCGTTGGTAGAAACATTACAAAGGGTTCTGTTGTTGTGTATGAATCTACTGTGTATCCAGGCTGCACTGAAGACGTTTGTATACCAATTCTTGAAAGAGAATCAGGACTCAAATGTGGAATAGACTTTAAAATTGGTTATTCACCAGAACGAATCAATCCTGGCGATAAGATTCATCGTCTTGAAAATATTTGCAAGATTGTTTCAGGATGTGACGAAAAAGCTCTGCAAGAAATAAAGAAAGTATATGATTTAGTGATTGAAGTTGGAACTTATCCTGTTTCAAGTATTAAAACTGCAGAAGCTGTGAAAGTCGTAGAAAATAGTCAACGGGATATTAACATTGCATTCATGAATGAACTTGCGATGGTATTTGATCGAATGGGTATCGATACGAATGAAGTGGTTGATGGAATGAATACAAAGTGGAACGCATTAGGGTTTCGTCCCGGTTTGGTTGGCGGACACTGCATAGGTGTTGATCCTTATTATTTCACATATGAGGCAGAGAAATTAGGATATCATTCCCAAATTATCCTAAACGGACGAATCGTTAATGATGGTATGGGAGCTTATGTTGCAGATGCGGCAGTAAAGCAAATGATTACAGCCGGACAAGCTCCAAAAAAATCTAAAGTAGTAATTCTTGGTTTAACATTTAAAGAAAATTGCCCGGATACTAGAAACAGCAAGGTTGATGATATCATAAAACAATTGAGAACATATGAAATAGAACCGATAGTGATTGATCCATGGGCAAATAAAAAAGAAGCTATGCATGAGTATGGTGTTGAGCTTAAATCTATGGATGATGCAAAGAATGCAGATTGTATAATTGTTGCTGTGGCACATGATGAGTTCAAGAAAATGCCGTTAGACTCTATTAAATCACTGTTCAAAGAATCGGAAGACAATGAAAAAGTGTTGTTGGATGTAAAAGGTTTATATGAAATAGGTGAATTAAAACAGTCCGGAATGAACTGGTGGAGGTTGTAACTTTCAACGGCGGGGGAGCATAATAACGAGTATGAAAATATTACATATTTGTACAAATTATACAGATACACAACTGTATCAAAAGCTTAATGAAGAATTGCAAAAAAAAGGGATTGACCAAACGTACGCTGTACCAAGCAGTTATTCGACAAATTGTAGTTTTGAACTGAATGATAATGTAAAAGTCCTGAAGTGTTATCCTAGATGGCTCAGAATAGTTTACAGAATAAAGCAATCAGTAATTCGAAAAGAAATAGATCGAAAAATAGACGTTGAATCATATGATATAATCCATGCTCATTTATTATTCACAAATGGATATTTGGCATACAAATTTAAAAAAAAATATGGTATCCCATATGTTGTTGCTGTTCGGAATACAGATGTAAATGACTTTTTTAAGTACATGAAGCACCTCCGTCCGCTAGGAATCAAGATTTTAAAAGAGGCACAAAGCATAGTATTCTTGTCAAAAGCCTATTACAATCAAATGATTGATAAGTATATTCCTAATGAATTTCTGGAAAGTTTTAGCGCTAAATCAGTAATCCTTCCAAACGGAATTGACAATTTTTGGTTGGAGAATAGAACCTATAAAAGAGAGAAATTAGGAGAAGAGAAAATTGATTTAGTTTATGCAGGACGAATAGATAAAAACAAGAACATTGGTTCAACTCTAGAAGCAATGAAAATTCTAGAACAAAGAGGAATTAGTACACATTTGGATGTCGTTGGTAGGGTAGAAGATAAATCAGAATATGAAAAAATAATGAAGGATGAAAGAGTAACTTATCATTCGCCAATGAAGAAAGAACAGCTAATTAATATGTACAGAAAAAATAGTGTATTTGTAATGCCTTCTTTCCACGAAACGTTTGGGTTGGTGTATGCAGAGGCTATGAGTCAAGGTTTGCCAGTAATTTACTCTAAAGGTGAAGGTTTCGATGAACAATTCGAGGATGGTATGGTTGGGTATTCTGTGGAGCCTAATAATCCCGAAATGATAGCGGATAGTATTGAGAAAATATTCAGACAATACGGATTCATTTCAGGCAATTGTTCTCAATTTGTTGAACGCTTTAATTGGGAACGTATTGCAGAACGCTACAAAGAATTATATAAAACTATTTTGATTGATGAGGTGAAATAGTGAACAGAAAGAAGCTTTTGATTGTTGATAAATCATTTGCTATTGGGGGTATTCAAACATCATTATTGAATATGCTAGATTCATTAAATGATTATTATGATATTGATCTTTTAATGTACTATGCGGAAGGGCCATTAAAAGAAAGACTTCCAGCAGGAATAAAATTAGTTAGAACTTCGTGGAGATTAGAAACCTGTGGAATGTCGTTTAGACAATGTTTACATGATGGATCGTTTAAACAAAAGATATTTAGGATAATGTCAACAATATGGACAAAACTATTTGATAATCGGATGCCTTTGCATTTTGCAATTAAACATCAAAACTATTTAGGTCGTTATGATGCTGCAATTGCATATCATCATGAAGCTGGGAAAAACACATTGACAAGTGGGTTTATTCGTGTGATTGATACGTGTTGTGATGCAAAAATTAAGCTTTCATGGATTCATAATGACAGTGAAAGTAATGATATTAGTGAGAACTTTAATGATAAGTATTATAAAAAGGCAGATAGAATAGTTGCAGTTTCTGAAGCCGTGAAGAATGGATTTATAAAAAAGCATCCATTATTAGCTGATAAAACGATTGCTTTTCATAATTTCTTAAATTATGAAAGAATAGATACATATAGTAAAGAAGCGTGCGATGATAGGTATTTCTCGCATTCATTTGTTTGCTTCTCGGCTTGTAGGCTTGAACCTATCAAAGGAATTCCACGAGCAATCACAGCAATGGCAGAGGTCTTAAGAAAAAATGATATTCTTTGGTTAATTGCAGGAGATGGAAACGATAGAACTGTTATAGAGAAGACTATTGAAAAAGAAAAAGTAGAAGATAAAGTAATCCTATTGGGTTCTCAAGATAATCCATACTGTTTTATGTCTAGAGCAGATCTTGTAGTGTTAGTGTCATATCATGAAGCTGCCCCAATGGTGTATCTAGAGGCACAGTATTTAGGAACGCCTGTTTTTACAACGCAATTAGCATCTTCTGTAGAAATGTTGGATTCTTCAAAATCGATTATTTGCGAGAATAGCGAGGACGGTATAGGAAAATCATTCAAATGGCTTTCTGAAAACATAGAAGCTGTGAAATCAATGAAAGCAGAGACATTAGAAAGTGAAAAAAATTTAATGGATGAAAAGATAGCTTTATTTGATAAGTTGTTAATTGCTGAAAACAATTGAGGATTAAAATGTTATTGGATAATAAAAAAGATCACCGAATTATTATAACCATGACACTATTAGTAGGAGTATTGACGTTAGGGCATTATGTGAATAATTCATTTTTGATAATGGCGACTCTGATTGTCATTATGGGGATTACATTTGTGATTCCAACAGAATCATATTTGCCGGTAATGCTTTTCCTTTTGACATGGAGCGGAGTGATGAGAGTGTCGGCGAATTCAATCTCATGGTATACGGTTATTCAAACTATATATATTATAGTATTCTTAATGAAAGCTGGAAAGAATAAGCTTATGACATTAAGGAAAGAAACAATTATTGCGATTTTTATTCTTGTTTTAACGTCCATTACAGCAATACTTATCCATGATTATGATATTTCGTTAGGGTATATCAATTTTATGTTAATGTTGGCATTTGTACCTTTGTACACGACTCACGAGAGGGGTACCTCATTCAAAGTTAGCGGAATATATTATGTGCTCGGGACGGTAACGGCATCTTTTGCAGGACTCTTGTTCTTAAAGACAGGACATATGACGGAGTTTATATCAGTTTCAGAACATATTAACATCGGCGTAAACAGAATATCTGGTTTATCTGGGGATTCAAATGGATACGCTGCAGAATTACTTGCTGCAATCGGCATCTGTTTTGTGTTGTTGTCACGTGAAAATGCATTTATAAATAAAGTAATGTATGGAACAATGATTGCGATAGCAATATTCTTCGGGTTTATGACTGTATCTAAATCCTTTTTAATTTTGGTTCTGTTACTATCTATTGTGTGGGTATTCTATTGCATTTTCTGTTCAAATATGAAACATAAAATTGCACTGATTGTAATAATTTCTGTTGCGATATCTGTACTATTGACGCTACCACAAACGCAAGATTTTTTGAGCATGTATTATACACGGTTTACAGATAGAAGTACAGCAAATGATTTTTCTTCGGGAAGGTTTGAAATATGGAAAAACTACTTTTATGCAATAATGGATAATGGCGCAGTGTTGCTATTTGGCAATGGTTTTATTCGTTCTGCGGTTGTTCCGGTTTCTGGTGTTGGAATGGCAGCACATAATACTGCAATTCAGATAATATTTCAAGCAGGGTTAGTTGGAACTGTTGCACTGCTTATTTGGCTGTCTTCAATGCGGTTTAAACCTGCGGGAAATTCATTTAAACAGTTTGAAAAAGTGTACATGGCATTGATGCTTTTTTTGCCGTGGCTTGCACTGGATAAGTTGTTTTTTGATGATTTTTTCTTTTTTATAATGCTATATCAGACGATGCTTATGGAAGATAAAGATGATTTTGTAAAAGTTGTTAGAGGGGAACGAGATGAGTATTAAAACCATTATTGCAAGAGGTATATACGAATATTTTGCCAAAAGGCTCCCGTTATCATATAAACCGGGAGGAAAGTTTGCAAAAAGAATTAGATATTGTATGGCAAAACAATTTATAGAAGAATGTGGAGAAAACGTTAATATCGAAAAAGGTGCAGCAATATCATCTAAGGTGAGGATTGGTGATAATTCTGGCATTGGTCAAAACGCTATCGTTAGTGGAAAAACTACTATTGGTAAAAACGTAATGATGGGACCGGATTGCATAATATATACAAGAAATCACTCGTTTGACAATCTGGATACACCAATGATTAGTCAAGGCTTCAACGAAGAACGAGAAGTTTTCATTGAGGATGATGTGTGGATTGGTGGCAGAGTGATTATATTACCGGGAAGAATTATAAAAAAAGGTGCAATTATCGGTGCTGGATCAGTAGTAACAAAAGATGTTCCGGAATTTGCAATTGTAGGTGGAAATCCAGCAAAAATTATTAAGTACCGTGGAAAGGATGCCAAATAAATGTTATTAAAGAGCATAAAAAAATATTTGAAAAAGAAGCGTTTCGAAAAACGTGCAAACATAGGATGCAATTTATCTGTTGGACAAATATCAAATTGCTTTTCGGAAGATAAGAACAACATTTCTATAGGAAACAATTGTGAAATTAACGGAGTGCTATATGCCTATAAATCTGGAAAAATAAAGATAGGTAATAATTGCTTCATAAATACATCGACTTTTATTGGTGCGATGGATTCAATCCATATAGGAAATTATGTAATAACCGCAACAAATGTCAGAATCTTTGATAATAATAATCATCCCACGGATTGTGAAAGTAGAATTAAGATGTGTACAGATGGATTTCACAATGAAAATTGGGAATGGAAATTCTCAGATCATAAGCCTGTAGTGATAGAAGATAATGTGTGGATTGGTGAATATTCTGCAGTTTTAAAAGGCGTAACGATAGGGCGAGGATCAATTGTTGCAAGCCATAGTGTCGTAACAAAAGATGTGCCTCCATATTCAATAGTTGCAGGAAATCCGGCAAAAGTAGTGAAATCTCTGCCGCAAGGGGATGATAAATGAAACGAATAAAAGGTGGAGCAGCGATTGATTCAATTTTGCTAACTGGAGTGAGAGTTTTTACGGCAGCCGTTTCAATGGTGGTCGCAAAGATGTTAGCCGTGAGTTTCTCAGTTGAAGAATATGGTATTTATTCAGAGGTAATGTTAATAGTAACGACTGGAACATCAGTTACTATTTTGGGATTAACAGATGCAATAAACTATTTCTTTAATAAGGAGCATGATTTTAATAAGAAAAGCAAATATGTTGCAACTATTTTTAGCATTCAGTTTATTGTAGGCGGTATCTTTGCAGTAAGCCTTTTCGTTTTTAGACATGGAATAGCGTCATATTTCGGAGATAATTCAGTAATTTCATTTCTCCCATATATTGCTTTTATGCCGTTGTTAAATAACTTAATGAACATGCTTCAAGTGCTATTTATTTCTGGTGGACGAGCAAAGGCTATTGCAGTAAGAAATCTAGTATTATCATTGACAAAAATCATATACGTTACGGTGGTTTGTTTTATGGTTAAAGATATAAAATATCTCTTAATTTGTCTTATGATAGTTGACTTGCTGACCGTCATTTATATGTGGATTTATGTTAAACGAGAAATTATTCCGTTCATGCTTAGAAATGCTAACTACAGTTTAAGTTCTAGCATATTAAGTTATAGTGTTCCTATGGCTGGATTTATTTTGACGAATGCACTTGCTAGGAATATGGATAAGTTTGTCGTTGCAAAGATGGCTGATACAGCAACATTAGCTGTGTATTCAATTGCTTCGAAAGAGCTTCCGTTCGATATGTTAACAGCTGCATTAGTTACTGTTCTTATTCCATATATTACACAATATATTGCCCAATATGATTATGATGCGGCAGAAAGAACATTTTCACAATACATTAAATTATGCTATTTGATAACTTGGCCGATAGCTTTCGGGGCAATTATTAATAGTTCAGATTTAATGGTGATATTGTATGACAAAAAATATATCGTTGGACTAAGCATATTTATTCTGTATATTTTGGTAGATATGATTCGTTTCGCGAATGTTTCAATAGTTTTCAGTGCAAAGGCGAAAACGAAAGAATTGCTCATTTATTCGTGTTCATCCTTAATCGCTAATCTTATTTTAAATATTATTTTGTTTAAAATTATAGGTGTTGCGGGACCTGCCATTTCCACGGTGGTGGTGATGTTTTCTATTAACACATTGATGTTAACAAGAAGCTCAAAGCTAATAGAATCAAAATTATCAAAAGTATTAGACTTGAAAAGGATGACCATTGTAATATGTGAGTGCATTGCAATTGGTTTAGTAGTGTTAATTCTAAATAGACTGATTTTATGGAGACTTCCGCTATTGATTCGGTTCTGTGTAGGATATTTCAGCTTTGTTTTTCCGGTTTTTCTTATGAACTACTCAGAGATTGTGAATTCTTTAAGAGTAATAAACCAATTAAAAATGAAATAAGAAAAGCAAACGCCTAATGACAGTGTGGATTGCAAGGATACCATGAGACTCTCATAGTTGATATGGGGAATGTGATCACTTTAGTATGCATTTTGTATAACAAAATGATTATTTCACTTTATCGAGAGTGTGAGAAAAGTATGTAACTATCAACTCAGCAAGTAGATAGTTATATGAGAAGCAGACATACAAGTCGTGCATGGGTAATTACAACATCTGATTTTACACCTGACGGCAGAGATGAAGCCCGTATTACTAATGTTATTATAATGAATGGTCAGGATTTGTTGCAGTCCTTGGAATTGTACTATTCCGGAAGGTTTTGCCTGTAATAGCATTTTACAAAGAGTGGTCGCTTAGGCGACACACATTATCTTGTTGTGTGCCGCCAGAAAGGACAAAATATGCAATTATCAAAGATAAAAATTAAAAACTACAGATTGCTTATTGATGCCGAACTGGAGGTTGAGCCTAAAACAACATTGATTGTTGGACGTAATAACACAGCCAAAACATCATGCTTTGAGTGTATTGGCAATGTGCTGGACGGAGCCCCCTTTTCATTCAATGATTACCCGCTGCAAAAGCGAGAGAACCTCTATACCAAGATAGCTTTATTCATGGAAAAGAAGATCACATTTGAGGATCTTGCCAAGCAGCTGGAACCCATATCCATAGAATTTCTTGTGGATTACTCTCTCGATGATCCGGAGGATAACTTGGGAGCATTGTCACCTTTTATTATTGATGTAGATGTAGACACTACTACAGCATTAATCCGTGTTGAGTTCAGATTAAAGGCAGATGAGAAAGCTTTGTGGAAACTATTGGAGGAAAGCTATTACAAAAACGGAGTCTTTACTCTTGATGATGACACCCACAATGCCATTGTTGCGAATTTCTATAAGCTATTTGAATTGACGGTCTATGCGGTGAATCCTAAAAATCCAGAAGAAAAGCAAGTCAAAAAGCACAAAGAACTGAAAGAGCTTTTTCC
>CAKQWJ010000013.1 GCA_934278925.1 uncultured Clostridia bacterium | reverse complement strand
CGGGTCGCTCGGGGCATTCCAATTAAAAAGTGTGGGATAGTTTCAAAAAACTATCCCACAAAAATTCGTGAAGAGCCGTTTTTTTTATAAAAAAGAATTAGCAGGTGACGATGCCGTGCTGGTTGATGAACTCGATGAGCTTTCGCAGCGGATCGTTCATGTATTTTGTGCTGTAGAAGAGCTGAAGCATTTCCACGAATTCCTCTCCCAGCGGGAAACATTCGAAGTTGCTGTCTTCGTCCACCTCCGAAAGAGGGAGGATGGCGAAACCCTGGGACAGGGCCAGCATCATGGTCTGTACGTCCTGACTGCGGGCAACCCGAACCTCATGGAAAGTGGTGCCGTATTTTTTGTGAAGGTTAGTGCGGCAGTATTCGTAATACTCTTCATCCACGGACTTGGTAATCAGGGGGAGGCTCTCAATGGCCTTCTCGATGGAGCCGAAGTGGCGCACCGTGTTGGGCGGGAAAACAAGGTAGTCCAGGGCCTTCAAGATGTCGATGCTGCGAATCTCCGGATAGGCGCGGACTTTATCGCTGATGTTGTCCGGCATGACGATGGCGTGAAGTCGCTGGTGTACCAGATCGCTTACCAATTCCTTCTCGCTGCCGAAGGAGGCCTTCAGGTTCACGTCCCGATAGGCGGTTTGAAAATCAGTAAATAGTGATACATAGAAATGAGAACCGTCCAGCCCCAGGTTCAAATCCCGGGAATGGTCCTGCTTCAGGGCGGCCACCAGGTTGGCATAATCTTTTTTCATGGCGATAGCCTTCTCGTAGAAAATCTGCCCCTGGTCGGTGAGCTCGCAGCCCTTGTTGGTTCGGTAGAACAGCTTGCAATTAAATTCGCTCTCCAGTTGGGCAATGTACTTGCTCATGGTTGTCTGTGCAATCCTGCACTGGTCGGCAGCCTGGGTGAAATTCCCGGTGTCTGCCGCCGTCAAAAAATAATCTAATTTTTGAATATCCATAACCTTTACCTCTCGTTTTTATTATAACGGATAAAAAATAATAAACAATAGAATAATTTGGTTTAGTATGTCAGAATATGAAAAAAAGTGCTTGCAAGATGAAAAAGATTCTTTTTAAAAACACATTTTTTCATGGTAGAGTATGGGCGTATTGGTTATAAATGTTAATAGGTAAAGGTGAAAAAATGGAAAAGAAAAGAAGCAAGTTCTCCGCAACCCTGTGTATGGGTCTTGCATTGTTTGCCGCACAGTTCGGTGCGGGAAATCTCATCTTCCCGCCGTTTCTGGGAAGAGAAACGGGAAGCAGCTGGATCAGCGGTTTCATGGGATTCTTCATCATGGACGTGGGACTGGCAGCAATTGCGATTGCGTCGGTAGTGCTGAACCGGAAAGGGAACGTAGACGGAGTGGTTGGCAAGATGGGAGCGAAGCCGGGAAAGGTACTGCTCACCACCATCATGCTCTGTCTGGGACCGTGCGTGTGCATTCCGCGAACCGCGGCTACCAGCTATGAGCTGGGATTCAAGACCATCGCACCAAGCGTGCCGCTGTGGCTCTACGGTCTTGTATTCTTCTTGATTACGCTGGGTCTGGTTATTCGCCCGTCTAAAGTAGTAGACATTATCGGAAACTATCTCACCCCATGTCTGCTGGCAGTGATGATCCTCCTGATTGTCATCGGAATCATCAACCCGCTGGGAGCATCGGTTTCCCCGGAGGAAATCGTTCCTTTCGCATCCGGCATTCAGAACGGATATCAGACACTGGACGGAATCGGCGGCGTGCTGATTACCATCATGCTGATTACCGCTGCGTACAACTACGGTTATAAGGAACAGGAAGACGTTAAAAAGATGATTGTCGGCGCGGATCTCATTTCCGCAGTGCTCCTGGCCATCGTATACGGCGGACTGACCTATCTGGGATCCACCGCATCCGGTATTCCGGAATATGCCGGACTGGACCAGGCCGGCCTGCTGGTAGCGATTACCTACCACCTGATGGGCAAATACGGCGTATACGCCCTGGCAGCCATCGTAATCCTGGCCTGCATTACCACCGCACTGGGACTCAGCTCCATCGTGGGAGACTACTTCGAAGAGCTGACCCACGGAAAGCTGAAGTACAAGCAGATCGTAATCGCCCTGATTGCCATCAGCTATGCCATGTCCAACTTCGGACTGAGCCAGATCATCGCCATCGCGGGACCGGTGCTGAACATCCTGTACCCGCCGCTGATCGTACTGGTACTGGGTGCCTATGTGGAAAAAATTACGGATAACGATCACGTCATCTGCGTGGGAACCTATGTGGCGCTGATTACCAGCATCCTGAGCACTATCAGCACCTCCGGCCATCCGATTGCCTTCATCGACAATCTGCCGTTCGCATCCTTCGGATTGGGCTGGGTCATCCCGGCACTGATCGGCTGCGGTCTGGGGGCATTCTGGAAGAAAGATGCCGCTCTGCTCTCCGATAAGGAACTGCAGGCGGGCAAGAAGCTGGAAGCAGAATAAAAACGCTTAAAACACTAATTTCTTAATTATATATGGAAAGCACCGTCTCGGGTTCGAAGGCGGTGTTTTTCTGTTGTATGCGGTTTCGAGTGGCGTAAGGTGATTCAGGCTACATTTTTCCGCAGTGACAGACCGAGAGTTCATACTGAAGTCGGTATGAAAAAATATGATGGCAAAAAAAAGAACAGGTGAAAAACGGGGTGGAAAAATTTTTCAATTTATACTAAAAATTGGTTGAATGGGTAATTAATGAACAAATAGGGAAAATGGCATGTGTATATAGATTTTGAAATGAAGAATAAACACAAGATATTGTGCTGTCAAAAAAGAGTGTCATAAAAATAACACAATCTTGCTTTAAGAATCGTACAAATCCACGAAACCCTATTGTTCAATAGGTTTCCGCCACTATTAAAATTTGTAAAAAGTTTTCTTTTTTTAACTAAATATATAGAACATATGTTGCGAATGTGAAGAACGGGTGATATACTTTGAGCATAAATTGTATAGGGCGGATTAACCAATTCAGTGATTATTCCGATTTAGTCCGAAAGGTGTATTGTCTTATACAGAGTTCTTATATGTGTCGTTTTCATTTTTGTATGGAGGTATTGAAATGGAACAAGAAAACCAAAAAGGCCAATTTAATTCCAATTTTGGATTCTTGATGGCAGCACTTGGATCGGCCGTAGGTCTCGGTAACCTGTGGTCCTTCCCTTACAAGATGGGTATGGGCGGCGGATTCGCTTTCCTGCTCTTGTACGTAATTCTGGCAATTGTAGCCGGTTACCCGCTGATGCTTTCCGAGATGGCTCTCGGTCGTAAGACTCAGAAAGCGGCAATCGAAGCTTACAAGGAAGCCGATCACAGATTCACCTTCAACGGTGTTCTGCAGACCATCGTTCCTTGGCTCTTGATTTGCTTCTACTGCACATTCGGTGGATTCATCACCAAATACCTGGGAGACTCCATTCTGGCGCTCTTCGGTAAGGGCGTTCTGAACACTGCCGATCCGGGCGCACAGTTCGGCGGACTGCTGACCAACACCGGAAACTCCGTTGCATGGATGACAGGATACCTGCTCCTGACAATGGTTATCGTATTCGGTGGTGTATCCGGCGGTATCGAGAAGTTCTGTAAGGTAGCAATGCCGTTGCTGTTCTTCATGCTGCTCATCGTAGTAGTAAGATCCTGCACACTGCCTGGCGCAGGCCCTGGACTGAAGTTCCTGTTCAGTCCGGATCTGAGCGCTTGGGGAAGTGCAAAGGGATTCTTCAATGTACTCTCTTCGGCAGGTGGACAGTGCTTCTTCTCACTTTCCCTGTC
Organism: uncultured Clostridia bacterium; assembly: GCA_934278925.1. Lineage (GTDB taxonomy): Bacteria > Bacillota > Clostridia > Peptostreptococcales > Anaerovoracaceae > Mogibacterium_A. Next base: position 55,403 of record CAKQWJ010000013.1, on the reverse strand, counting down.
ATCCGGTTGTATCATTGCTTACGGTTCTTACCTGGATAAGAAGGAGAACCTGGAATCCAACGCAGCAATCATCACATTCGGAGACTCCATGGTAGCGATTCTGGCTGGCGTAGCTATCTTCCCGGCTGTATTCGCATTCGGTCTGGAGCCATCCGCAGGACCTGGACTGCTGTTCGTATCGATGACAACCGTATTCACATCCATGGGCACTGCAGGAAAGATCTTCCAGCTGCTGTTCTGGTTGCTGGTCTTCTTCGCAGCACTGTCTTCTTCCATCGGTATGATGGAGGCCGGCATTTCCGCAATTCTGGACTCCAGAGTGAAGGCCGGAAAGAGTGCTGACAGAGTGAAGGTTACCGTTGTTATGGCTCTCGCAGCATGGTTTGGTAACTTCCTGACTACCGCTGATGGACTGGGCACAAGTCAGAATGCATTCTTCGTAGCATTCCGCGGTCTGTTCAGACAGCCGGATGTACTGGACGTATGGGACTGCATCGCAGAAGGTATCCTGATGCCGCTGACCGGCCTTATCCTGACAATCCTGCTTGGCTGGGTTGTACCTGGATATCTGGATGACGAAATCAGCAATGGCGGAACCAGAAAGTTCAAGTCCAGAGGTTTCTACAACTTCTGCATCAAGTGGGTTGGACCGATCTTCCTGGCAATGATTGTTTATGGACAGCTCACAAGCTTCTGGGGCTAATGTAAAGACTAGCTGTAAGACTTTAACTTAAGGCAAATATAAAGAACGCACAAATGCTCGGATCTTCGGATTCGAGCATTTGTGTTTTTTGAATGGAAAGACCGTTGGGTGGAGGGAAAAAGCGGCGGGGGACGTCGAGTTTGCGCATCGCCGCCGGCAAAGCCTTGAAGTACCGTCGGGAGGCGCAAACAGGCCGTTCAGGGAACTGTCATAATGTCCGGAATGAGCCCGCGGGGCTCATTCCGCCCCATCTCCCCAAAGCGGTAAGGAACGCGACCGGGTTCGCGTTCCTATCTTTTCCTCTATCAGGGGTAATGGATTTTACAGGATATCCAGCTAGTGCTCGAAACATAGTTGCGTTTACAGCATCTGAACACTTTGTACTGGCCTTTCCTCCAATGAGATAACGAGTTTTTCTGTCTACAAGTGTAACAAGACAGGCTTTTCTTTTTTGGCCAACCACAGTGTCACCTTCCCAGTGGCCTCTTCCGGATCTGTTTTGTGCACCTGCAGGGCGCTGAGGAATATCGTTAGATATGCGTATTTTTCCACGTCTTTCTTCATGGTTCTGGGGATGATGGTGGAATATCTGCTGAAAAGCAAGACTCCGGACGGACTTCTGAACAGTCTTGCATTCGTGATGTTCGCTATCTTTGGAGTGTACACACTATACCGGGGACTCCACCTCATTCGCGAAAGTGGCTCACTTTTAGATTAGCATTTATACATAAAAACGTCATTAATAGAAATAGAAATATCTATTAAGAATTTGAAATAAAAAATAAAGTTTCAGAAATATTTCGGTAACATTAGAATGGTATAATATTGCAACAAAAGTCGAATGATTCCTGCGATAACTTAATCTATCTATTACTCAAGAAAGGGCTAGAACGATGAAAAAGTCAATCTCTGTGCCAAAAAGTGATATTGTTTTTGCAATCGTACTACTGGTGATTACATTTGTTGGAATAAATTACGTATTCTACATCAAGGACATCAGTGGTCACGGAGCAAATGCACTCTCATTTTTCCCGCTGCTACTTGCCATTCGTTTTGGCCGTCTCTTAATTGAGGACATGAAAAAGAAGGAATCGAAAGAGGAATAAGGAATACGCCAGAACCGGCATTCGCCGGAACTGGCGTTTCTTTATTTGCGGACTTATTTTACAGCCCCCGTTTTTTATTTCTCTTCTACTTCCTTCTTCCGGATAGCCTTTGTCTCAATCTCTTCCACAATCTGGCGGACGAATTCGGACAGCGGCTTGCTGCCCTCGTCGCCTGCGAAACGGGAACGAACGGAAACGGCATTTTCTTCTTCTTCCTTGGCACCCAGAACCAGCATGTACGGAATCTTTTCCATCTGCGCTTTACGGATTTTGTAGCCGATACGCTCTGTGCTGTGGTCCACGTGAACGTCTACACCGTTGCGGCGGAGTTCACGGAATACCTTTTCCGCATAGTCATCGTACTTGTCGGAAATCGGCAGGATACGAACCTGCTCCGGACACAGCCATGTCGGGAAGTTGCCCGCATATTTTTCGATGAGCCATGCCAGCGTTCTTTCGTAGCAGCCCATGGAAGTACGGTGAATGATGTAAGGACGCTTCTTGGAACCGTCCTTATCGATGTAGTACATATCGTAGCGCTCTGCCAGGAACATATCCAGCTGAATGGTGATCATGGTATCTTCCTTGCCGTATACGTTCTTTGCCTGGATGTCCAGCTTCGGACCGTAGAATGCGGCCTCGCCGGTCGCCTCGGTGTAGTCCAGACCGATTTCGTCCAGGATGGTTCTCATGGCATCCTCTACGCGGTTCCAATCCTCCGCGGTTCCCAGATACTTCTCGGAGTTTTTCGGATCCCACTTGGACATTCTGTAGGTTACATCCTCCTCCAGGCCCAGCGTGGTGAGGCAGTATTTTGCCAGGCGAACGCAGTTCTTGAACTCCTCGTCAATCTGCTCCGGCGTGCACACCAGGTGGCCCTCGGAAATGGTGAACTGACGAACACGAGTCAGTCCGTGCATCTCGCCGGAATCCTCGTTACGGAACAGAGTAGAAGTCTCCGCCATTCTGTACGGCAGATCCCGGTAACTCTTCTGACGCGCTTTGTACACGTAGTACTGGAACGGGCAGGTCATCGGGCGCAGGGCGTATACATCGCTGTCCGCATCGTTTTCAATCATCTTCAGGTCCTGAACACCGTGGATCTCACGGGAAGCATCTTCCGTATTGTTCAAATCCTCCAGGTTATCGTAGCCCAGCAGGAACATGCCGTCCTTGTAGTGGTACCAGTGATCCGAGATTTTGTACAGGGTGGACTTCGCCATCAGCGGAGTACGGGTACGAACGTAGCCCCACTCGTAATCCTCCAGATCCTCAATCCAGCGCTGCAGCTTCTGAATCATTTTGGTGCCGTTCGGCATGAACAGCGGCAGGCCCTGACCCACGACATCCACCGTAGTGAACAGATCCATCTCACGGCCCAGACGGTTGTGGTCTCTGTTCTTGATATCTGCCAGGTACTCCAGGTACTCTTCCAGATCCGCCTTCTTGGTGTATGCGGTTCCGTAAATTCTGGTGAGCATCTTGTTGTGCTCGTCTCCTCTCCAGTACGCGCCGGAAGAAGAAGTCAGCTTGAATGCCTTGATCTGCTTGGTGCTCATCAGGTGCGGTCCCGCGCACAGCTCGATGAAATCTCCCTGCTGATAGAAGGAAATGGTTTCGCCCTCCGGCAGATCCTCAATCAGCTCCACCTTATACGGCTCTTCCCGATCTTTCATCATCTGAATGGCCTCTTCCCGCGGCAGCGTGAAGTACTCCAGGCGGTCGCCCTTCTTGATGATCTTCTTCATCTCCTTCTCGATCTTGTCCAGATCCTCCCGGGTCAGCGGCGGCATGTCGAAGTCATAGTAGAATCCGGTGTCGATGGAAGGCCCGATGGCCAGCTTTGCCTCCGGGTACAGGTTCAGCACCGCTTCCGCCAGAACGTGAGAGCAGGTGTGGCGGTACGCGTGCTTGCCCGCATCGGAATCGAAAGTGAGAATGTTCAGCTCACAGTCGCTGTCAATCACGGTACGCAGGTCCTTCACCTCACCGTTCACCTCGCCTACGCAGGCAACACGGGCCAGTCCCTCGCTGATGTCCTTCGCGATATCGTAGATGGACATCGGTTCTCCGTATTCACGGGTACTTCCGTCTTTCAAAGTAATAATCATTTGGTTTCCTCCTTCTTGAACGGAAGGCACAAAAAATCCCTTCCGCAGATATACTGTCAGAAGGGACGCATACATTTCGTATTCGTGGTTCCACCCATCTTCCGGGAAAAATCCCGGCACTCATTATGGCTTTTCACGCGGCCGGCGGGCAGGATTAGTGCCACTCGGAGGTGGTGTTCCGCAAGTCCGAATCTGGGATAATTTCACCGGCTATCCCTCTCTGTAAGATTCTCCCGACAAGCGTACTGTCCTCGTCATCGTTTTATTTTTATAATCATAAATTCTAGCACCGGCACAAAACCTTGTCAAGCGGTAAAAACAAATTCGCCTCGGCCCGCTCGTCCGGCAAGCCCCCTAAATCACAAGCCCGTATCGGTTGGCCAGCGGAAGGAGCGCCTCCTCCGGCAGGTCGCCGGCATAGATGGCCCGGCCCTGATAAATCTCCAGCGCCTGCTCCAGAAGGGATGCATCGTTGCAGAGAATGCACAGCGGAAGCGGGATGGCGTACTGGAAGTCCTCCAGGTTGTCCAGCTCCTCCTCCGATTTGATTTCCACCGTCATGAAGAGTGCATCCTCGTCATCCTCCACCTCCTCGCAGGAGTCCTCCAGGTGCTCATCGCAAGGATAGATTTTGCCGATTTCAAGATCCGTCGGCAGGAGGTAGAGATTCTTCTCCGTGGCCAGAGGGATTTTGCCCTGAAAATCCGGATGAGGCGGAAGGAATTCCACATCCCGGAGCTCCCGGTGAATTGCCCGAATGTGCTCCTCCGTGGAGCCGCAGCAGCTTCCGAAAATGCTCACGCCGGCGGCCGCCAAATCCTTCACGTAGGACGCCAGCTCCTCCGGACCGCAGTCGTAGTAGGTTACCCCGTTCTTCGTCTTCGGCATGCCCGCATTGGGCTTGGCGATGAGGGGCACCTCCGCGTACTTCTGCAGCCGCTGAATGTGGGGCAGCATCCGGTCCGGTCCCGTGGAACAGTTCAGCCCGAAGGCATCGATGCCCATGTTCTGCAGAATCACCAGCGCTGCCGCGATATCGTTGCCCATCATCGTGCGGCCGTTGTCCTCGCAGGTAAAACACACCATGATGGGTTTATCGGAGATTTGGCGGATGGCCAGCACCGCCGCCCGGGCTTCCGCCAGGTTGGTCATGGTCTCCACGGCGTACAGGTCCACCCCGGCTTCCTCCAGGGCTTCCGCCTGTTCCCGGTAGATTTCCAGCATCTCCCGGAAAGTGGTGTTTCCGATGGGCTTCAGGAATTTGCCGGTCTGGGAGATATCCCCCGCCACCAGCGCGCGCCCCCGGGCATTATTCAATGCTATTTTTGCCAGACGAAGGTTGTACTCCGGCACCTGATTGAAGACGCCGTACTCCTCCAGCTTGACCCGGTTGGCTCCGAAAGTCGGGGCGTACAGCACGTCGCTTCCGGCGTTGATGTAGTTGTTGTGCAGATCCGTAATGGCATCCGGGTGCTCCAGCACCCATTGCTCCGCGCTGATGCCGCCCCGGTAGCCCCGCTTTTGAAGCTCGGTCCCCGTGGCGCCGTCCAGCAGAATCGGAAAATGAAGTTCCATAATATGCTCCTTTATCGTTGTCTCTTTGTCCCTGTAAAATCTTTTCTTAATATTATAGGCAGAGGGTTTTGGAGGTGTCAAGAAAATATCAAAAATGGTATAATGAATCATTATACCGAGGGGGTAGGGAAATGAAAACAGAAGAATTCATCGAACTGGCACTGGAGGTGGGATTCGACCATGCCGGAGAGCTGAATATGGAGGCACTGGACTTCCGGCAGGAGGTGCGGGATATGTGTTCAAGCGGACGCTGCCGGGCCTACGGCACTCGATGGAGCTGCCCGCCGGCGGTGGGAGATTTGGAGCGCAGTCGGCGCCGGACGGAGAAATACCGCCGGGGTATTCTGGTGCAGACCACGGGAAAGATGGCCCACGACTTTGACAGCGACGGGATTTTTCAGGCAGAGAGGCGGCACAAGGAGCGCTTTGCCACCCTGGTGCGGCAGATTCGCCACTTCTGTCCGGACTGCCTGCCCATGGGAACGGGAGCCTGCACCCTGTGCCGAAAGTGCACCTATCCGGACCGGCCCTGCCGCCACCCGGAAGAGATGTTCATTTCCATGGAAGGCTACGGCCTTCTGGTAAACGACGTGGTGAAGGCCTCGGGGCTTCGGTACGACTACGGACCGGGCACCATCACCTATTCCGCCGCGGTACTGATTGACTAGAAAAGGGATTTTTTTATAGGGACAAAGGAGAACACAATATGACACCAAAAGAAATATTTCTGGAGCTTTTAAAGAAAGATGGACGGCCGGAGCGCCTGCTGGACCAGTACGAAGCCCTGCAGATGGCTTTGGGAGATCCGGTGAACCGGTACCTTCGGGAAGGACAGGTTCGGGGAACCCGCACCAAAGACCGGTGGGGCGTGACCATTCTGTTTCCGGAGGATGCCCCGGGCACCATCCCGTACCATTCGGAAGAGGCCACAGTGCTGAAGGACATCACCCGGTGGAAAGAGGTGGTCCACGCACCGGATATCAGAAACAACGGCCAAGAGGGCTGGGAAGAATTCCGAAAGATCCAGCGGGAAAAAGCGGGAGATGAGCGCCTTCTGGCGGGTTTTATGGGAACCGGAATCTTTGAGCAGTGCCACTTCCTGATGGGCTTCGAGGACACTCTGACCAACTTCTACGAGCACCCAAAGGAAATGCACGAGCTGATCGACTACATCCTTCAGTACCGACTGGAGTTCGTTCGGATGCTGATCAAGGGACTGCAGCCGGACGTCATCTTCTCCCACGACGACTGGGGTGCGAAAAACCAGCTGTTCATGAAACCGGAAATCTGGCGGGAATTCTTTAAAGAACCGTACCGGAAGTTTTACGGAGAGATTCGGGATGCGGGATGCATCGCCATCCACCACTCCGATTCCTACCTGGTGCCGATTCTGGACGATATGGTGGAAATCGGCATTCAGTGCTGGCAGGGCATCCTGCCGGAGAACAACATTCCGGAGGTGGTGCGCCATCTGGACGGCCGCATGATCGTCATGGGCGGCGTGGGGGCCGAGATCGACCGGGGCGACGCTTCGGAAGAGGAAGTTCGAGCATACATGCGGAAGATGCTGAAACAGAACGGAAAGCTGCAGCACTTCATCCCGTCCATCACCTACGGACTGCGGGGCACCATCTTCAAGCACGTGGATCCCATCATCGACGAAGAAATCGCCCGGTACAACAGTGAACTTCACTTTCACCACTACAATTACCCGGTGACGGAAAAGAAATACGCCCTATCCACGGGCAAAAAGAAATCCGATCTTAGCGGGGCACAGAAGGTGTCCGGCAATGCCGGAAAGACTCCGCTGGGAAAGGTGGCGGACGTGCTGATGAAGGGAAACCGGAACCGGATGGAGAAGGTGTGCCGGGAAGCCCTGGATGCGGGATATGCGCCTCAGGAAATCCTGAACAAGGGCCTGATTACCGGAATGACGGAAGTGGGCAACGCCTTCTCCCGGGGAGAAGTGTTCGTTCCGGAAATGCTGATGTCCGCAAAATGCATGACCACGGCGCTGGACCTGCTGAAGCCCATGCTGGTAGCCGATGCGGGAGCCTCCCCGGGCAAGGTGTGCATCGGCACGGTGCAGGGAGATATGCACGATATCGGGAAGAATCTGGTGAAAATCATGCTGGAAGGCAACGGGTTTGACGTGATCGATCTGGGAAGCGATGTATCGGCGGAGACCTTCGTCCGCACCGCCAAGGAAGAGAATTGCGATATCATCTGCTGCTCCGCACTCCTCACCACCACCATCGAAGAGATGCGAAAGGTGGTGGAAGGCTGCAAGGCAGCGGGCATCCGAGAGAATGTGACCATCATGGTGGGCGGCGCTCCGGTGACCCAGGATTTCTGCGACAGCATCGGCGCGGATATCTATACGGAAGATGCCACCGCCGCGGCCAAGGCAGCGGTTCAGGCGATGGAAAACCGGCAGAGACCGGCGTAAAGAAATATGTTTTTATAGGAGGAAAGGAAAATGCTGTTATTATCGAAAGAGGACATTCGCAAAGTCGTAACCATGGCAGATATCATCGAGGGCAACAAGGTGGCCTACAAGAGCGTGGTGGACGGAGAGGTGGAGAACCCGCTGCGCACGGTGATTCCGGGAAAGTATGACGGATCCTTCGTGTTCATGCCGGCCTACGCACCGGGACTGGATGCGGCGGCGCTGAAGGTGGTGGATATTTTTCCCCACAACCCGGAACAGGGGCTGAAGACCTCTCCGGCCCAGGTGCTGCTCATCGACGGTAAGACGGGATACATCAGCGCCATTCTGGACGGCACCTATGTGACGGAAGCCCGCACCGGCGCGGCATCGGGCGCCGCTTTCGACATTCTGGGAAAGAAGGAGTGCCACAAGGGTGCCATGATCGGCACCGGCGGACAGGCGGCTTGCCAGCTGGAGGCCATGCTGACGGCGAGAAAGCTGGAAGAGGTGGCCGTGTACAGCCGGAACAAGGAGAAGCGGGAGGCTTTTGCGGCGGAGATGCAGGAGGAACTGAAGGAATTCGGCACCCGAATCTATGCGGCAGACAGCGCCGATGAAGCGGTGGAAGATGCGGACCTGTTGATTACGGTGACGGGATCTTCGGAGCCGGTATTCGACGGCACCAAGGTGAAACCGGGCTGCACCATCAGCTGCGTGGGCACCTACGAGCCCCACAAGCATGAGCTGGATCCGGCGGTGTTGCCGAGAACCTCCAAGATTATCTGCGACTCCAAGGATGCGGTGATGGCGGAAAGCGGGGACCTGCTGATTCCGATTCGGGAAGGCATCATTTCCGAAAGCGACGTGCTGGGAAGCCTGGGAGACGTGATCAACGGAGCCGTGGCCGGCAGAGAAAACGACGACGAGATCATCGTCTTTGAGAACGTGGGCATTGCGGCCCTGGATCTGGTGGCGGCGAAGGTCATTTACGATAAAGCGGTGGAGAAGGGCATCGGCCAGAGCTGGGGCTAGTTTCTGCATCGGAAGGAAAACGGAACATAGGATATAGGATATGGAACAAATCGAGAAGGTTGAAAAATATATTTTGGTGGCGGTGGCCACCGGCGAGGAAGAGGCGGCCTGGGCATCCTTAGAGGAACTGGGGGAGCTGGTGCGCACCGACGGCGCGGAGGTTTCCTCCATGGTGGTGCAGAACCTGGACCATCCGGAGCGGGCCACCTATGTGGGCAGCGGCAAAGCCCTGGAAATTCGGGAGATGCTGGAGGTGCAGGAAGCGGACGGGATCATCTGCGACGATGAACTGACCCCGTCCCAATTCCGAAATCTGTCGGATGCCATCGGGGCAAAGGTGCTGGATCGGACCCTGCTGATTCTGGATATCTTTGCGGCTCACGCCAAAACGAAAGAAGGAAAGATTCAGGTGGAAATCGCCCAGCAGCGATACCGGGCCTCCCGCCTTCGGGGAATGGGCGAAGCCATGTCCCGGCTGGGTGCGGGCATCGGTACCCGAGGACCGGGCGAAACCAAGCTGGAGACGGACCGCCGGGTGATCCAGAAGCGCATCAAGGTGCTGTCCGATGAGATCGAGGATATGAAGCGGGTGCGGGAGACCACCCGGAAGAAGCGGTCCGAAAGCGCCACCATGACCGTAGCCATCGTGGGGTACACCAACGCGGGGAAATCCACCCTGTTGAACAAGGTGACGGATGCAGGCATCCCGGCGGAAAACAAGCTTTTTGCCACGCTGGATCCCACCACCCGAACCGCGGTGCTGCCGGACGGACAGTCGGTGCTGCTGACGGATACCGTTGGTTTTATTAACAAGTTGCCTCACCACCTGGTGGATGCCTTCCGAAGTACGCTGGAAGAGGCGAAGTATGCGGACATCATCATGCACGTGATCGACGCATCCAACCCTCAGTGGGAACTGCACCGGAAGGTGGTGCTGGATACACTGAAAGAGCTGGGCGTGGTGGGCAAGCCGGTGATCACGGTGTGGAACAAGATGGACCTGCTTCCGGAAGGGGAGAAGAGGCAGGATTTTCAGGCAGAGGCATCGGTGATGATCTCCGCCAAAAAGAACCTGGGCTTGGAAGAGATGTTCGAAGAGCTGGGACGAATCGTTCGGGAATCCCGGGTGTACGTGGACACGGTGCTCACCTATTCCGAGATGGGCATTCTGGAGCAGATCCGGAAATTCGGCCAGCTGCTGGAAGAGAAATACGAGGGGGACGGCATTCACGTGAAGGCCTACGTCCCTCATGCTTTGGCGTACCTGGCAGAGAGGTAGCAAAGACCGGCGGAAGCGCCGGGAAAGAAAACGAGGCGATGGATATGATAAAAACAGTTATTTTCGATATCGGCCGGGTGCTGATCGGCTTTGAGTGGAAGGAATACGTGCACGAGCTTTTCAGTGATCCGGCGGTGGAAGCAGAGGTGACGGATGCCACCTTCGGCAGCGGAATCTGGAACGAAATGGACCGGGGAATCTGGTCGGAGGAAGAGGTGCTGGCGCGGTTCATCGCCCGGGCGCCGGAGCGGGAGAAGGAAATCCGGGTCGCCTTTGACCGGGTGGGCCGCTGTACGGAGCGAAAGGAATACGCTATCCCGTGGATTGAGGACCTAAAGGCCCGGGGATACCGGGTGCTGTTCCTGTCCAATTATTCGGAACACGTGCGGAAGAGAAGTGCACATGCGCTGGATTTCCTGCCCCACCTGGAAGGCGGTGTCTTTTCCTACGAGGTGCACCGCATCAAGCCGGAGCCGGAGATTTACCGCATCCTGCTGGAGAAGTACGAGCTGAAGGCAGAGGAGTGCGTCTTCGTGGACGACAACGGAAAGAACATTCAGGCGGCCCGGGAGCTGGGCTTCCGCACCGTGCATTTTGAAAATTATGAACAGGCCCACGAGGCGCTGGAGAAATTGCTGAAGAGCGACGGAGAAGCGGATGAATAGCCGGAGCCGAATTGGCGCTGTGGCCGGAGGTCTGGTGCGGGGCTTGTTCCTGCTGCTGGTCCTGTCGCTGGTGGTATTCTTCCTGGCGCGGGCGTGCCCCGGAGATCCGCTCCGGGCCTGGTACGGGGACGGGGTGGACCGACTGAGCGCGGCACAGAAAGAGGTCATGCGCCGGAACCTGGGACTGGACCGGTCCCTGTGGGTACAGTACGGCCTGTGGCTTCGGAATCTGTTTCATGGCAGTCTGGGCATCTCCCTCAAATACAAGAGACCGGTGACGGCGGTGCTGGGCAGCGTGGCGGGAAACACCGCCATTCTGGGCATCCTGGCCTACGTGATGACCTTCCTGCCGGCTTTCCGAATCGGGAGCAGCTGCGCCCTGAAAGAGGGCAGCCGAAAGGACCGCCGGCTCTCCCGCATCGCCGTGGTGACGGGAAACATTCCTTCCTTCTTCCTGGGACTGCTTCTGATTCTGTTTTTCGCCGTGAAAATCCGGCTCTTTCCCACCGGCGGCGCCTATTCCTACGGCATGGCCCACAGCCTGCCGGACCGCATCCGGCACCTGGTGCTTCCCTGCGCCGTGCTGGTGCTGGAGCACGTGGGCTACTACGGCCTGATGGTGCGGAACCTGCTGGTGGAGGAAACCCGAAAGGACTACGTGCTGCTGCACAAATCCCAGGGCATCCCCCGGGAGAAAATCCTCCGAAAATACTGCATGAAGAACATCCTGCCGGGCATGATTCCGGCCATGACCATGGCGGTGCCCCACATCCTGGGCGGCACCTACGTGGCAGAGATGGTCTTCGGCTATCCGGGGCTGGGCACCCTGGCCTTCGAAAGCGCCCTGTACAAAGACTTCAACGTGCTGATGGCGGTGACCCTGCTCACCGGCGCCCTGGTCATCTTCTGCAACATGCTGGGAGAGGTCCTCAGCGCCGCCATCGATCCGAGGATGCGGGACGATGGGGCGCACTTCCGGGAGGTGGATTATGAATAAAAAAAAGAAACGCCTCGGTCCGGGCGTCCGGCTGAGCATCGCCGTGCTGGCCGTCGTGGGCATCGCCTCGCTGCTGGCGCCCCTGCTGGCACCTTACGCTCCCAACGAGATGGGACCGGCCATCAACCAAGCCCCTTCGGCAAATCACCTGTTCGGCACCGATTCCATGGGCCGGGATTTGCTGAGCCGTATTCTGTACGGCGGGCGGGCCAGCCTGTGCATCGGCCTGATGGCGGCGGCCATCAGCACCGGTATCGCCATGATCTACGGATCCCTCAGCGGAATGAGCCGCCGGTGGGTGGACCGGGGGCTCATGGGTTTTGCGGACCTGATGCTCAGCGTGCCCCAGATTCTGATTGTGGTATTTCTCCAGGCTATTTTCGGCAAATCCGGATACCTGTCCCTGGCCCTCTCCATCGGCGTGACGGGCTGGATGGCCATGGCCCGAATCATCCGAAACGAAGTGCGGAGGATTCGAGAGGCGGATTACGTCACGGCGGCCCGGATGATGGGCGGCAGCTTCGGATACATCCTTCGGAAGCACCTGCTGCCGGGCTTTCTGCCGGCGGTGCTGTATGCGGCGGTGAGCAGCATCGGCGCGGCCATGATGACGGAGGCCACCTTGAGCTTTATGGGACTGGGACTCCCGGTGGCGGAGGTGTCTTGGGGCAGCCTGCTGTCCGACTCCCAGAATGCACTGCTCTCCGGCAGCTGGTGGATCATCCTGATTCCCGGCATCGTGCTGATCGGAACGCTGATCGCCATCGCGGCGCTGGGGGAACAGGTGCGGAAGGGAAACACCCGGCTGCACAGCAATTTATAAGCCCTTGGAGGGAAAAAGCGGGAAAAGAGATTGGTGTTATTTCTGCATAAGCGAAAGGTAGAAACGATATGAAAAATATTTCTAAGAAGTGGAAGCGAATTCTTCCGGCCATGCTGCTGGTTCTGGCGCTGGCCGTTCTCACCGGATGCGGCGGCGAGGCGAAGCCGGACGGCGACACCATGGTGTACGGCAGTCAGGACTATACCGCCATTAACCCGGCATTGTACGAGCACGGGGAGATTAACCTGCTTATTTTTGCCGGATTGACGGCCCACGATGCGGACAACAACGTGGTTCCGGGGCTGGCGGAGAAGTGGAGCTACGACAAGGGTTCCAAAACCTGGACCTTCCGCCTGCGGAAAGACTTGACCTTCCACGACGGCGAACCTCTGACCTCGGCGGACGTGAAGTTCACCCTGGAATCCATCCTGGACGAGAAGAACGGATCGGAAATCGTGTCCAACTACGCGGACATTAAGAAGATTTCCTGCCCGGATGCCCGCACGGTGAAAATTCAGCTGAAGGAAGAGAACGTGGGGTTCCCGGAATACATGAGCATCGGCATTCTGCCGAAGCACCTCCTGGAGGGCAAGGACCTCACCACCGACGAGTTCAATCAGAAGCCGGTGGGCGCCGGCCCGTACAAGCTGACGGAATGGGATGAGGGACAGAGCATCACCCTGGAGCGGTTTGACGGTTACTATGCCGGAAAAGCCAACATTCCGAAAATTATTTTTAAAATCGTACCGGACAGTGCCACCCGACTCCTGCAGCTGGAATCCGGCGACCTGGACATGGCCCAGCTGACCCCGAAGGACGGCAAAGCCCTGATGAAGAAGGATTCGGACTGCAGCGTGTACGAGATGGACACCGCGGACTACCGGGCGATTGCGTATAATTTTGCGGGCAGCAAGCTGTTCAAGAAGTATCCGGAGCTGGCGAACATCCTCAGCTACGGTATCGATCGGCAGGCGATTCTGAAGAGCGTGCTTCTGGGGGAGGGGGAGATTGCCTACTCTCCGATTCAGAAGAATCCGTTCAACGAAAGCAGCATCGAGAAGTTCAATTACAATCCGGCGAAGATGAAATCCCTGCTGGAGCAGGACGGCTGGAAGAAGAACAAGGACGGTTGGTACGAAAAGGACGGCACGGAGCTGAAGTTCACCATCGCGGCCATGTCCGACGATCAGGTGCGGGTGGATATGGCCAACATGTGCGCGGAGCAGCTGAAGAAGGAAGGCATCAATGCCACGGCGGAGAACCGGAAAGAACTGGATTGGGCCGGTCAGGATGCCTGCATCATCGGATGGGGCAGTCCGTTTGACGCGGACGACCATACCTACAAGGTGTTCACCACCGGTGCGGGGGACAACTACACCGGATATTCCAATGCCGATGTGGACCGGGCCCTGGAAGCGGCGCGCTCCACCGTTGACACCGGTCTGCGGAAGCAGTATTACAGCAGCTTCCTCCACAGCATGACCGGGCAGATGCCGTTCACCTACATCGCCTACATCAAGGCCAACTACGGCGTGAACAAGGCGGTAAAAGGCGTGGATAAGAACGTGGTCCTGGGCCATCACGGCGTGGGAATTTTCTGGAACGTAGCGGATTGGAAACTGGAACGATAGAAGATGATGAAGGATTGCGGCAGCAAGGAAGAACGAAATACGGGCAAAAACAAAACCGTTCTGAAGGTGGAGGATTTCCGGCTTTGCTTTAACGGTCGCTTTGGCGCGGTGCATGCGGTGCGGGATGCCAATCTGGAAGTTCACGGGGGCGAGATTGTAGCTCTGGTGGGCGAATCCGGCTGCGGCAAAACCGCACTGTGCCGGGCCATCTTGATGCTTCACTCCGCCCATGCCCGGTACCTGTCCGGCAGAATTCTCCTGGACGGCCGGGATGTGCGGACCTGCAGCGAAAGGGAGATGGAGCAGGTTCGGGGAAAGGCGGCATCGCTGGTATTCCAGAACCCCCTGAGCTCCCTGAATCCGGTGTATCGAATCCGGGCGCAGATGGAAGAACCCATGCGCCGTCACCTTGGCATGAAGGAGCCCGGCGCGTTGGAAGCCCGCTCCCGAGAACTTCTCCGGGAAATGGGTCTGACGGAACCGGAGGAGATTCTGGAAAAATATCCCCATCAGCTTTCCGGCGGGCAGCGCCAGCGGGTAGCGGTGGCCATCGCACTGGCAGGAGATCCGTCCCTGATTATCGCCGATGAGCCCACCACCGCATTGGACCCGGAAACCGGGAAGATGGTAATGGGCCTCCTTCGCCGGGTGGCGGATGAGAAGCAGAAGGGCATCCTATTTGTGACCCACGACCTGGCGGTGGCGGCGGAGCTGGCGGACCGGGTGCTGGTGATGAAGGAAGGAGAAATCCTGGAGCAGGGAACCACGGAAGATATTTTTGCCCGGCCGAAGGACGCCTATACGAAGAAGCTGGTACGTTGCGCGGAGTGGGTGCGGGGAGAAGCCTTGCTTCGAACCTTGGAGTCGGTGCCGGAGAAGAAGATGCTGACATCGGTGCGTCACCTGAAGGTGCGGTACCCCGGAGCCCCAAAGCCGGCGCTCCGGGACTGCAGCCTGGACATTCGGGAAGGTGAAATGCTGGGCCTGATCGGCGAGTCGGGCTGCGGGAAATCCACCCTGGCCAAGGTGCTTTGCGGCATATTGAAACCTTCCGCCGGGGAGGTAGAATTCTTTCGCCCGGTGAAACCCGTCCTGATTTTTCAGGACTCCGTGGCTTCCTTCAACGAGCGGATGACCCTGGGGGAAATTATTCAGGAGCCGATGGTCATCGGGAAAATGCCCTCGGAGCGGCGAAAAGAAAAGCTGCGGGAGCTGTTGGAACAGGTGGAGCTGGAGGAAGCTTTGCTGGACCGGTATCCCTATGAGGTTTCCGGGGGACAGCGGCAGCGAGCGGCCATCGCCCGAGGGCTGGCCATGAATCCGGAATTTCTGATTGCGGACGAGCCGGTGTCCTCCTTGGACGCCCCGGTGCAGATGGAAATCGTTCAATTGCTGAAGCGGCTTCGAGACCGCCGCAATCTGACCCTGCTGATCATCTCCCACGATATTCCCATGGTGGAGCATATCAGCGACCGGATTATTCGGATGGAAAAGGAAGGACCCAGAGATGAATTCAAATAAATTACAAGAGAAGGAAGTGCGGCTGCGGGAGAACCTGCGGAACCTGGGTTCCCTGGCGGTGGCGTTTTCCGGCGGGGTGGATTCCACCTTTCTGCTGAAAGTCGCCCATGAGGAGCTGGGAGACCGGCTGCTGGCGGTGACTGCAAAGGGCAGCGTGTTCTCGGGACGGGACCTGACCCAGGGCGCGGAATTCTGCCGGCGGGAAGGTATCCGCCAGGAAATCGTGGAGATGAACGAGCTGGAAATTCCCGGTTTCCGGGATAATCCCCCGGACCGCTGCTACATTTGCAAAAAAACAATTTTTCAAAAACTGCTGGAAACGGCGGCAAGTCACGGCATCCCTCACGTAGCCGAGGGAAGCAATATGGACGACCTGGGGGATTACCGGCCGGGACTCCGCGCCCTGCGGGAGCTGCAGGTTTTGAGTCCATTGAAAGAGGCGGGCCTGTATAAGGAAGAGATTCGGCAGCTTTCTCGGGACCTGAACCTTCCCACCTGGGACAAACCTTCCGCCGCCTGCCTGGCCTCCCGCTTCGCCTACGGCGAACGGATTACCCGGGAGAAACTCCGCATGGTGGAGCAGGCGGAAAACTTCCTGGCGGATCAAGGCTTCCGGCAGGTTCGGGTGCGCATTCACGGGGCCGACCTGGCTCGGCTGGAGGTGGCGCCGGAACAGCGGGAAAAGCTGCTGTCCCTGGGGAACTCGGTAACGGAAGCCCTTCGGCAAATTGGTTTTACCTACGTCACCATGGACCTGAAGGGGTACCGCACGGGAAGCATGAACGAAATTCTGAAGGATGAGGAGAAGAAGGGAGTTGTCAATGGATAGAACGTTGTACTTGGAATGTGAAAGCGGAATCAGCGGAGACATGTCGGTGGCCATGCTCCTGGATCTGGGAGCGGACCGGGAGGTTCTGGCAGAGGCCCTGAAATCCCTGCCGCTGCAGGGGTACGAGACCCGGATTTCCCGGGTGAACCGGAACGGCATCGACTGCTGCGACTTCGATGTGGTGCTGGAGGAGGAGAACCACGACCACGACATGGAGTACCTGTACGGGGAGGGGGAAGGCCATTCCCATCACCACGAACATGAGCATGAGGACAATCACGCCCATGCTCACCACCATTCCCATGCCCATGTCCACCGCCACCCGGCGGAGATCGATCGGATCATCGACGCCGGCAATCTAACCGACGGCGCCAATGCCCTGGCCAAGAAAATCTTCCGCATCATCGCGGAGGCGGAGAGCCGGGCCCACAACCTTCCTTTGGAGAAGGTGGGCTTCCACGAGGTGGGAGCGGTGGATTCCATCGTGGACATCGTGGCTTTCGCCGTGTGCTTCGATAACCTGGGCATCCGCCGTGTGCTGGTGCCAAAACTTTGCGAGGGTACCGGGGTGGTTCGCTGCCAGCACGGGATCCTTCCGGTTCCGGTTCCGGCGGTGACCAACATCCTGGAGGGTTCCGGGATTCCGATGGAAATCCTGCCGTACAAGGGAGAGTTCGTCACTCCCACCGGTGCAGCCATCGTAAAAGCAGTTCGTACCGGCGGCGGTTTTCCGGCGGGCTGCACCATCGCCCGCACCGGAATGGGTGCCGGCAAGCGGCAGACGGAGCGGGCCAACGTCCTTCGGGGAATGCTTCTGGAGACCGCGGACGAAGCGTCGGATTCCGTGTGGAAGCTGGAATCGGACATCGACGATACCACGGGAGAAGTGCTGGGCTACACCCTGGAACGCCTGCTGGAGGCAGGGGCCAAGGATGCCCACTACCTGCCGTGTTTCATGAAAAAGAACCGTCCGGCGTGGCAGCTCCAGGTAATCTGTGACGAGGAGCACCGTCCGGCGCTGGAGCGCATCATTTTCCGGGAAACCACCACCATCGGCATTCGGCGCATCCGAATGGAGCGAAGCATCCTGAAGCGGCAGACCGGAAATGCTGAGACTCCCTTCGGAAATGTGAGAATTAAAATCTGCCGGAGCGGGGATGAAACTTATTTTTACCCGGAGTATGAGGACGTGGCGGCGATTGCCCGGGAGAAGGGCGTTTCTTTCGAGGAGGTGTACCGGGCGGCACAGCAGGCGGCACGGGAGTTGTAAGGAGAGCGGTATGGATATTCAGGAGATTTTGAGAGGTTACAAGGCGGGGGAGATTTCCCTGGAGATTGCGGAGGCGAAAATCCGCCAGGTCGACGAGCGGCCGGGGACGGGCTACGCCAACATGGGGTTCGCCCGGCTGGACACCCAGCGGAAGGAGCGGTCGGGTTTTCCGGAGGTGATTTTCTGCAGCGGGAAGCCGGACGATTATCTGGTGGCAATTTACCGCAAAATCACGGAGCTGGAGGGCCGGGCTTTCGGCACGCGTGCCACGCCACACCAGGCGGCGCTGGTGCAGGAGACCATCCCGGCGGCGGAGTACGACCCGGTGTCCCGAATCCTGAAGGTGGAACGCAGCGGCAGCAGCGGGGGCTCTGCCGGTGGGAAAGCCTCCGGCGGCCACAGTGCCTCCGGCAATACCGGCGCCTCCGGAATACACGGGGCCTCCGGCGGTCGGGTGGCGGTGTGCACCGGCGGCACGGCGGATATCCCGGTGGCCGAGGAGGCAGCGCAGACGGCGGAATTCTTCGGCGCCCGAGTGGACCGATTCTACGATGTGGGCGTCAGCGGCATCCACCGGCTGTTCAACAATATGGATGAAATTCGTAAAGCCGATTGCGTCATTGCGGTGGCGGGCATGGAGGGTGCGCTTCCGACGGTGATCGGCGGGATGGTGCGAAATCCGGTCATCGCCGTCCCAACTTCTGTGGGCTATGGCGCCAACATGCAGGGCCTGACGGCGCTGCTGACCATGATCAATTCCTGTGCCAATGGTGTGGCAGTGGTGAACATTGACAACGGTTACGGCGCCGGGTATATGGCAACGCAGATCGGCCGGCTGGCGGCATCCGGCCGCAACCGGGAATAAAATACAATCACATTCTTTCATCACCGGATGAACATTGAAATGGGCCGGCGTTCGGGCTATAATGATGCTGCTTGCAATTGGGTGAAAGCCCGCAACGGAAAAGGAGAAAAGTGTGGAGAAAAATCTGGAAAAAGTTTTGAGCGTGCTGCTGTCCAAGGGGGTAATCATCAGCGCCACCTACATCGTGGCCGCCTTCATCCTGGTAGCGGTGCTGAACCATTTATCCAAGAAATATCGGGAAAAAATCGACCCCGCGGACATTCGCCTGAATGCTTTTGTGCGGAGCGTTTTCAATACCATCAAGGGAATCGTCGTCGTCATCTGTCTGTTTGCGGTGCTTCAGGCCAACGACATCAACATCACGTCCATGATTACCGGCGTCGGCGTGGTCAGTGCTATCGCCGGCTTGGCGCTGCAGGACTTCTTCAAGGACATCATCATGGGGGTTCACATCGTGAACGATCATTCCGTGGTGGTGGGTGAAGTGGTGGAAATCAACGGCGTGGAGGGCATCGTGCTGAGCTTCTCCCTGATGACCACGGTGCTTCAGGACCTGAACACGGGCAACACGGTGGTGATGTGCAATCGAAACATCACTCAGGTGGCCAAGGTGAACGGCATCTACGACATCGACTTGCAGCTGGCCTATTCGGAAGATCCGGATCGGGTAAAAGAAGTTTTCAGCGAGGCGGCAAAGGAAATCGCCAAGAACAAGGGGATTACCCGGGCGGAGTACCTGGGCATTCAGCGGTATGAGGCGTCCGGGGTGATCTATCGGATTCGCTATTACTGCTCTCCGAAAATTCATTGGCCGATGCTGCGGGCATCCATGGCCGTTATTCAGCGGTACATCATCGCCTCCGGGCTGGAGATTCCGTATCCGCAGATGGATGTGCATCATCGGAACATGTAGTCTATGAGACCACCTCTTTTTATTGAAAAACAAAATAATAGACTCAAGTTTAGACTTTGTACTAGTTTATAGAAACCAATCGTGATATTATAGGGTCAGAGTCATTATATATAAGGAGGACGAAATAATGAACGAAAAACTCACTGCAAAACAGAACGAAAGAATCGCTCGTGTAATGGAGAAAATGAAGGAAAACGGCCTGGAACAGCTGCTGATCAGCGATCCGAAGAGCATCGCATTCCTGACCGGTATCTTCGTAGATCCGTATGAAAGACTTTGGGCACTGCTGCTGAAGTCCAACGGTGAGCACGTATTCTTCATGAACACGCTGTTCTTCGTTTCCGAAACAGGATACAAGGAAGTTTGGTTCACCGACATGGACGACCAGATCGGGCTGATCATGGAGAACATCGACAAAGAGGGTACCCTGGGTATCGACAAGACTTGGGCGGCTCGTTTCCTGATTCCGCTGCAGGAACGTTGCCCGAACCTGAAGACCGTATGGGGTTCCAACTGCGTAGATGACGTTCGCGCAGAAAAGGACGAAGAGGAAATCGCTCTCATGAAGAAGGCTTCCGAAATCAACGACTTGGTAATGGAGAGAGTTGCTGAGTACATCAAGGAAGGCATGACCGAGAGACAGGTTGCGGACTTTATCGATGCAGAATACCTCAAGGAAGGCGCATCCGGCAACAGCTTCCCGACCATCGTATGCTTCGGTGAGAACGCTGCGGACCAGCACCACGAACCGAGCGAAACCAGAACTCTGAAGGCCGGCGAGTGCATCCTGATCGACATGGGCTGCGTATGGAAGGGCTACTGCTCCGACATGACCAGAACATTCTACTGCAAGAGCGTCGATGAAGAGCAGGCAAAGATTCACGACATCGTTCGTACCGCTGTTCTGAAGGCAGAAGAAGTAATCAAGCCGGGAATTCCGGTTTGCGACATCGACAAGCAGGCAAGAGATTACATCGAAGAGATGGGATACACCAAGTACTGGGGCGTTCGTCTGGGACACTTCATCGGTCAGGACGACCACGAATTCGGTGATGTAAGCCCAATCAACCACAATCCGGCTGCTGTCGGCAACATCTTCTCCATCGAGCCGGGAATCTACATCGAAGGAAAGTACGGCGTTCGTGTAGAGGACCTGGTTCTGGTAACAGAGGACGGCCACGAACTTCTGAACCACGTTGAGAAGAAGTATCGTATCGTTGGCTAATCTCTGAGCAATCGGAAGGTTTTGAATTTCAGATGATGAAAAGAAGCGGATGTAACTACGGTTATTCCGCTTCTTTGTATTAAGGGAAAAGGAGAGTTTTGTATGCTGGAACAGGTGCTGCTGATATTGTTGGTTCTGATGAGTGCCGCCATCATTGCGCTTTTGTGGATGTTGGCGGGAGGCGTGCGGCGGAGCGGCGCCAAGACCGGGGAATACTTTCGGCTGTACAATCAGTCGGCGTTGGAGACCCAGAAGGCTATTGCCCAGCAGCAGGACGCTTTGCAGCGGGCGGTGGCCCAGCAGCAGGATGCTCGGCTGAAGGCTCTGGACGAGAATTTCAGCCGGCTTCGTCAGGAGAACGCCCAGCAGATAGAAAATATTCGAAAGACGGTGGATGAGAAGCTTCAGGACACTCTGGAAACTAAGCTCACCCAATCCTTTGGCCTGGTCAACGAGCGATTGGAACAGGTGTATAAGGGATTGGGAGAAATGCAGACCATCGCCTCCAACGTGGGGGATCTGAAGAAAATCCTTTCCAACGTAAAGACTCGGGGCATTCTGGGAGAGGTGCAGCTGGGCGGAATTCTGGAGCAGATTCTCAGCCCGGAGCAGTACGAGGAGAACGTGGCCACCCGGCCGGGAAGTTCGGAGCGGGTGGAGTTTGCGGTAAAACTCCCGGGGTCCGGTGCGGGAGAGACCGTGTATCTTCCCATCGATGCCAAATTCCCGGGGGACACTTACAGCGCTCTTCAGGAAGCGTATGATACCGGCGACAAGGCGGAAATCGAACTGGCGCGGAAGCGGCTTCTTACGCGGATTGCGTCGGAAGGGAAGGACATCCACGATAAGTATATTGCCGTCCCGTACACCACGGATTTTGCAGTGATGTTTTTACCCTTTGAGGGGTTGTATGCGGAAGTGGTGCGAAACGGGATGATTGAGATGCTTCAGCGAAAGTATCGGGTGACCGTTGCGGGACCGACCACCATGGCGGCGCTGCTGAATTCCCTGCAGATGGGCTTTAACACGTTGGCAATCGAGAAGCGGTCCAACGAGGTGTGGAAGCTGCTGGCGTCGGTGCGCTCGGAATTCGATACCTTTGCCGACGTGCTGCAGAGCACCCAGCATCGGCTGAATCAGGCCAATGCGGATCTGGACCGGCTGGTGGGCGTGCGGACCCGGCAGATTCAACGGAAACTTCGGAATGTTTCGGAAATGGGGAGCGAAACTGAATTGGAGAATCTTGACGAACAAAGCAGTTGACTACCGAGTTGGTATGTGGTACTATTCATAATATTGCAACATTTTGAATAAATATTTCAAAAACCGGAATGCGATAATAGAGAAGTGGGTATTTTTGAGGGACTAGAGCACGAAAGGAATAAGACGAATGCTTTTTACAAGAGAAACCGATTACGCATTGCGGCTGCTTCGGAATCTTGATGCAAAGGAGCACAAGAGTATCAGCCAAATCATCGACAAGGAACTGATGACCACAGCAATTACCTATAAGGTTGCCCGAAAACTGGATCGTGGAGGCTTGGTGGAGAGCGTCCGGGGAAATTCCGGTGGATATAAGTTAACCAGGGATTTGAGTGAGATTACACTCTACGATGTTTTCAGAATCATGAATCCGGATACGGTGCTCAACGACTGCCTGCACCCGGATGTGAATTGTCCGTTGGATTCGGAGGATGCCCCTTGCCGATTCCACAAGGAACTGTGCCGTATCCAGAAAGTGCTTTTCGATGAGCTGCAGCGGAAGTCTTTGGCGGAAATCATGGAGGAAGAGGCTTCGGAAGAGCACGCAGAATAGTGAGTTTTTTGATTAGGTAACAGCGGTAGATATGTTTCTGCCGCTGTTTTTTGGTACGCGATTTGCTCACCGCTGCCCGCAAAGCCTTGAGCTTCCGTTTCGGGGAGCAAAATCTTCACAGAAAATCCGCGCCGCTTCTTGGAAGCGGCCGATCATGTTGGCGCCGTCCCGCCGGCAACCCCATATGCCACCGCCGGGCCACGCCAACAGGGCGCCCGGGCTATGAGGGAAATGAAAAAGACTGCCGATACGTATCCATCCTGAAAAGCAGGGGATAGGTATCGGCAGTCTGAAAGGTTTCAATTAAGAAACTGAGATTTAGTTGTTGGAAGTCGGAATGTACTTCGCTACGGCGTCTGCCAGGGAGTGCACGTTCCGGGTCTGGATGATGACCTTGCCGGTTCCGTGGAATTCATTTACCAAGCCTTCGCCGGACATGAAACCGAAGGTGCCGGAAGCCACTCGGATGTTGTAATCCAAGGATGCCTCCCAAGCGACCACGTGCTCGTTGTCGATGGTCATCGGTGCGTTCGGGGCGATGTCCAGAACAACCAAGTCCCCGAAGGCGTTGATCAGGACCTGACCGTCACCTTCCGTTTCCATTACGAAGAGCCCACCGGTGCCGCCAAAGAGGGCTTTGCCGATGTCCTGGCGCTTGATGTTATAGAATACGGAATCATCGCAGGCCAGGAATGCGCCGGTGTTCAGGCGATATTGCTTTCCGCTGCCCACGTTGATGCAGGCCACTTTTCCCGGTACTGCCGGTGCGATGCCAAGCCGGGCACCTTCCGCCTGACCGACTGCTTTTGTGATGAACATGCTTTCACCGCTCACCGCACTGCGGGCAAGCGCGCCCACCAGTCCGCCAAAGCCGGACTTCTTGCTGTTGGTTTCCGCCTGAAGGCTCACGTTCTGCATAAATGCCATAGCGCCCCGCTCCACCTTGATAGTTTCGCCGGAGCCGAGAGTGATATCCACGATTGGCGCATCGGAGTCGCCGATAATTTTATAATTCATATGATCCTCCTGTCTGTACGACGAGAATTGTACGGTCAATTTATTATATCATGCGGTAAAAAGAATTGACACTACACCTTTGGGTACTTTTCCGTGCAGGGCAGAGGCGGCCCTTTTGCGAAGAATCCGATAGACGGTTCACACAGAAGGCATATATTCAGTTAACAAAAACGACACAAACGGGTGGTACTATAATGGTGCGGAAGGGAAATGATACAGAGTACCGGAAGCGAGAAACCATAATGCATTTTCTTTAATTGTTCTTTCTTAATTAATAATTTCGTAGTAGTGAAAAGTCGCCGAGCCCCCATCGGCGACTTTTTACGTTGCCTGAAATAAATTAAAAACGGCGCTGCAATCGCAGCGCCGAGAGTGCTTTTTAATGATTAGTGGAGCACGCCGAAGTACAGGATGACCAGGGCACCCAGCACGATTCGGTACCAACCGAAAGGCTTGAAGTTGTGCTTCCGGATGTAGGACAGCAGGAACTTGATGATGAACAGGGAGACCACAAAAGCCACAATCATGCCCACCGCCAGGATGATGTATTCCGTGGAGGTGTACAACAGTCCGTTCTTCAGCAGCTTCAGCAGGCTGGCACCGGCCATTACCGGGATGGCCAGGATGAAGGTGAAGTTGGCCGCTGCCGGGCGAGACACGCCGATCATCAGTCCGCCCAGGATGGTGGCGCCGGAACGGGAAGTGCCCGGGAACACCGCCGCAATAACCTGGAACAGGCCGATGGCAAACGCTTCCTTATAACTGATATCCGCCATGGTTTCGGTGCGCGGTGTTTTGTGGGAGTTGCGGTTCTCGATGATGATGAAAGCCACACCCACCACGATCAGCATGATGGAAACCACCAGCCAGTTGTAGAAGTGTGCGTTCAGCCAGTCGTCAAAAGCCACGCCGATTACCGCCGCCGGGAGACAAGCCACGATGGTTTTGCCCCAAAGGTTCAGGACTCCTTTGTCCAGACGAATTGCTTTCTGAGGATTGGTGGCATGCTTGCCTTCCACGATGACCCTCTTCAGCGGCCAGATTTCGCCCCAGTACAGGAGCACTACCGCCAAAATGGCACCCAGCTGGATGACCACCAGGAAGGTGTCCCAAAATTCCGGAGAGACATTCATCTTGACGAATTCGTCCAGAAGAATCATGTGTCCCGTGCTGCTCACCGGCAGCCATTCCGTAATGCCTTCCACCACGCCGAAGAGCACGGCCTTCAAAATTTCAAACATATATTACCTCATTTCTGCGATTTCCCTAAAAATAAAAATCAGACGAGTACAATACCGCGTCCGACCATGTATACCATATTGGTGCGCCCGGCGAGATTCGAACTCGCGACCTTCACATTCGGAGTGTGCTACTCTATCCCCTGAGCTACGGGCGCTAGGCGTGATTCACAAATCACTCAGTGTAGTATATCAGATTTTATGAGAAAAAACTACCCCTGAATTGCATTTATTCCCATAAGTTTTGAAATGAGAACGGGCCGGTCGGCGCCCTCTCCGGGGAAGCCACCTCAAATTTCCGGAAAAAGTCCCCAAAACCCTTGACTCAGAACCTCCGGAGGATTATAATTTAAAGGCTTGCAAATGCGAAACTGTATTTGTGTGCAAAAAAGGAGCAGGCCTCGAGCCGGTAACTCCGACACTAATAATTTATTTTTAGTATGCCGAACCAAATCGAGAGATTCCAGTAGGCAATGCCGAAACCGATTGAGTTGTAAGCAATCTGAGTAGGTAGAAAGGAAGAAAAATGAAGTCTTACATTGCAAAGCCTGCAGAGGTAGAACGTAAGTGGTACGTTATCGATGCAGAAGACAAGACTCTGGGAAAGATTGCAGCTGAGGTTGCATCCATCCTGAGAGGAAAGAAGAAGCCGATTTACACCCCACACGTTGACACCGGTGACTATGTTATCGTAATCAACGCAGAGAAGGTTCGTGTAACCGGTAAGAAGGAAGAGCAGAAAATCTACAAGAGCCACAGCGGTTATCCGGGCGGCCTGAAGGAGACTACTCTCAGAGAACTCCGTGCGAAGAAGCCGGAAGAAATCATCCGTCACGCTGTTAAGGGCATGATGCCAAAGGGCAAGCTGGGCAGACAGATGTTCAAGAAGTTAAAGGTATACGCTGGACCGGAGCATCCGCACACTGCGCAGAATCCGGAAGAGTGGACATTCTAGGAAGGGAGGAATAGAAGATGGCTAATACACAGTATCAGGCAACAGGCAGAAGAAAATCTTCGGTTGCAAGAGTCAGATTACTCCCAGGAACCGGAAAGATCACAATCAATAAGAAGGATCTGGAAGAGTACTTCGGAATGGATATTCTGAAGAACGAAGTAAAAAGACCTTTCGACGTAACAGGCACAGCCGGCAAGTACGACGTTATCGCAATCGTTGAAGGTGGCGGTACAACAGGTCAGGCCGGTGCACTGAGACACGGAATTTCCAGAGCTCTCTGCGTAGCTGATGAGGAAGCAAACAGACCTGCACTGAAGGCAGCTGGTTTCCTGACCAGAGACCCGAGAATGAAGGAAAGAAAGAAGTACGGACTCAAGAAGGCGAGAAGAGCGAGCCAGTTCTCCAAGCGTTAATTTCAGAGAAGTATTGCAAAACCCCCGGAAGCATTGTTTCCTGGGGTTTTTTCTTTCGCCTTTTTTCGTCAATTTCTGCATCTTTCTCGAAAATGTTTAGAATTAGATATTTCGCCACTCTGTTTTGTCTGTACATAACTGCTGCAGATGTTCCTTCCGGATAGACAAGCATAACTTTTTTCTAAAACCTTATTGACAAGCCCGGTAGCGGCTTTGAGCTTTTTATTTGCGACCTGATCTTCGGATATCCTGACGCTGTCATAAAGGTGAGGGAATACGGAGGATGCTGTCTTTGATTTTGAAGAAGAAAAACGGATTTTCGCGCCGGAATTCCCATAGTACATCTACGGAAGACGGGCTTGATTTTCGATATCATGATGATATAATTGATATACATATCAATTAATGACGGAGGCTATACATACACATCATGAGAAAAGACGGAGCCAAAACCAGAAAGAAGATACTTTCAGTCTGTGTCCGGCTGTTTCTGCAGCAGGGATACAAAGAAACCACTGTGACTCAGATAGTCAGGGAAGCCGGGATCACAAGGGGAAGCTACCAGAACCAGTTCCCCACAAAGGATGCAGTACTGATGGAGCTTGTGAAGACCATGTTCAGCAGTCAGTTCGATATGGCACGCAGCATTGCAGGAGATGATCTACCACCTGTTTACACCTATGCAGTCGAAACATCGATCCAGCTTGCACTGACGGAACTGAACGAGAACCTGCGGGAACTTTACATAGAGTCATATACACATCCGGATACCGCAGAATACATTTATCTGCAGACGACATCAGAGCTGAAAAATATCTTCGCACCATACTTGCCGGATCACAGTGAAAGTGACTTTTACGACATGGAGATCGGCACTTCAGGACTCATGCGCAGCTACATGGCAAAAAGATGCGATATCCACTTCCCGCTGCAGCGAAAGCTCGAATGTTTCCTTACAGCTGCCATGCGAGTATACAGAGTACCGGAAGAAGACCAGGAAAAAGTGCTTGCGTTCATCGCAGTGCTTGATATAGAAGCTGTCGCCAGTGAAATCGTACAAAAAGTCTTTGCTATGCTTGAAATGAAATTTGATTTCAAGCTGTCATCAGAGAAATGAATGGAGGTAACCATATGAAAAAGAAAGTGGCCAGAGTCCTGTTCGCATTTGTTCTCATACTTGCGATGATCCCTTTGACAGCATCGGCAGAATCGTCTGCTGACACTGAGGATAATGAAGTGACGGAACAGTTCGATCTCACAACAGGAGAAACATATTATTTCGATCTCACCTGTCTTGGCAATGCGACTGGTACAGTGAATGACTCACTGCCTGACAAAACACTGCATTATGTTCCTGTGACATACGTCGGTACAGTGGATGCATACAGACTGCCGGAATATACCTGGCCAATGGACCGCGATTACGGAGAATCCCATAAGTATGAACACAGTCTGTTTATTGCAGACTATAACATCAAATACAGAGTGAGCTGGATACAGCTGGCAAATGATCTGAAGTATACAGATGGGAATCACACATTGAACGGTGTGGAATACGGTATCCGTACACCATCCGGCAGATCACAGAGTTACAACGAGTGGGATCAGATACTCAACAAAAACGAGTCATACATCAAAAACTGGAAAGAATATCTTTCATGGACAAACGATCCCGGCTCAGCAAAAGATGACAGAACGCTCAGAGGCGGTAGTAATGGCATCAGACACAACTTCACATTCCCGTATAATGATACATCTCCCGGAAATATAAAAATCCTTGGATTCCGTCCTGTAATGGAGATCGTAGACACATCGTCGATGACCAAAGATGCGCTCAAACCAGTCAGGCTTGATCTTAACGGAAGCAGTATGAATGGTAAAAGCAACATCACAATCGTTGTCAGAAACGGCAGATCTTTCGATGCACCAGCATCTGAAGGTATTGAGGAACCGACAACAGATCAAGCTTTTGCCGGATGGAGCGACGGAAGCAAGATCTACAAACCTGGCGACAGCGTCCCTGCGGATGTGACCTCACTGACTGCGCAGTGGAAAAAGCGTGCTCCTCATGTCCACTGCATATGTGGCGGTGATGTTACCCTATCCGATGAACACAAAACACACAGCGATGTCAGTTTCCAGCCCTGGAGAGGGACTAAAAGCATCAGCTATGATGACGATGGCACAGCTTACAGATATCTGCTGGATGATGTAACGATAAACAGAGATCTCGTCATAAACGGCAAGACACTCTACCTTTGCCTGAACGGCAGGAAATTCGCCTGTGACAATACACATAACATCAAAGTTCGCAACGGCGGTCGTCTGGTCATCTGCGACTGCCATGATACCGGTTCTATCAAAGGCGTATACAACAATTCCAGCTACGGAAGTATCCAGCTCTTCAGGAGTACGCTTGATATTTACGGTGGGACGATCACCGGCAGCACCGCAAGGTGCGGAGGTGGTATCGCTCTTGAGGACAGCGAATGTGTATTCAATATGTATGGAGGCAGCATCACCGGCAACAGAGCAATCGGATACAGTAATGAGCCACCAAAAGGCGGTGCAATCTTCGTGAAAAACGGCGGCACACTGAATCTTTACGGCGGACAGATCAGCAATAACAAAACAACGAACAGCAGCAGCGGAAGCTTCGGCGGTGCAGTATATATGTCAGGCAACGGTACTGTAAATCTTCACGGCACCGATTTTACTGGCAATTCAACGGGAGGCAGCGGTGGTGCAGTATATTTCGACGGAGACGGTACATTGAATCTCTGCGGCGGTACAATCATCTCCAATACCGCAGTGACAAAAGGCGGCGGTATCTGTGCTGGAAGCAACACCGTTCTTAATATAAGCGGCGGCAAAGTCTGGGGGAATATCGCAGACGGATCTTCTGACAACATCTGCCTTGCCGACGGTAATATCATAAGCCTGGGCGATCTGAAAAGCGACACAGTTATCGGCATCATGACAGAATATAAAACATATCCGTTGATATTCTCTGATGCAAGCGACAAGGACCTGTCGGAGCATTTCTTTGCAGATGATGCAAAAAATGCACATGTCGCCTTCAACAGCGAAAAGAAACTTGAACTGGCAAGAGGTAGTGAAGATCAGCATCCTGTCATCATCGACAGCGCCAATGGCGGTACAGCATCAGTCTCCTCTGTCAAGAACAAAGCAGGCGAAAACGTTACACTGACCGCATCTGCGTCAGAAGACTGCCACTTCAGGGAATGGCAGGTCATCAGCGGCGATATCGATATCAAAGACAACAAATTCATGATGCCTGACGATACTGTGCGTGTGAAAGCAGTCTTTGAAAAACATACTGCCAAAACAACGAAAACTCCGGCAACACTGTCGAAAGCAGGCGTAGAGATATCAGCATGCTCCGTCTGCGGCAAGGAACTGAACAAAACAGAGATAGCAAAGATTTCCCGTGTGACACTTTCCACATCGGAATATACTTATAACGGCGCCGTAAGATCACCTTCCGTAACAGTAAAAGATTCTGCAGGAAAAACCATCAGTTCCTCCTGCTATACAGTGAAAAAATCTACCGGCAGGAAAAACGTCGGCAGATATACATATACCATCACGTTCAGAGGTGACTACAGCGGCAGCAGGACCCTGTCATTTGTGATAAAACCAAAAGGCACCGGCATATCCTCGCTGAAAGCAAGATCAAAGGGGTTCAAGGTCACATGGAAAAAACAGAAAACGCAGACTGCAGGATATCAGATCCAGTACAGTACTTCTAAGAAATTCAGTAAAACAAAAACGGTCACTGTAAAGAAGAATTCAACAGTATCGAAGAATGTTTCAAAGCTGAAAGCCAGAAAAAAATACTATGTAAGAGTCCGGACATACCAGACCTTCGGATCTGCAAAATACTATTCAGGCTGGAGCAGTGCAAAATCAGTAAAAACAAAGTGATGATATCAAAGAAGGGGCTGTCGCATTAACGTATTTTGGTCGTTAATACGACGCCCCTTTTACGTTTATTGAAATTCAGCCATCCGACTATATCAGGTTTTGCAAATCAAAATATTTGCCTGTACCACAAAGTGAGATAGCCCAGGCTATCTGTAGTATTTCAGCTGTATTTTAACTTTCTGAATCACGCAGCTTCTTCTGTTGGTTTCAATTCATAAAAGAGAGTGCAACGGAAGACGGGAGCCGCTCCTTCCGGTTAGACAAGCATAACTTTTTTCAGAAATATTATTGACAAGAGGGAAAGAATCGCTATAATAGTATAGAAGTTAGTTAAAGCGAACTAACAAATGTAACATAAATCTAACAAATGTAATACTAATCTAACAGAAGTAACACACAACTAACGCGTTGGGTGCGAATGCCGGCAGCGGCTGCGAAGCATCTGCAGGATCCGCGTAGCACCTGCAGGACTTGCGAAGCACTTGCAGGATTCGCGAAGCGCAGGTACACATACGACGAGACGGAAAGAGCCTTGTTAGGATGAATGACACAGGAGGTGGGAACATGCCAATCACAATTGCAAAAACCGGTGATATCGTTCGTATCATCCGAATCACAGGGGATGATTCCATTCGAACCCATTTGGCGGAACTGGGTTTTGCCGTGGGAGCGGAAGTCAAAGTTGTGAAAGCGGTGAAGGGGAACTTAATTCTGCAGGTACACGGAACGCGGCTCGCTTTGGATCAGAGCATGGCCAGCCGGCTGCTTGTGGAGTTTTAGGACATATTTTTAAGAGAACTTTAAGGAGGCAGAGATGGAGACATTGAACAATCTGGCGGTGGGCGAAAGCGCAACCATCAAGAAAATCGGAAGCGTGGGACAGACCCGCAGAAGAATCATGGACATGGGCCTGACCAAGGGAACAAAGGTCTACGTTCGTAAAGTCGCACCACTGGGAGATCCGATGGAGCTGACGGTAAGAGGCTACGAGCTGTCGGTGCGAAAAGGCGATGCAGAACTAATCGAAATCGAAGACATTCAGGAAGCAAAATAAAATTTTGGAGATAAACGAATTTAGGGTATTAAGAAAGGAGTTATTCAGTGGCAATTAAGATCGCACTTGCAGGAAACCCGAACTGCGGAAAGACGACGCTGTTCAACGCGTTGACCGGAAGCAACCAGTATGTGGGAAACTGGCCGGGCGTTACTGTAGAAAAGAAGGACGGTAAGTTAAAGACCGACAAAACCATTACAATTCAGGACCTTCCGGGAATCTATTCCCTGTCCCCGTACACCATGGAGGAAGTGGTAACCCGGCAGTATCTGGTGAGCGAAAGACCGGATGCCATCATCAACATCATCGACGCCACCAACCTGGAGCGGAACCTGTACCTGACAACACAGCTTTTGGAGCTGCACATTCCGACCATCATCGCATTGAACATGATGGACATCGTGAACAAGAACGGAGACCGCATTGACATTCCGCAGCTGAGCAAAGAGTTGGGATGCCCAATCGTTCCAATCAGTGCTCTCAAGGGAGACGGCAGCGATGAGCTGATCGATCAGGCGGTTAAAGTGGCAAAAAAGAGAACCATGGGCGACACCCCACACGTGTACTCCGGCAGCGTGGAGCATGCCATTGCGCACATTGAGGAATCCATCGAAGACAAGGTGTCCGCAAACAACCTGAGATGGTACGCCGTTAAATTCTTCGAGCGGGACGAGAAGGTTCGGGAAGAAATCAAACTGGGCGCTTCCGTTCTCAGCGAAATCGAAGGTCACATTGAGGACTGCGAAAAAGAATTGGACGACGATGCGGAGAGCATCATCATCAATCAGCGTTACGAGTACATCAATCGCGTGGTGCCAAAAGCAATCGAAAGAGTGCAGGGACACGAGAAGCTGACCCTCTCCGATAAAATCGACCGGATCGTAACCAACCGAGTGCTGGCACTGCCGATTTTTGCCCTGGTAATGTTCCTGGTATATTACGTTTCCGTGACCACCATCGGTGATATCGTCACCGGCTGGACCAACGACGTGTTCGTTGCGGGAATTCAGGAATGGGCGTCCAACGGACTGACCCACATGGGCGCATCGGATTGGGTAATTTCCCTGGTATCCGACGGTATCATTGGCGGCTTGGGTGCGCCGGTCGGATTCGCTCCGCAGATGGCCATCGTATTCTTCTTCCTGGCATTGCTGGAAGACTGCGGATACATGGCGAGAGTTGCTTTTATCATGGATAGAATCTTCCGTCGTTTCGGACTGTCCGGAAAGAGCTTCATCCCGTTCCTCATCTCCTCCGGATGCGGCGTGCCGGGCATCATGGCAACCCGTACCATCGAGAATGAGAAGGATCGCCGCATGACCATGATGACGACTACCACCATTCCGTGTGGTGCAAAACTGCCGGTAATCGCTACCATCGCCGGCTACATCGCAGGCGGTGCATGGTGGGTAGCTCCGGCAATGTACTTCCTGGGCATCGGACTGGTTATCGTATACTGCATTATTTTGAAGAAGACAAAGATGTTCGAAGGGGACCCGGCTCCGTTCGTAATGGAACTTCCGGCATACCACGCACCGTCTCCAAAGGGCGTGCTCCTCAGCGTATGGGAAAGAGTATGGGCATTCCTGAAGAAAGCGGGAACCATCCTGTTCCTCTGCTGTGCGGTAATGTGGTTCCTGGGCAACTTTGGTTTTGCAGGCGGAAACTTCGGACTGGTGGACGCAGAAGATTCATTGCTGGCGGTTATCGGCGGCGCAATTGCTTTTATCTTCAAACCACTGGGATTCGGAACATGGCAGGCCGTTGCGTCCTCGCTGTCCGGTTTTGTGGCAAAAGAAGGTATCGTATCTACCATGGGCGTTCTGTCCGGCTTGGGCGAAATCGAGGGATACAGTGCAGCATACCAGGCACAGTTCGCAGCATTCTTCCCATCCATGCTGGCAGCGTTCTCCTTCATGGTATTCAACCTGTTTGATTCCCCGTGCTTGGCGGCTCTGTCCACCACCGCAAAGGAACTGAACAACCGGAAATTTTTCTGGTATGCCGTGATTTTCCAGAACGTCAGTGCATACTGCGTAGCTCTGATCGTGTACCAGATCGGCGGACTGATTCTGGGCGAAGTGTCCTTCGGCATTGCAACGGTATTCGCAATCGCCGTGCTGGCATTCGTGCTCTACCTGCTGTTCCGTCCGGATCCGAACAAGAAAGCAAAGCTTGCGCTGGAGAAGAACTAAGTTATAATTATAAAAGGAGAAATGGCATTGAACGGCGTTGACGTGATTGTACTGGCCGGAATCGGCATTCTGATGGTAATCGCCATCCGGATTGTAATCGGCTTTTTCCGATAAGACAGGAAAGGAGGAAATGCTTTGAACGGAATTGATATTGTAATCTGTCTGGTTATTTTGGCCCTGGCGGCCCTGGTAATCCGGTATCTGATTAAAGAAAAGAAGGCAGGGCATAAATCCTGCGGCTTCGATTGTTCCACCTGCTCCATGTGCTCTCACGGAGG
This sequence comes from uncultured Clostridia bacterium, assembly GCA_934278925.1. Lineage (GTDB taxonomy): Bacteria > Bacillota > Clostridia > Peptostreptococcales > Anaerovoracaceae > Mogibacterium_A. The sequence continues at coordinate 21,513 of CAKQWJ010000013.1, read as the reverse complement.
GCACGGCTGCAGCGGAGGATGCCACCCAAAGAAATAACAGGTAAAACGCGATTCCCCGGCAGCCTTGTCGGGGAATTTTGCTTAATGATTTTGTTTTTACGGTAAAAAAAGGAGATAGAGAGATGCGTAGGATTACGGCACATATTGACGGAATGCAGTGCGGCATGTGCGAAAGCCATGTGAACGACCTGGTTCGGAAGAATTTCAAGGTAAAAAAAGTGAAGTCCTCCCACCGCACCGGGGAGTGCACCATCATTGCGGAGCGCGATATTCCGCGGCCGGAGCTTCAGAAGAAGCTGGGGGATATGGGCTATCGCCTGCTGGATATGGAGAGCGAAGAATATCAGAAGAAGGGGCTGTTCAGGTAGGGGCGCCGGCGGGCCCGGTGTGGACCTCCGGCTCAGGTGAAGGCCTCCGGCATTGCGATAAGCAGGGCCTCCGGCCGGTGTGATAGGCCTCCGGCTCGAGACCGAGCACTGCCTTCGGCATTGGGCGATGCCTCCGGCCTGGGGGTGGAAAAATTCCCCAAAATGGTCTATAATCCTTTTGTATTATTTGTATTATTTGTACTGAATGGAAACTCTTTGAGCCGGGCGCCGGTGGGCGAAGAAAAACCGGCAGGGGAAATAGAAAGGAGTGCACCGTGGCTTCCAAGAATAATAAGAAGAAGAAAAACGAAGCGGCCAAAACCGGCCCGACCGGATTCGCGACGGATCGTCGGAAAATCTCAAAGTTCAGCCGTGTTATGGCACTGTTGCTGGGCATCATCATGATCGTCTTCATGCTGTTGTCCTCCAGCGTGTACTTATTTAATTAAATGAAAGCACTCCCGCGAGATTGCGTGGCCCTGCGGGAGAATTGCAGGGAAGACCTGCGGGCAACTACGCTGCCCGCAGGCAAACTGTGGGAGAGAGGAAAGCACCTTGCCGGATAAACCGACAAGGTGCTTTTTTATGCGCCGGCCCCCGGCGTCGGCGCGGAAATTGTGTGAAGATTTTGCTCCCCGAAACGGAGCCGCAAGGGCTAGCAAGGAGCGGGGAGCAAACCGCGCCTCAGAAACGGCCGCTGGGGGCAGCAGGCGGTGCGGGAAATGTGTGAAGATTTTGCTCCCCGAAACGGAGCTGCAAGGGATAGCGAGGAGGGGGGAGCAAACCGCGCCCGGAAAAAGCCGGCTGGGGGCAGCAGGGGGCGCGGGAAATGTGTGAAGATTTTGCTCCCCGAAACGGAGCCGAAAGGGCTAGCGGGGAGCGGGGAGCAAACCGCGCCCGGGAAAAAACGACGGGCCTCCAGCCCCGAAATTCCCGGCCCGAGGTTCGCGCCCGAAAACCGAAATCGGGGAGACGAGCGCGAACCGTGGTGGCCACCGGGCCTCCAACCCCGAAATCCCCGGCCCGAGGTTCGCGCCCGAAAACCGAAAGCGGGAAGACGAGCGCGAACCATGGCGGCCGCCGGGCCTCCAACTCCGAAATCCTCGGCCCGAGGTTCGCGTCCGAAAACCGAAAACAAAGGGCTAGCGGGGAGCCGAGCGCGAACCGTGCCGGCCGCCGGGACTCCAACTCCGAAATCCCCCGGCCCAGGGTTCGCGTCCGAAAACCGAAAACAAAGGGCTAGCGGGGAGCCGAGCGCGAACCGTGCCGGCCGCCGGGCCTCCGGCGGACCCCTCCCCATGCCCGGCGGGCCCACTTTGCTTACTGAAGGACCTGCAAGTATGCCCGGAGGGCCTACCCACCAAGCCTGCAGGTATGCCCGGCCGGCCCAACCCACCGGGCCCGCCCCGGCTGTCCACCGGGCCCGCCTCGTTTCCCGGCGGGCTCATCTCACTTCCGGCCGGCCCAATCAAAAACGCCGGGCGGCCGCCCGGCGTTTTCTCCTTATCCTCTTATCTGATTATTTATTCCAGCGGACTCAGGTCGATTCCATCGAATCCTTCCAGGTATGCTTTCAGCAGCGGAAGCACTTCTGCGATGCCTCCTTCGTGGGTGGCTTCCACGTTCAGCGGGAGCACCGGATCGTGGAGGGACTTCCGCAGGAGGAACCAACCGGTGTGGCCGTTCCGATCGTAATTGACCCGGACGCCTTCATGATTCGGTTCTTCCAGGGAAAGGCCGGCTGTTTTTGCAGCCCAATCCGGCATGCCTTCCAGAATAGCGGTGCCGATTTTCACAAAATTCTCCCGATCCAGGCTGAACCGGATTTCCCTTGCCTCTGCCGGTGAACCCAGCGCATCAATCAGCGTTTCGATGTCCTTGCCTTCTTTTTTCAGCTTGGCGGCGGCGGCCACAATCAGGCAGGCCAGGTAGGCGCCGTCGTCCAGGTAGTAGTTGTCGGAATAAGCGGCGTGGCCGGAAGTCTCGATGGCCAGGAACGCATCCTCGCCGGCTTCTTTTAGCTGAATGGCTTTATTGATCACGTTCCGATAGCCCCGCTTGAAGCGCAGGTGCTTGAGACCCAGCTCCTGCTCCAGGAAGGTGTGGAGCTCGTTGGAGGTGATGCTGTCGGTGACCACGGTGCCTCCCGGATGGTTCGGCGCCTCCAGGGCTGCGGCCAGCGCCACGATGGCGTTCCGGCTGATCGGCTGACCGCTTCCGGTTACCGCCGCACTGCGGTCCACGTCCGTGTCAAAAATAATTCCAAGATCCGCACCGGCTTCCTGCACCCGGGCGCAGATGGACGCCATGGCCTCCGGGTTTTCCGGATTCGGCACGTGATTCGGGAAGTGGCCGTCCGGCTCCAGGAACTGGCTGGAAGAAACATCCGCCCCCAGCGGTGCCAGAACCTTCTCCGCAAAAAATCCGCCGGCGCCGTTTCCTGCATCCACGGTAATCTTCATGCCATCCAGCTTTCCGCCCACTTTGCGGGTGATGATGGAACGCAGGTGCGCCGCATACATATCCATCAGCTCGTTTTTCTCGCATTCATAATGCTCCGCAATCGGGTAAATGGTGGACGCCCGCTTCAGAATCGCCTGGATGTCCGCCTTCTCCAGTCCGCCTTCCGCGGTGAAAAACTTGAACCCGTTCCGGTTCCACGGCAGGTGGCTGGCGGTAATCATAATCGCCCCGTCAAACTCGTACACCGGCATCACCGTGGACATGAACATGGCCGGCGTGGACGCCAGACCCGCATCCGTACAGCGAGAGCCCAGCATGCAGATGCCCCGCATCACATCCTTCTTCAGATCCTCCCCGGAAAGCCGGGAATCCGTGCCGATGCAGATGTTCAAGTCGTACTCGCTCTTGCCCAGCTTCAGCGCCAGCCAGTAGACGAACGCCTCTCCAATGGCAATCGCGTCGTAGCGGTCCAGGTTCACCTCTTCCCCTTCCACGCCGGGAAGGGCGATGCCCCGAATATCGCTGCCGTTCTGCAAATCCATAATATTTTTCATTTCGATACCTCTAATTCTATTCGCCCGCGACGTCGGACAACCCCGCGAAACGCCTGTATTTTTATCACAATGCTATACTAACCGATTTGTGAACCAAAGTAAAGTTGTAAAGCCCGGGGGTCATGGTATAATAACAGGGAATCGGTTATGAAGGAGGGTGTATGAACTCGGGTAAAAATAAAAATACGGCGAACCGAACACGTCCGACTCGTCAGGAGAAGCGGGCGGCGAAGAGGGAAGCGAAGCTGCGGCGGAAAGAAGCGCTGCGGAACGCGCCCCTGTCGGTGCGGATTCGGAATGGCGCGCTGAACGTGATTACCGTTTGCCTGATTGGGATTATTTTGGTGAGCGGGTATAAAATCGGGAAGACCATGTGGGATTATCAGGTGGCGAAATCCGCGTACACGAATATCAGCGAGAAGACCGCAAAGGTGGATCCGAAGCAGTTCACCGGGGTGGTGGATTGGAAGGCGCTGAAGAAGGTGAACCCGGATGTGCAGGGATGGTTGTACCAGAAGGGCACCGTGATCAACTATCCGGTGGTCCAGGGGACGGACAACGATACTTATCTCCACACGCGTTTCGACAAGCAGTGGAGCGGCGGCGGAACCCTGTTCGTGGACTACAGGATGGAGAAGGATTTTAGGGGCTTTAATTCCATTATATACGGCCACCATATGAAGGACGGCAGCATGTTCCGAAGCATTCGGGGATATACAAAGGAAGAGGGCTATTACGACAAGCACAAAACCCTGGAGCTGGCGACGCCTCACGGAAACTATCATCTGGTGGTATTCTCTGCTTTTATCACGAAGGCGACGGACGAGGATACCTACAAAATGACGTATGACGAGGCGGAGAAGCAGGCCTATATCGATCGGGCCTGGGAGCAATCGGAGCTGCCCATCACCAAGGACTCGGTGGACGTAACGAAGAGCGACCGGCTGGTGACCCTAAGCACCTGCGCCTACGATTATGAGGAAGCCCGGTACATCGTGATGTGCAAGATGGTGCCGTGGACGAAGGCGGAAGTGCAGGCGGGCAAGGATGCCCAGAAGCAGATTGACGCCCGGAAGAAATAGAGAAGAGATATGGAAAAAGCTGCGGCCGGGGGCCGCAGCTTTTGTTATAGGAGAAATAAAAATCCCCGGAGCCGTTGCTTCGGGGATTTTCAGATTGAAGAAAACCCGCAGACTCAACTCCTGAATCTGTGGGTTTTTCATCTTTATTATTCTTTAATGGTGCCGTCGGCATTGAATACCGGCAGGACGTTCAGGTAGGTGATGTCGTCTCTCTTTGCCGCATCGCCTTCGGCCAAAACCGTCATTTTACCCACGATGTTTCCGCCCACGCTGTTCACCAGCTGCTCCAAGGTCGCCAGGGACTCGCCGGTGCTGATAACGTCGTCCACAATCAGGATGCGCTTGCCGTCCATGGCCTCCCGCTCATCGTGGCCCAGGCACAGGGTCTGCACGTGATCCGTTGTGATGGAACGAACTTCGATTGTAACCACATCCTGCATGTACAGCTTGCTTCCTTTTCTGGCAACGATGTACGGCTTGTTGCCGGCCTGACGCGCCATCTCGTATGCAAGAGGAATTCCCTTCGACTCCGCGGTGATGATCACATCGAACTCCGGCGCCTTCTTCAGAAGCTCGGTGGCAGCGGCTCTGGTAATTTCCACATCATTGAAGAGGATAAAAGCGGCGATGTACAGGTCATCGCTGACTTTGCAAAGCGGCAGGTTCCGGTCCAATCCGGCGATGTTCATTTTGTAGTCCATGGGTAATCTCCTTATATATGCTCAAAAAATAATGTTTTATCAAACGTATCAATTATACATGGGCGGCCGGGAAGTTACAAGGGGGCGGCGGGAAAAAGGCGAGCACGAACCGGGTCGGCCGCCGGGCCGGGCCAATCGCCTACCGGAACACTCTGTTGATACCGTTTTGCGCGAAATTTCAAAAAACGATAAGTATAGATTTGGTGAATATTGGTTTTATCCAAATTGCTTTTATCAATTGGACCCCTTTCCCCTTATATAGCACAATGTAGGGACGGATGGTAAAGATAGAATTTAGAGTGCCGCAGAGGGCGGCACGAAAGGGGGATGCAATGCAAGAAAGAAACAACACGCAGGGCAAGAGGCTGCACAGCTGCCGTTGTCTCCTGGGTGTCATTTTTATGTTATTGGTTTGGACCATGGCGTTTCCGCAGGAGACGGACGCGGCGGTTTTGGGAAAGGATATCCGGGAAGGGGATGTGATTTCCTTGAAGGCCGGAAGTTGGTCAGAGAACTATGCGGTTCTGATTCCGGACACCACGAACATCGGAACCGAGGGAACGTTTCTGATGATGGATGGGTTCAAAGAGAAGATTATGCACGATGAGACCGGGCGCTCCAATCTGTGGGCGGGAAGCACATCGCAGCAGTGGTGTACAAATTACTACCGGAAGCTGCCGGATGCGGTGTCCTCGAAAATTATCGGAGTGAAGACCACCGACACCGAGAGCGGAAGCCAGTGGCTGGTGGTCAGCAACATCGACGGAACGAAAACGGATAAGGACAAAGTATTCTTCCTTTCCGGAAAAGAGTATTTAGAACATACCGAAGCGGCGGACCACAGCAAAGGGTACAACTGGCTGCTGCGTTCTCCGGGATCGGATTGCAGTGTGTATGCGGATTACATCGGTGTTGCCTGCAACGGATCGATTCATAATTTTTCCATTGAGCACCTAATGGCGGCACGACCGGCATTCAACATTCGCCTGCCTCACGATGTCTGTGTGAAGGAACGGACGGAAGCGGACGGCACAACGGTGTGGACGGTGGATGCGGAGGTAATGGAACACCGTCAGGATACAGCGACCTATACCTGGTCGAAGGACGGTAAGGAATGTCTGGCAGAAGAAAAGTGCAGTCGCTGCGGAGAGGCGGTTCGCGAGAGTGGCGCGGTGAAATCTCAGATCGTAAAAGAACCCAGCGAGAAGACCGACGGAATCATTCGGTACACGGCGACATTCAAAAATAATGCTTTTACCGAACAGACTACCGAGCTTCCGCTGGCATGGGCGGATTTCAAGGACGATACGGAAGAGCCGTTGGAGCCGGAGAAGCCGGTAATCAAATCGGGTGCGGAAGTTCAGGCGGGCGATTACGTTTACATGGGCGAGAAAAATCCGAATGGATATAGCGGAATGCCGTACTGGAAGGTGCTGAGCAAGGAAAAAGACGGAACGGTTTTGCTGATGTCCGAATACCTCTGGAGAGGAAACGGAACGGAGCCGGCGACGCCGTTGGCATTCAATCGGAGCCGAACCGACGGAAACGAATGGCAGAGCAGCTTGACCCGGAAATGGTGCGGAGATTTTGAGCGCACGGTTCTGGCAAACGTGGAAGGGCTGGAAATCCAGGAGACGACGAAATCCGACAAGCACATTCAGTCGCCGGACGATCCGCTGATTCAGTACTCGGCAAGGGAGAATATCCTCAATAAAGAAAAGGTATATTTCCTGTCCGCCGAGGAAGTGCTGAAATACATGCCGACTCGCGGGGCGCGGGTTGCGTACATTTCCGACGGAAAGAAAAGCGAAAAAGCCGACAGCTGGTGGCTCCGATCCCCGAGATACCAGAGTGAAATCTGTAGCGGCAGAGTGTCCAGCGACGGCAAAATGCTGAAGCATTACGTGGACGAGCTCAGTGCGGCGAGACCGGTATTCCGGGCGAATATTGACAAAATGAATTTTGAGGTGCAGGGCACCAAGGACGCCCACCCGGTCCTGGCGGCGGAAAACTCCGGAATGGAACATTCCTTCGAGAATGCGAAATATGAATGGTCTTCGGATATGAAGCAGTGCCATGCCGGCGGTGTGTGCGCCACTTGCGGAGCGAAGGCAGAGGCGGATGCGGAAGTGACCTCCCGCCTGACGGAAAACGGCACGAAGTATATTGCAAGGTTCCGGAATCCGAACTTCAAAACTCAAGTGAAAGTGATTGCCGACGCGAAGCCGAAGCCGGCGGAAAAAGCTCTGAAGACCGGCGGGAAGTATACGGTAAGCGGCGCGGTTTACAAGGTAAGCTCGGCGAAGAGTCGCACCGTAATTCTGGTAAAAGCAAAGAACGCCAAATCCATCAGCGTTCCGGCGACCGTAAAGATTTCCGGCAAGAGCTGCAAGGTCATTCAGGTTGCGGCCAAATCCCTTACCGGAAGCAAGATTCGCAAGGTGACCGTGGGCAAGAACGTGAAGAAATTGGACAGAAATTCCTTTGCGAAATCAAAGGCAACGACTGTCGTTCTGAAGACTAAAGCCCTGAAGAAGTCCACCGTAAAAGGATGCTTCAAGTCCTCCAAGGTGAAGACCGTTCAGGTGAAGGTGGGCAGCAAGAAGCAGAACAAGAAGATGGTAAAGACCTATAAGAAAGCGTTCACCAAAAAGAACTGCGGAAAGAAAGTAAAAGTGCGCTAAGCGTGCGCTGAGATATCAATCCCGCGGCAAGTCGGTGCGGGCTGCGATATACGATGTTGTTTTTACAATAGGAAATGAAAGGAAAGTAGGATGAAATCGAGCGTATCGAAGAAGCTGACCGCGCTGGTGCTGGCCTGTGCGGTGTGGTTTGGAATGTCGGCAACGATGGGAACCGTTACGGCTAATGCGGCAGAAAATGAAGCCATGAAAGCAGGCGACCACGTGAAGATGGGGGTTGCAAGCGATGAATATGTAGGAACTCCGGAGTGGACCGTGTTGGACGTTGTGGACGACAATGCGGACGGAACTCCGGACAGAGCGTATTTGGTGTCGACGTATCTGTGGAAGGATAAAAGAGCGGGCGCTGCAGCTGCCGGCACGTTAAAGTTTAATGACTCTTATGGTGTTAATTCATGGGATGAAAGTAATGTAAAGAAGTGGTGTGAGGGGTTCTATGCAAAAGTTCTGAAGAAATCGGATTTGATTGCAACCACCGATATCAATGATAAGGCATTTGGAAACTATCTTGCATTGGAATCCAAAGGAAATAAGGTGTTTGCATTGTCCGGTGAGGAAGCAAAAGACGAGAGATTCTTTGCGGATAACGCGGCCAGAAAGACTTATCTGATTGACGAAAAAGGTGTTAAAAGTTCAAAAGACTATTGGCTGAGAAGTCCGGCAACCAATAAGCGTGTCGGCCAAGTAGGATATAATGGTTACGCAGGAAACGCAGCTACACTGGAAGATAAATTCATGCGTCCGGCAATGTACATAGATCTTCACAGCGACGCATGCGTACAGCGCACCGAAGCAGAGGGCGCGGTAACCTGGGAATACGACGTGGAAAACACGGCGCACTCTTATGCAGAGCCGACCTACACCTGGTCTGAGGATTATTCCGCATGCACCGCAGCGACAACCTGCACGAAGTGCGGCGCAACACTGAGCGAAGAAGGAAAAATTTTCGCCGAAGTTACCAAAGAAGCGACCACCGCGGAGGAGGGCAACACTTGCTACACCGCAACGTTCGAAAATGACGCATTCAGCCCACAGGTGAAGAACGATCCGATTGCAAAGCTCCCGGCAAAGCCAATCGTGAAGCCGTCAAACAAAGCTCTGAAGAACGGCGGAAAGTACACCGCTGACGGCGCTTCCTATAAGGTGATTTCCGCAAAGGCATGCACCGTCGCTCTGGTAAAAGCAAAGGACGTAAAGTCCGTCAGCGTTCCGGCGACTGTGAAGATTTCCGGCAAAAACTGCAAGGTGGTTCAGGTCAAAGCAAAGGCGTTTACCGGCAAGAAAATCCGCAAGGTAACCGTGGGCAAGAACGTGAAGAAGCTGGACAAGTATGCCTTCGCAAAATCCAAGGTAACCACCGTAGTTCTGAAGACCAAGGCCCTGAAGAAGTCCACCGTAAAAGGATGCTTCAAGTCCTCCAAGGTGAAGACCGTTCAGGTAAAGGTGGGCACCAAGAAGCAGAACAAGAAGATGGTAAAGACCTACAAAAAAATCTTCAGCAAAAAGAACTGCGGAAAGAAAGTAAAGGTAAAATAGTTTTATTACCGGATTTAAATTGTAAAACAGCATGAAGAAGAGAGGAAGGCACCGGCCCCGCAGCCGGCACCTTCCTTTCTTTGATTTTCCGGCCGTTATTTGTGTGAAGATTTTGCTCCCCGGGACGAAGCCATAAGGCCTAGCGGGGGACGGGGAGCAAATCGGCCTTGGCCCCGGGCCGTCATTTCCGAATTCTGCGGCCCGAGGTTCGCGCAAGGAAACCGAAAACAAAGGCTTTGCGGGGAATCGAGCGCGAACCGTGCCGGCCGCCGGGCCGCCTTTTCTCCTTCTTCCGGCCTGAGGTTCGCGCAAGGAAACCGAAATCAGTGGCTTAGCGGGGAGTCGAGCGCGAACCGTGCCGGCCGCCGGGCCGGCTTTTTCAAAATTTCCGGCCCGGGGTTCGCGCCTGGAAACCGAGAACAAAGGCTTTGCGGGGAAGCGAGCGCGAACCGTGCCGGCCGCCGGGCCGGCTGTCCTGTATCAATGGGCCGGCCGCTCTTTCATCAACAGGCGATCGGATATTCCATTCCCCTTTCTGCGGCACCGGCCTCCCGAGTACCGGTCCTCACCGCATCAAATAAATTGTATTGTACCACAATTTATACAGCATAATTTCTATAAATAGTACAAAAAACATATTGAAATCCCCTATCGAACAGAGTATAATTCAGATATTCGGATGAAGGAAGGCGGAGCCCCCCACAGCGGCAGAGCCCGGCAGTTCGGCGGAGCCCCACACAGTGGCAGCGCCTCGACAAGTCCGACCCCATCCGGCAAGAAACCAGACAAACCAAAAGCAAATATAATGAAGAGAGTAGGGGAACAGAAATGAAAGAGTTATTATCCAAAGCGTATGCGAACACCGGTGAATCCTTTATCAGCACAATCCTGACCGCGGCAGCGGATCCCAATGTGATTTCTTTCGCGGGTGGGCTTCCCAATCCGGCGTCCTTCCCGATGGAAGCACTGAAGGAATCCTGCAACAACATCATCGATAAATACGGTTCCGCCGTATTCCAGTATGCGAAGACCGAAGGTCTGCAGGCATTCCGTCAGTACCTGGCAGAGGACTACAACAAAACCTACGGCGTGAACCTGGATGCGGACAACATCGTTGTCACCACCGGCTCCCAGCAGGCACTGGATTGTTTTGGAAAGGTATTTATCAACGAAGGCGACGGAATCCTGGTAGAGAAGCCAAGCTACCTGGGTGCGTTCCAGGCATTTGACCAGTATTGTCCGGAGTACTATCCGGTTACACTGAACGACGATGGACTGGACATCGAAGAACTGGAAGAGACTTTAGAGAAGTACGGCGACAAAATCAAGCTGGCTTATCTGATTCCGGAATTCCAGAATCCGACCGGCCTGACCTATACAGAGGAAAACAGAGCGAAAGTCACCGAGCTCCTGAAAAAATACAACATCGTCCTGATTGAAGACGATCCCTACGGCCAGCTTCGTTTCGAAGGAACCAAACCGCCGTACATCGGTCTGGGCAAACTTCCGCAGGCCGCACTTCTGGGCACCTTCTCCAAGGTGGCAACACCGGGAATGCGCGTGGGCTACGTGGTAACCGAGAACAAGGAACTGGCAAAATACATTGCGATGGCTTTGGAAGCCACTTCCCTGCACACCAATATTTTCTCCCAGTACCTGCTGCTGGATTACCTTCAGAACAACGACCAGCCGGCACACGTTAAGGAGATTCAGGACCTGTACAGACAGCAGTGCCACTGCATGCTGGACGCCATGGACAAATACTTCCCGGAAAACGTCACCTACACCAGACCGGAGGGCGGCATGTTCATCTGGGCAACCCTGCCGGAAGGCGTCAGCGCTATCAAACTGTTCCCGAAAGCAGCGGAGAAGGGCGTGGTATACGTACCGGGCGATCCGTTCTACGTAGGCGTTCAGGATGCCAACACCCTGCGCCTCAACTTCACCAACGCTTCCCCGGAAGCCATCGACAAAGGCATTCACCTCCTGGGCGATATGCTGAAGGAAGAATGCGCCGGAAAATAAGCCTAACATTTTCATAAAAATACATTCATACACGCAGAGACGGCCGACCCGGACGGGCAGGTCGTTTTTGCATGCGGATTATTCTTCCGGAGCGCTATAATTTATTTTCAATGAGGTACAAGGGTGGTATAATCAAGTCATGAGCAACAAAAAAGAGCAATTACAACAGAATCCATCCCGGTATTTCCGGATTATGACGGCGGTTCTTTTTCTGGCGGATGCGGTGCTTGCACCGTGGCTGCGGGAAGGGAGCCGAAGTTTTTCGGTGCGCGTTTTTATTCAGAGCGTGAAGGCCGCCGGCGGAATTGAGAAATTCGCACTGGCGGAGGCCGGAAAGGGAAACACCGAAGGCATCGCCAATCTCACCATGAGCTATTGGTGCATCTATTTGATCATCGCTTTGGGGGCGGTGCTGCTGCTTCGCACAGTATGTCTTCTGGCCGGCCGGAAGGGACGAATTCTCAGCGGGGTTGCGTATGCCCTGGGGCTCCTGTACCTGTGCGCCTTTATGATTTTTAACTACTACGGGTATTCCGGCGGAATGATCGTGGGCATGCTGCTGGTGTTCCTGGATGCCATGCTGGGAAAATACCTGGACGAGCGGCAGGCGCTGCGAGAAGCGGAAGCGGCGCTGCGGGCGAAAGAGCTGGCGGAAAAGGAAGAGAGGAAGCGGAGAGAGGCCTTCCCGGGCCGGTACGGGAGCGAATTCTATCGCGTGATTTTCAAGAACTTCCGGGCCAACATTCGGGACTTCCTGCTGTTCCTGGCGGGAGCGGTCCTGACCATGACGGTGCTCCTGGTAATCTGGGGAATGGAACAGGGCTGCGGCGGAATTCGTCTGTTAGGGGCGTCGGCGCTTCAGCAGCAGATTGCAAGCAGCCTGAAACAGATGCTGCCGGTGTTCATGCTTCTGGCGGTGCTGATGCTGTCCCTAATCATCAGTGGATACCTGCGAACCCGTATGAAAAATTACAGCATGTACATTGCCCTGGGAATCCGGAACAAAACCCTGATTCGAATCGTCGGGCTGGAATACGGCACTTGCATCCTCACCGCACTGGCGGGGGGAATCCTCCTGGGTCTGGGTCTCCTGAAAATAATCGGAGTTCCAATCACCGGAAAGCTGCTGCGGATCCTTCCGGCGGCCATGCTCTGCTACCTGCTGGTGGTGCTGATTTCCACTTTGGTGAACTATCATATTTTCGAGTTCAAAAATGTCCTTCGCTACAACCGGTCCGCCGCCAACGAACCGGTGCCTCGTTACGGCGCCGGGGTGATGATGGGAATCGGCCTGTTTGTCATGCTGGGGAGCATGGGCCTCTTCGCCCGCCGCGGCTCCGGGGAGGACCTGTACATCCTGGGCGGCCTGATTGCCGGCTTCGGTCTGTTCCTGTACGGCGCAGCCACCCGACTCCTGAAAAAACGCGTCGCCCGGCTTCAAGTGACGGAAACCGGCCTCCTGACCATCCTCCCTTGGCGCAACCGGTTTCGTACGAACGTACGATTTTTGTTTTTACTGACGGCGCTGCAAATCCTGCTGTTCGGCATTTTTCTGCCGCGGCTGGCGGCGCAGGGAATTCCCCCGGAAAAAACCGCGCCCTACGATTACGTGGCCATGGTGTACGATGCGGATCTCCCGGACCTTCAGGGGCTAAAAAAAGAATGCACCCTGCAGGAACTTCCGATGCTGCGGGCGACCACGCCGCTGGGAGCGGACGTTTCCTGGCTGAAGAAGGATTACCGGACGGTGCTTTGGCCGCAGGGGCAGCACATTGCGGTGTCGGAAAGCAGTTACCGGAAGCTTTGCCGGCAGGCGGGAAAAACCCCGCGGAAGCTGAATCTCAGCGCGGATGGCCGCCGGGTGCACATCGTGATGCAGCAAAATGCGGCAAGCGAGGCGCATAACCTGGAGTGGTACAGCGGGGGCGGGGGCAACCTGTTTCGGCTGGGGCAGCCGCTGGTGGCCTATGACCGAAACCAGGTGACTCGGACCTATATCCCCCACGACGCGACCTATGAGCGGACGAATTTGGTGGGCGCTTTGCACGCCGGGAATCAGGAAAATATCCTGGTTCTGTCCGATTCGTTTTTTCAATCCGTTTATTCCGAGAAGCGAACCCCGCGGGATCCGTCGGTGAGCATTCCACCTTCCGCCGTGAAGGAGGGACCGGATCGGCTGGTGCTGATTCGGGTGAAGCCGGGACGGAATAAAGCGGTGGAATCGGTGCTGGAGAAAATTCAGAAGCGGCATCCTTCCGACCGGCAGTACGATGAGTCCATCCGGACCTGGTACGGTGTGGCGCAGGCGGAAAAGAACAACGGGGCGGCATCCGGTTTTGCCCGTCGAATGGAAGAAATGACCGCCGTGGGATTGTTATTGATGGTGCTGTTCACCTTCTGCATTCGATACAGTTTGGCGGGGGCGGAGCAGCGGAAGGAGTACCGATTGCTGGGCACTTTGGGGATGAACGAACGGGAGCAGGAGAAGCTGTTCAGCCGGGCGGCCCGAACTTATGTGGTGTGCAGCATGGGGGCAGCCCTGGTGCTGGCGGCGCCTTTTGCCGCGATGCTTCCGGTTCTGCGGATGTTCCGCCGGAGCCAGTGCCTTCTGTATTTGCGGAATCTGCTGGGACTCGGCGGCGGAACGATGGCCGTGATGCTTCTGGCACTGATGCTGCTGACGAGATATTACAGACGAGTGAATCGATAAGGTGCACGGCGGTGCGCAGCTGCCGCCGGCGAGATACGATGGAGAGGATAGAGAATGAGCAGTGTGATGGAGCTAAAAGGGCTCCGGAAAAGATACGAGGAGAAGGGGGATTGGATTCTGAAGGGAATCGATCTCCAAATTGAAAAACAGGATTTTATCGCCATCATGGGACGGTCCGGCTGCGGAAAAACCACGTTGCTGAAAACCCTGGGACTGATTGAGTCGGCGACGGAGGGGGAATACTTCTTCGAGGGCAATGCGGTTTCCGGATTGTGGGGAAGCGAGACTGCGGATATTCGCCGGCGGAACATGGGATTTATCTTTCAGGATTACAACCTGATGGGAAGCCTGACGGTGCGGGAGAACATTATGCTGCCGGCGCTGCTGGATAAAATGGACGAGCAGCAGCGGAAGGACCGGACGGAGGCGTTGATTCAGCGCTTCGGAATTCAGGCGTATCGGGATAAGTATCCCCATGAAATGTCCGGGGGACAGCAGCAGCGGGTGGCGCTCTGCCGGGCGCTGATCAACGATCCGGATGTCATTCTGGGAGATGAACCAACGGGAAATCTGGATTCCGTGATGGGACAGCAGGTCATCGAGACATTGGCGGAATTCAACGAGACGGACGGAAAAACCGTGATTCTCGTTACCCACGACCCGAAAATCGCCATGTATTGCCGGAAGGTTATTTTTATGAAGGACGGACACCTGCTGGACTGCTTGGAGCGAAGGGGGGACGCCGGAAAGGAGGCGTTCTACCGAGAAATCGCGGCGAAAATGGAAGAATTGTAGCGCAAAGTGAAGAAATCGATGGATTTATATTGAAATTCCTGCATTTAAATGCTAAAATTTATGCGTATTTTTTGGAACTATGAAGAATTAACGGGGGAGTAATGAAGAAACCGGCAAGAAGTGAGTATTTTTTTGGATGTGTATTGCTGATTATCGGCGTGATGGTGGGTCACATGAGCATGGATTTTTTGGACGACGGAGAGATTCAGTCCATGTCCGTGGAGATTACGATGAGTGCAATTTTCATCCTGTTATTCACGGTGCTGATGGAAATTCTTTACGTTCTGTGGCGGCGCAAGAAGAAGCAGGACGAAGGCCGCCTGGACATTCCGGCCACGACGATTATTCTTCTGCTGGTCATCGGTTTTCTGGCGTCTATTTGTATGCGCCTGATTAACGATGTGACGGGCATGAAGGAGTTCCTCCTCAGCGAGGACTTCAAGAGCTTCGTGGTGAATGCCATAAAGAGCAAATTCTAAATGGAAATATATGGATTCATATATGGATTCGAAGTGAGAACCGGATTGTCGTACCGAAAGGCGCGGCAGCCCGGTTCTTTGGATTTTTGGGATGAGACGGACGCATTTTTTGATTGTGCGCGGCTCCGGCCGGACGCCGCTGGATATCACGAAGCTGTTTTTATGAGCAGATTGAAGTCGGCGAAGTCGTGAAGCTGTTTTTCCCGGATGGCCAGGAGGGATGTGGTCGGGACGGAATTGTATAAATATTCAATTTGGTCGGAGAGCCATTCCAGGTCCAGTCCATCGTCGGTTTCGAAGGACATCCGGAGGTTGATGCCGGGAATAAAACCCAGCTCCCGGTAGATATCGGTTTTCCAGTTGAAGCTGTCCCGGTATTGATGGGAATTCTCCGCGTGGAACCAAAGCCCCAGGTGCTCCCAAAGAATGACCTGGCCGGTGACCGGGTGAATCAGCAGGAAGTCAGGGCAGAGGAATTTGCCCGGGGCGTATTCGATGGGGTACTCGTAGAGAACGTAGAAGCCTGCGGCGCAGAAACGCTCGTACAGCAGAGCTTCCACGCGGCTCCGCACCAATGTGCCGTCGAAGGTTGTAATGCGAAGGGCTTCCGGATGTCTGGGTGGAATCGCAGCCTTTCGTTCCCGCATCGCCTGGACACGGGCTTCGATGCTGCCGACGTTCAGATCCAGGATATCGGTCAACAGAGGCATGTACTGCTTCGGGAGGCGCTGCCGCACGGATTCCGTGTCGGTGTCGCAATACCGGTCTGCGAAGTCCCGGAGGAGGCGGATGTTGTCATTCAGAGTTTCTACCATTTTCTTGCAGAAGCGCAGCTCGCGAATCTTGCGGACGACCTCGTGGGTCTCCCGACCCAGGTAGCGCCGCTTGCCACCCTTTTTAAGACAATAGTAATAAGTTGCTCCCTTGCGAAGACTGGATTGTAAGAGCATTCCATCGTAAGCGGAGAGACTTTTTATTTTTTTCTGATACTGTCGTTTAAGCTGTCGGTGATCCTCCAAAGCCAAGAGACAGATTTTTTTGTAATCATTCATAGTTAGATCCTTCCTTTCTTGTTTAAGAACTATTCTCCTATCATTATGGCAGAAAAACTTTTCCCCTTCAGCACACTCTTATCGAGAAAAATCGAGAAATCTATGTCAGAAACCAAGAAATTGACGATGGAATCCTGGTTTTTTAGTATTTATCGTCAATGCTCATGAAAGAGCAAGGCAGTATTAGAGTTGAGAGCAAAAGAGAAACGGGAGGATTGACGATAGGAGGTTCTTTTATGGGAGTTTGACGTCAATTGCTTTTGCCGTGAAAAGCAACGCGCGGAGATTTTAATGGAAGAAAAGAGCGAATTGACGATGAAGATTTGATTTCGAGGACTTCGTCGTCAACTTTTCAAAAAAAGTATTACTTTATTAGAGCGTGCAAAATGGCGTTGAATTAGAATTGATGTTGGGGGGCGGTTTTCCGGAGATTTATCGTCAATTTGCACGAAGAGCGCTGAGAAACAGCGAAAACCGCCGGGGGAGGCGTCAGTCGGCACCCGGATCCGCCCCCCCATCACATCACCGGCTGTTCATGCAACTCACATGAAACAGTTACGGTTTCCGGAAATTCAGATGATACAATGACCGTACCGAAGAGGGATTGCCAAGAGAGGGCGCCGGGAAAGAATGCCGGTCCGCCGGAGTGCAGGAAATTCCGGACGGAATCGTCTCAAGGGGAAAGGAGAAAATGGAGAAGATGAATAATCTGAACATTTTGAGGTTGGAAAATGCCGTGCTGCAGGAGCAGATCGATGTGGTACGGAGAAATATACGTGCCGGTCAGAACCGGGATCTTACGCGGGAAGAGGTCGAACTTCTGCGAGGTGTGGGAGAACACTATTCCAAGAAGTGGGAGGTTCTGTATCCGATGCTGAAACAGGAGTGCGGTGTTGCCGGCCGGGTGAAGCAGATGAAAATCGAAGAGGATGAAATCGTCGCGGAGCTGCGTTCCCTGGTGCGCTTCCCGGACAAGGATGAGTGGGAAGAGAAGGTGGAAGCAGTGCTCCGGAAGATGGAATGGATGATTTACAAGGAAGAATACATGCTCTATCCGAATTGCCTGCAGTTTTCCCGAAAGGGCGAAAGTATTTGGGTGAACCAAAGCGACCGGAATGGGTATGCGAACTACCGGGCGCTGCGGACCAAAGCGGGAAGGTACCGGAGGGCGCTGCAGCAGCGAAGCTTTCGATAAAAAAAGATCGGTAAGGCATTCGGCGTCCGAGCGGACGATGGATGCCAAGCAGAGGATAAGGAGAGAATCCGGCGGGGGAACCGCCGGATTCTTCTTTTTCGTCGGAGGCGAAAGCGCGCAACAGCACCGTTAAAACGGAAAAACGTGGGATTCATGCAAAAAGTTCAGATAAAAAAACAGAGGTAAACCAATTTTTAATGCAAAAAATCTTTAGAATTACTTGAAAAATAAGGAAGATATGTTATCCTTAAGTGAAATGTTTTTAAATATTGGAGGAGCATGATGAACGAGGAAACCAAACGTTCCTGTGTGGACTGCGGTGTATACAACTGCCACACGCGGGACAAGGAGTATCCGGACTTCTGCCTGACCACGGAATTGACGGACGAGGAGAGAGCGGAAGTGTGGAAGCTGTACGAGGAGCCGGAGAATCAGAAGGCGTCGGTGGTGTCCGCTCAGATTGAATCGGATTTTTACCTGAGATACACCCGGGTGCAGGAAATCGTGGCTTTTGCAAAACGGATGGGCTATCACAAAATCGGAATCGCCACCTGCGTGGGACTGATTGAGGAAAGTCGAATTTTCGCCCGGATTCTTCGGAAGAACGGATTTGAAGTGGTGGGCGCCGTGTGCAAAGTGGGTTCTTTTGAGAAGACCAAGGTGGGCGTTCCGGAAGAGGACACTCGGATTACCGGTCCGATTATGTGCAACCCGATTATGCAGGCGAAAATCATGAACCGGGAGAAGACGGATTTCAACGTAATCGTGGGGCTGTGCGTGGGACACGACAGTCTATTCTATAAATATGCGGATGCTCTGTGCACCACCCTGGTGACCAAGGATCGGGTGATGGGTCACAATCCGGTGGCGGCGCTGTACCAGGCGAAAGCGTACTACAAGCGTCTCAGCAACGAGCCGATTGCGGCATATCCGGAGGATGTGAACCCGAAGCAGCCGGAAGCTTCCGCGAGATAACGATTTTGTTTTTAGAGGAGAGAGAGGATGCTGACAGGAAAGCAGAGAAGTTATTTGAAAAAGCTGGCGCAGACCGTGCAGCCGGCGGTAATCGTCGGAAGAGCCGGAGTGACGGACACGGTGATGCAGACCATCGATGAGTATTTGACTGCCAACGAGTTGCTGAAAGTGGCAATTCAGGAGGGGGCAGAATTGGAGGCCAAGGAGACCGCCAATCAGGTTGCGGATGAGCTAAAAGCAGATTTCGTCCAGGCCATCGGCCGGCGGTTCGTGCTTTACCGGAGAGCAAAGGATCCGGCGAAGCGGAAGATTACACAGCGCATGCAAGACGAGATGTAGTTTCCCGGCGGAAACTGCGGGATCGTTGCAGGATATTTTTACTTGAGGAAGGAGTTAGAGATGCACAAGATTGTACTGAAGAAACAGCTCAGCCACGATATGTTCTGGATTGAGTTCGAGGCACCTTTTGTTGCAAAGAAAGCAAAACCGGGACAGTTCATTATTTTCCGCGTGGATGAATACGGGGAAAGAGTTCCGATCACCATGGCGGGAACCAATAAGGAGACGGGAACCGTAACCCTGATTTTCCAGGCAGTGGGAAGAAGTACCATGCTGCTGTCCCAGCTGGAAGTAGGCGATTACATCCAGGACGTGGTTGGACCGCTGGGAAAACCGACCCACATGGAGGGCCTGAAGAAGGTCTGCGTGGTTGGCGGCGGTACCGGAAACGCACTGGCATACCCGGTGGCAAGAGGTCTTGCGGAAGCCGGCGTGAAGGTGGACATGGTTTCCGGATTCAAAACCGAGGAGCTGATTGTGCTGAAGGAAGAGTTTGAAGAGGCGGTAGATAATTTCTACCTGATGACAGACGACGGTTCTGCCGGCGAGAAGGGTTTCACCACTACAAAGCTGGAGGAGCTGATCAAGGCCGGAAACGATTACGATGAAGTAATCACCGTTGGACCTCCGATCATGATGAAGTTCGTCAACGAGGTGACCAAGCCTTACGGAATCAAGACCATCGCATCTCTCACGGCGCTGATGATCGACGGAACCGGAATGTGCGGCGGATGTCGAGTTTCCATCAACGGCGAGACCAAGTATGTCTGCGTAGATGGACCGGAATTCGATGCGGCAGCGGTAGACTGGGACGTACTCATTGCCCGCAACGCATATTATCACGAAGAAGAGAAGGAAGAACGGGATCATATCTGCCGACTGACAGGAGGTGTAAGACACTATGAATAATCAGATGACAAAGACACCGATGCCGTCTCAGGAACCGGATGTCAGAAATAAGAATTTTAAGGAAGTAGCTCTGGGATATACCGAAGAGATGGCGGTAAACGAAGCGCAGCGCTGCCTCAATTGTAAAACAAAACCTTGCGTAGCAGGATGTCCGGTAAACGTACGGATTCCGGAATTCATCGCAAAGGTGGCCGAGGGAGATTTTGCCGGTGCCTATGAAGTGATCACTTCCACCAACTCCCTGCCGGCAGTGTGCGGCCGTGTATGCCCGCAGGAAACCCAGTGTGAAGGAAAGTGCGTTCGCGGAATCAAGGGTGAGCCGGTTGCCGTAGGCAGACTGGAGCGTTTCGTAGCGGATTGGCACAGAGAGCACATTGGCAACGATAAAGTAGAAAAAATCCCATCCAACGGCAAGAAGGCTGCCGTTGTCGGTGCCGGCCCGGCCGGACTGACCGCAGCCGGAGACCTGGTGAACAAGGGATACGAGGTCACCGTTTTCGAGAGCCTCCACAAAGAGGGCGGCGTGTTGGTATACGGAATTCCGGAATTCCGTCTGCCAAAGGATATCGTGGCATACGAAATCGACACCCTGCGGAAGAAGGGCGTCACCTTCTACCATAACGTGGTAGTGGGCAGATCCCTGGACATCCAGGACCTGTTCGATGAAGGATACGATGCTGTATTCGTTGGTACCGGTGCCGGCCTTCCGAAGTTCATGAACATCGAAGGCGAGAACCTGGTAGGCGTATATTCCGCAAACGAATACCTCACCAGAATCAACCTGATGAAGGGCTACCTGGACGAGTACGACACCCCAATCAAAAAGCACAAACAGGTTGCGGTTGTAGGCGGCGGAAACGTTGCCATGGACGCAGCAAGATGCGCAAAAAGAATGGGCGCCGAGGTTCATGTAATTTACCGGAGAGGCAGAGATGAGATGCCGGCTCGTGCCGAGGAAATCGAGCACGCAGAAGAAGAGGGCATTCAGTTCCACCTGTTGAACAACCCGGTGCGCGTTCTGGGCGACGAGAACAACTACGTGAGCCAGATCGAGTGCATCAAAATGGAACTGGGCGAGCCGGATGCTTCCGGACGTCGTAGACCGGTTGCCATTGAGGGTTCCGAGTTCACATTGGACGTAGACGGCGTGATCATGGCTCTGGGTACCAGCCTGAACCAGCTCATCGTGGAGACCACCGAAGGTCTGGACGAGAACGATTGGGGCGGCATTCAGATTAACGATGAAACCGGTGCCTGCACCAGAGAAGGCGTGTTCGCCGGCGGCGATGCGGTAACCGGCGCGGCTACTGTAATCAAGGCCATGGGCGCCGGCAAACTGGCGGCTGCTCACATGGACGAGTACATGCAGAAATAGGAATGCCGAGTCCTTAGGGACTTAGGAATTAAGAAGAAAATACCCGCCGGCTGCCATGCAGCGGCGGGGGCCAGAGAGAATAAGGAAGCAAAAACCCGCCGACTGCTGTGCAGCGGCGGGTATTTTCTGATTGGAGGAGATGGGGGCAGCCACAGGGGACCTGGGGCTGCCTGCCTTTTTTTTGGTTCTTCACGAATTTTTGTGGGATTAAAATCGAAATCGAAATAAATAATTAGGCATTGAAAAAGAGCAT
>CAKQWJ010000012.1 GCA_934278925.1 uncultured Clostridia bacterium | reverse complement strand
CTTACAAGATACCTTCGGGTAGTGACTTTTCAAAAGCGGAATATTTTCTCTTGACAAAGGTCACTTCATATCAGATTAAGCGTTACCACAATACCGATACTTTGCATAACGTCCCTTATTTATTGGACTAAGCGTTTTCTAGTCGACAAGGGGTTTTAGTAATCGACATGCATTGTTACCATCAATTTGTAACAGTTGAATTACATCAGCATGGAAAATCAGCTTATTGTGTATTGTATATTGATAATAAAAAGAAACGAGCATCCATTTCTTGACAAGTATTCTGTTATCGGTGTAGAAAAAAGTTAGGTGATGCGAACATTTTAAGAAAAGGACTTTCGTTTACGAACATACGTTCGTGTGTTATATTAAAAGAAAATTGTTCACAGAACTGAAAGGTTAAAAAACAAAGATAGAATATTAATAGAATGGAAACAGAGTAATGAGTGTAATATATTTAAAAGATTTGATACCTATAGCGATTTCTGGAATATTTTTTTCCATGTTGACTATTGCACATAAGACGGTTCTGCCAGGTAAGTATAGTGCCTTTTTTGCAGTTTGTCGGTGATGAAGATGCAACAAGAACTGCACAAAGTGCTGCAATAAGAATATTGTATATAGGTCTAGGGGCGACTATTCTTCACTTAGGGGTTGGTTATACGGAAAAACAAATTTGTGTTGGCATTTTTATCGTTTGTTTTTTGAATACATGGCCTGCAATAACCCAAAACCATTTGCTAAAAATAAAAAAGAGTGGAATTGAATGGATTATTCTATTAGGATATTCAGCATTTATTGCAGTGTCTGTACTCATCACAATAATTACTATTAGAATTTTCATTCCTTTAATAAAAGGGGATGCGATGATTCAGTGGATAGGAAATCCAGGACTTTCTATATTGCTGTCTTTAATCGCAATAGCATTTTCATTTTCAATAGAGTCTTTACTTGCTAAATCATCCGTTGTAATTGTTCAAACGATTGATACTTTTAAAGAAGAAGTATATATATTGGAACGCCAACTAGCGATTGATAATTATGAGATAAAACATAATAAGTTTGCAATTGATAATGCTGCTAAAGAAAATGATATTAACGTTGTATTATTAGAAACCATTTTGAGGTTGGAAAATTTTTACAGAGGGAGAATGTACAATAAAATCCTGGAAAAAATACTATGTAGATTTTTTCCGGTGATTGCCTTAAAGAAAAACATATCTGTAGGAATTGCACAGATAAGACTTTCTACAGCAGAAAAGGTCCTGCGAAAAGATGCACACACTTTTATTAAAGAAATATGTAATGATGAGTATAATATTGCTCTCTGTGCTAAGGTGCTTAAGAGTATAATTGATAAGCATAATGAATTAGATGAAAAATCGTGGTTTGACGAAGAAGATTATTCAGATGTCTACGATTACATTGCAGGTCAATATTTAGGGACTACTGAATGCAGAAAAGATAAAACTACGTTGATATATAGTGCAGTTTTACGAAGTTTCATGGAAGAAAAAGCGTTGTACTATACTGGAACAGAACAGACAGTACGATATTCGAGATAGGATTGGAATAAAATATGAAGCTCTTCTTAGACTGTTAGAAGAAATTGAAGAAGATGTAACAATCCGGAAATTTGTTTTTGTAAGTAGACGGGAATTGGATATGCAGTTAATATGTAGCGATATATACGCTATAGAGATGTTACGAGAATTTGCAGATAAGCATAATTGTGAAGTAGAGATTTGTTAACGTTACAGACTGAATCGCGGCGATTGTTTCAGTTATTATTTCCATATATATACTTAGCCGAATTCAAAAATGATTAAAGCAACAGTTAGGCCGCATATTGCGGTAGGTGAATATTCCTTAGCAATGAAACCGTCATTCTGGAATGCCGGGTACCAGCATTCCCCAATGGGGAACCGCAACTATAACTTTATTGCGTTTTCACTTTTATGGTACAAAAGTGTAGAACCGTAAAATGTGTATGATATCCACCGGCAGGAACATCGGTACCATTAATCAGGAATTACGGTACCCAGTTTCTGGAACGGTGATGCATTTCAGCAGGATTCTTCAGTTAGTACTGCGATTACTAAAGCATTACAGAATGTAGTAAAACTATAGAGGGTAAATAAGTTGTACGTAACATGCAATTAGGAACATGTCAATTTGATGAAAGGCACGTAGGCGATTAGAGTATAGTCTGGAAATTCATCAACAAAAAAAGTAATATTACGGGAAACTATTAAAACTCGCTTTTCGGCGAGTAACGAGGGTGAGTGTATCACATGCACGGTGGCGATGTCAATTTGGGGATGGGATATAGTGGATTGACAAGAGCGCATATATCGGGTACTATTAAATAACGCAATGCGTTATTTGAGCAGGAGAGTTAAATCATGAGTAGAGGGAAAGACGTAAAAGAGTTAAGAGAAAAAATGGGAATGAACAGACGTGAATTCAGCGATTACTATGGTATTCCATATCGTACTGTTCAGGATTGGGAAGCGGAGAAAAGAGAACTTCCAGAGTATTTGCTCAGGCTTTTAAAGTACAGAGCAGAGATTGAAAAAATGATGAAAAATAAAGGGGACGAATAAGTGAGATATGATAAAACAGATTTGGAGACCCTTCCTATGCTGGATCATACATTTTTTACCTTGTACATAACGCATTGCGTATCAATTGGGAGGGCTAAAGAATGAAGAAAGATATTTTTCCTGCAGATCAAATAAATGAGAAAGACTATAATGCGTGGGTAAAGGAAATCGGTGACAGATTTCGGAAAAGCCAAGTAAGAGCGGTCGCGAAGGTAAATGAGGAATCATTACGATTCAACTGGTCAGTAGGTCGAGACATAGTTCTCAAAGACTTTACTAATACTTATGGTTCCGGCTTTTTTGCAAAATTCAGTAAAGACATGAAAAAGCAGTTTCCAGAGATAAAATCTTTTTCTGTTACCAATCTACATTATATGAAATGGTATTATGAATTTTATTCTGGAGAAGACAATTTACCCTAGCCTGGGGTAGATTCTGTGGAACTTGTTTTTCATATCCCGTGGGGACCCAATAAGCTGATAATTGATAAATGCAAAAACGATCAGGAAAAGGCCCTGTTTTATGTGAGGAAAACTATAGAAAACAATTAGGCCAAAAGAACTGAAGAGAGCACTAATGAATAATGTGCAGGACTTTCTTATGGAATTAGGCAGAGGATTTGCCTTTGTTGGAAGAGAGTATCGATTGATTGTTGTTAATCTAGAATATTGAAAAATATCGAACCATATGATATGTTGGTCTAATAGTATGCATATTTTTAAACTAACAAAAGAACTATTCTAGTAATGCTCTTATTTTTAGACTTAGAATAAATTAAGTTCAATAATATAGAGATAATTAGATCAAGAATAGCATCGGTCTAAAAAATGCAATAAAAGCAGATTATCGAGAGGAGATATGCAATGAGATTTGAAGAGATATATCAAAATGTGCCATCACCACATATACCTGAAAAGCTTCCCATAGAACTTGGAACAGCTTTATTTGACAAGGATATCATTAGACTTATTTCAAAAGCAAATAACGCATTGGGTGCGTATAGAGGTTTCCTTGTAAACACCATCAATCCAATGTTATTGATTTCTCCATTAGTATCGCAGGAGGCTGTTCTTTCTTCAAAACTAGAAGGCACTCATGCTACCATAGCGGATTTTATTAACTATGACGCGGGTAATGAAGTATCGATTCCCAAAGATGAAATGCAAGAAGTTATGAACTATAGAAGTGCTCTTTTTTATGCGTTGGATAAAATGTCAACAATATCTGACAATTCTGAAGAAGGAAGACATAAGCTTCCACTGAGTACACGCTTGATTCGAGAAATGCATAGAATTTTATTAGATAATGTTCGAGGTCAGGCAAAGACACCAGGAGAATTTAAAACGGAACAGAATTATATAGGCACTATTAATACAATTTCATTTACACCGTTGCCGCCAGAATTAACTTTAGAATATATGGCAAATCTAGAACAATATATACATTATGATGAGATTGATTTCTTAATACAGGCAGCTCTAATTCATTGTCAGTTTGAAATGATTCATCCTTTTAAAGATGGAAATGGTAGAATTGGAAGATTATTAATACCACTATTTTTGTATTATAGAGACATGCTTCCAGTCCCAACATTCTATATGAGTGCTTATTTTGAAAAGGATCGCAAGACATACTTAGAAAAATTATCTGCTGTATCAAAGGATAATGATTACGCTGCATGGATTAAGTATTTTCTGGAGGGTGTTGTAGAGCAGGCGGAAATAAATACATTAAAAGCAAAAGCTATGTTGGACAAATATAATGATTATAAGGAAATTTGTTTATCTGAGATGAGTTCAAAGTATGCAATTATGCTTCTTGATGAAATATTCAAGAGACCAGCGTTTAAGGCTAAACAGCTTCAGGATATAATTCCCGGAAGTAAGGGAACCTTATACAATATGCTAGATGAATTTGTTGATAAGAGTATTTTGGTGAAAGATGATAAGGTGAGAAATACGACATATTTTTGTCCTGCTATTTTAAACTTATTATAAGAAGTTGTATTTCACCGTTGGACTACGCTAACAGTAGGAAACAGGCCTTCCTTGAGTGCATTACTGGCGCTGTGATATAATGACCCTGTATAGCTTGGAAAAACTATTTGATATAGAAGGAAAATTTATATATGGGAAAAAGTAAGAATCGAAATTCCAATACAGAAGAATTAGAGGAGGGGTTTCGTACTGCATTCATAGATCGGGAATATAACTCGAATTTGGCATACCGTCCGGAATTCCTGTCGAATAATGCGGCGGAGGGAAAGAAGGTCTTATCGGCGATTGAGAGCGAACTTCTGCGGTGCGACGAATTCGCCATCAGCGTGGCGTTCATTACCAACAGCGGAATTGAGCCTTTCATGCAAACGTTCAAGGAATTAGAACGCCGAAATATTCCGGGACGAATTCTGACCACGAATTATCTGAATTTCAGTGACCCGAAAGCCCTTCGCCGCCTGTCAAAGCTGCAGAACCTGGAAATTCGAATGTACGTCACAGACGATGAATCGGAAGGCTTTCATACCAAGGGCTATCTTTTCCGGAAGGATGAAATGTATCGGGTGATCGTGGGCAGCTCCAATATGACTTTAGGGGCGCTGACACGGAATCGGGAGTGGAATACCAAAATGGTATCCACCGAACAAGGCGAATTCCTTACCGAAATCCGTCAGGAATTCCGGCAGCTGTGGACCTCGGAGCGGACGCGGAGCTTCGAAGCTTTTATCGATAAATATGAACTGCTGTACAAGGAAATTCAGAAGCAGAAGAAGGTGGCGACCCAAGGGAAGGCCATCGATTTGTTGGGATATCAGCTAAAACCAAATTCGATGCAGCTGAACTTTATCCAGAATCTGCAGAAGCTTCGGGAAGAAGGAGAGAATCGAGCGCTGCTGATCTCTGCCACCGGTACCGGAAAAACCTACGCCTCCGCGTTCGCGATGCGAGATGCAGCGCCGGGAAAAGCTCTCTTTGTGGTTCACCGGGAACAGATTGCGAAACAGGCGCTGAAGAGTTATCAGCGAGTATTGGGTAAATACAAGCCGGACGGAAGTCCCATTCGGTATGGCTTATTGTCCGGAAATGAAAAGGATTACGATGCGAACTATCTCTTTTCTACCATGCAGATGATGTCCAAAGCGGACGTGTTGGAAAAGTTTAGACCGGACGAATTTGATTTTATCTGCATCGACGAGACCCATCGCGCCGGCGCGGAAAGTTATCAGCGGATTTTGGAGTACTTTAAACCGCAGTTTCTGCTAGGCATGACCGCGAGCCCGGAGCGGACAGATAACTTTGATATCTTTGATTTGTACGATTACAATATTGCGTATGAAATTCGGCTGCAGCAGGCGCTGGAGGAGAATTTGCTTTGCCCGTTTCACTATTTCGGCATTACGGATTTGGAGATCGATGGAGAGACATTCGATGATGAATCCGGCCTTCGGAATTTTGTCAAGCTGGTGAGCGATGAGCGCGTAGAATATATTCTAAAGCAGGTGGAGTATTTTGGCTACAGCGGGGATCGGGTAAAAGGCCTGGTGTTCTGCAGCCGGAAGGATGAGGGCGAAGAACTGGCTCGGAAATTCTGTCAGCATGGCTATCGCGCCCGGATGCTGTCGGGTGATGATTCCCAGGCGGTGCGAGAAGAAGTGATCGATCGGCTGGTGAGCGATACTCGAGAGGATTACCTGGATTACGTATTCACGGTGGATATCTTCAACGAAGGCGTGGATATTCCGG
The DNA here is from genome assembly GCA_934278925.1 of uncultured Clostridia bacterium. Taxonomy (GTDB): domain Bacteria; phylum Bacillota; class Clostridia; order Peptostreptococcales; family Anaerovoracaceae; genus Mogibacterium_A. Next base: position 53,732 of record CAKQWJ010000012.1, on the reverse strand, counting down.
AGGTGAACCAGGTGGTGATGCTGCGCCCGACCCAATCACCAATCGTTTTCGTGCAGCAACTGGGAAGAGGCCTGAGAAAGTCGGATGATAAAGAATTCGTGGTAATATTGGATTTCATCGGAAATTATAAAAACAATTTCATGATTCCGATTGCGTTGTCGGGCGACCGGTCTTACAACAAGGATACGATGCGCCGATATGTCAGCGAAGGGGCTCGGGTGATTCCGGGAAGTTCCACCATCCACTTTGATGAAATCTCGAAAAAAAGAATCTATCAAGCAATTGATTCCGCATCCACCAACGACTTGCGAACGTTGAAGGAAGCGTACACCAACTTAAAACAGAAGCTGGGACGGATTCCGAAACTGAAGGATTTCTATGATTACGGGACCATTGATGTGACGAAGTTTTTCGATAAGCTGGGCTCTTATCACGAGTTTCTCAAGAAGTACGAGGCGGATTATACGACGGAGATGAGCGAAAAAGAAGAGGAGATTCTGCAGTTTATTTCCCGGAAACTGGCAAAGGGAAAGCGGATTGATGAACTGGTTGTTCTGAAAGGACTGTTGGAAAATGAGCCGCGAATTCAGCAGTACTACAAGAAATTCATGAAAATCCGGTATAAAACAGATGTGCAGGATGCGGTAACCCATTCCGTGCTGCGAAATTTAACGAATGAATTCGCAAAGAAAGAAGATCAAAAGAAATTTGCAGCCTGCATATTCCTAAAGGAGAATGAGGGGAGCTATGAAATTGCATCGGAGTTCCGGCAACTGCTATCTCACTCGGAATTCCGCTCCGCAGTTGCCGAATTGGTGGATTTTGGCATAGAGCGGAGCAACCGCGAATACGGAAATCGATACAAGGATACGACATTCCAGCTCTATGCAAAATATACTTACGAGGACGTATGCCGTCTCCTGAACTGGGAGCAAAACCTAACGGCCCAGAATATCGGTGGCTATTTTTACGATAAGCGCACGAAAACCCTTCCGGTATTCATCAACTACGATAAAGCAGAGGATGCCATTGCATACGAAGACCGTTTTGTTACGCCAAATCATTTGATCGCATTGTCGAAGCGCCCGCGAAAAGTGAATTCCAGCGATGCCGATCATATTTATAAGCGGACCGCGGAAGACCGGGACAATCGGATTTTTCTTTTTATTCGGAAAGACAAAAATGATAACGAAGCGAAGGAGTTCTACTTCTTGGGCGAGATCTATGCAGAGGGCGATCCGCAGCCGATTCAGATGGCGCAGACCAAAGGCGATGCGTTTGAAATCAGTTATCGGCTGGATCGGCCGGTGCGGGACGATATCTATGAGTACATTGTAGAGGAAACGGTGTAAAGGAGGATTTATGAATAAAAAAACAATATCCGTTGTGGCGGCGGTGATCCGAGACGGCGAGCGGGTGTTCGCGACTCAGCGGGGGTATGGAGAATTTAAGGATGGCTGGGAATTTCCCGGCGGAAAAATCGAGCCGGGCGAAACACCGGAAGAGGCTTTGGTGCGGGAGATTCGAGAAGAGTTGGATACCGAGATTTCCGTAGGCAAGCGGATCGATCGAATTGAATACGATTATCCGACGTTCCATCTGAGCATGGACTGCTTCTGGTGCGAAATCCTGTCGGGAGACCCGGTGCTGAAAGAAGCGGAGGATGCAAAATGGCTGACCAAGGAGACGCTGGACAGCGTGGACTGGCTGCCGGCGGACATCACCCTGATTGAGCAGATCCGGGAAGAATTGGCGCGTCAAGCTGCGAATAACCGAATGGGAAGATAGCCATTGAGACGCCGGCCGGAATCCTGTATAATGAAACGAGTACGGAAACGGTACGAAAGCGGATGATATAATGAATTTTATTTTTAGGAAAAGGAAGGTAATGGTACATGAAAATTGCAGTAACATACGATAAGGATAACGGAACCGTATTCCAGCATTTTGGACATTCCGAAGCGTTCAAGGTGTATCAGGTGGAAGACGGCGAAGTGGGTGCCGGTGAAGTGATGGGTACCGACGGTGCCGGTCATGAGGCGCTGGCAGGCGTACTGAAGAATCACGACATCGACGTGCTGCTTTGCGGTGGCATGGGCAGCGGTGCGCAGGCGGCTTTGGCAGAGGCCGGAATCGAAGTGTGCTCCGGTGTGACCGGCGATGCGGATCAGGCAGTGGCAGATTATCTGGCAGGAAAGCTGGAGTCTGCGGGCGTGAACTGCGATCATCACGATCACGAGCACGGCCACGATGAAGAGGGCGGCTGCGGACACTGCGGCGGTGGCTGCGGAAGTTCTTGCGGCGGCTGCGGAAGCCAGGAGCTGCAGATTCTTTTCCCGGGAAAGAATGCCGGCAAGAGGGTAAAAACACATTACGACGGAACCCTGAATGACGGTACGAAGTTCGATTCCTCCTATGACAGAGGGGAACCGCTGGAATTCGTGTGCGGCGTGGGCATGATGATTCCGGGCTTCGATAAAGCGGTTGTAGAAATGAATCCGGGAGACGTGGTGAATGTTCACCTGGCGCCGGAAGAAGCGTACGGAGAGAGAACGGAACAGGCGATTTTCACCGTGGAGCAGAGCCAGATGCCGGGCTGCGAGCAGTTCAACACCGGCGATAAAGTGTTCCTGCAGAACGCATTCGGACAGCCGTTCCCGGCAGTGATCGCAGCGAAGGACGAGACGACCATCACCTTCGATGCTAACCATGAGCTGGCCGGCCAGGAGCTGAACTTCAAGATTGAGCTGGTGGAAGTTGCGGAATAGGGATAATTGAAAATGAAGAGAGAAAAGCACCGAGCAGCGATTGCACTGCCCGGTGCTTTTTCCTGTTAGGGGGAGGAGCCGCCGGAATGTTGGGGGCACGCCGCCGGGCACGCGAACGGTCGAAAAGCGCCGGCGGGAATGTGAAGATTTTGCTCCCCGGAACGGAGGCACAAGGGCTAGCGGGGAACGGGGAGCAAAGAGAGGAGGCTGCCGGGCGCCTGAGAGGACGAAATCCGACGGCGGAACTGTAGAGGCCGGACTCCGGAGGGCAGCGTTGAAGTCACATGGGTATGTCAATTTACTAACAATAAAAGACGGCGATTATTTTTCTTAATGAGAAAAAATCGACCCTTTTTACACGCTGAATTTACAAAACTACCGTTTCAGTCGGCATATTTAGAATCTGAAAATAAATTAAAAAACAATTTTAATACAATCCGGGGGTTGAAAGTTAATGGTGTAACAATGTATACTCGCTTTACATTAAACTACGTGTTAACTACGTAAAGGAGGGCATCATGAGGAAACGACTCGTAAATGCTTTTTTAGCAATGTGTTTGGGATTGAGCATGTGCGTAACTCCACTGATGAGTACGATTGCATATGCGACAGAACCGGCTTCCACCGGTGAACCGGAAACCGTTGCGGAAGAGCAGAAAGAACCTGAAGCTATTTCCCCGGACGCTGTTTCTAACGACTCGCAGAAAGCGATTGCTTCAGAGGAACAGAAAGAACCTGAAGCAAAGGCGGACAAGAAAGCAGCGAAAGCACCGGCAAAGGCAACGTCCGAGAACTCCGTCCCGGATGAGAAGCCGATGCTGGTCTATGGCGATGAGAAACTCGCGGACAAGGACGCTTTCGTACTGCTGATGTGCGGCGATGGATTTACGGCAGAAGAACAGGACAAGTTCTACTCGGAATCCAAGAAGGTGGCAGAATATGTGATGAAGACATCCCCGTGGGATGAATGCAAGGACATCATCAAGATTTATGCCAAGGGCGTTATCTCGAAGGAATCCGGTGCCCGAGCGGACAAGGCAAAGAATCAGGAAGAAGCCGACGCCGACACCAGAGATACCTATTTCAAGACCTCTTTCTGGACCGGCGGAATGCAGAGACTGTTGGCCGTTGGCTCGGAAGGCAGCGCAAGAGTTAAAGAAATTAAGAAGCAGTTCCTCCCGGAATCCGACTTTGAAGTTATCGTGGTAAACTCGGATACTTACGGCGGCAGCGGCGGTTCCATCTGCATCGCTTCCCTGAACAACGAGTCCCTGGAAATGATGCTTCACGAGCTGGGACACACTGTAGCAAACCTGGCAGACGAATATTTTGCCGGCGCAAGCTATGCCCGTGAATATGCGAACATGACCGCAGAATCCAATCCGGAGAGCGTAAAATGGAAGCGTTTCATCGGCAAGAACGGCGTTGGCGTATACGAATACGATAACGGTGGTGACGGTTGGTACAGACCGCACGAAAACTGCAAGATGAGATTCCTTGGAAAGCAGTATGCATTCTGTGAAGTATGCAAAGAAGAACTGAGACGTGCATTCTGTAAGGGATCCACGAAGACAAAGATGTTCTTCCAGACCTATGCGGATACTTTCTACGCAGGTCCGGAAGGAAAGGATATGAGCGAATACTTTATCCTGCGCCGTGGCAAGGAAGAAACCAACGGCTCGAAGTTGGGCGATAAGTTCCACCTGGTGTACAAAGACGCGAAGGGCAACGTGCTGGAAAAGGCACCGTCCAAGCAGGGAATCTACAAGGTAGAAGCGACATTTGATGGCAACGACACCTATGAAGCTTGCTCGATGACGGCAGAATATGAGGTTGAACCGGAAGATCTGATTACACTGGATGTGAAGGACAAGGTATATGACGGAAAACCGGCAGCACTGGATCTGAAGGTCGACTATGACAAAGAATACGTTCTGAAGTATCACTACACCGGAACCGTTCCGTACGCAGCAGAGATCACCTACGACTATGACAGCGACGAAGCGCCGATTAAACCGGGACGTTATACGGTAAAAGTAACCGCATACGATAAGGCAACCAATGAACTGATCAGCAGAAAATCCAAGGATTACACCATTTCCTTCAAGGCAACTGCGATTTCCAACAACAACAACAACGATTATCCGGGCGCACAGTCCTACTACAACAACAAGGACGTCGTAATCACCGGCGAGGGATTCACGGCAGCAGAGCAGGATAAGTTCGAAAAGATCGCAGCGGAGTACGTTAAATACTTCAGAAGCATGGAACCGTACAAAGAAGCGGATACTTACTTCAACTACAGCACTGTTGAGGCCGTATCCAACGAATCCGGAATCGGAACCACACCGAAGGATACCTACTTCAAGCTGAAGCACGACAGAAACGGCCAGATCCTTCTGGACGAGGATGGCGGAGATGCCGTACAGGGTGCGATGTACATCGGAAACAATGTCATCACTTCCTACTACAAGGCAACCATCGTAATCGTGAACGACAAGAACGTGAAGAAGGGCAAAACCTTCACCAACAAGCGCTTCACCATCTTCGCATCGGCTGATGAGAACGGCATGGAGTTCTCCGCGAACGAACTGCTGAACTACTTCGCCGGCAAGGAAGAAGGTTACAGAGCGGTAACGAAGGAACAGAAGGCGGAGCAGAGAACGCAGTTCTTGAAGGCGCTGTACTACACTTGGTACGGAACGGATTACGCGCCGGTTCTGTCCCGCGCATATGACGAGCTGTTCATCGAAAACGGTTCGCCGGTGGATCTGACACCGTACATCCACACCTTCATCCTCGGAAAAGAGGCGAAGGTCAACTACAACATCACCTACTACAAGGACGACAACGGCAAAGTCGGCGAGAAGCTGAACGGTGCGCCGAGCACGGCGGGCAAGTACCATGCAAAGGCCGAGCTAAAAACAAGTTCGTCTCAGTGGGGAATGCCGGTTGAGAAGGTAGAATTGGATGGCACAGAGTACACATTGCCGCTGGCAAGAACGTGGGTTGAATTCTCCATCTTGACCAAGGACGATGTGAAGGATCTTCTGGAGCAGACCAAGGAAGAGCTGAAGAAGGCACAGGAAGAGCTGGAAGCAGCAAAGAAGAAGAGCGAAGAAGACAGAATCGCTGCAGAGAAGGCATTGCAGGAAGCAAAAGCCGCTAAACTGCAGGCAGAGAAGGCAAACTTCAAGCTCAGAAAGCCAAGCCTGAAGTCCGTGAAGAAGCAGAAGAAAGCGATGAAGGTAACCTGGAAATCCATGAAGGGTGTAAAGGGCTACGAAGTTCAGTACGCAAAGAAGAGCAATTTCAAGGGCGCAAAGGTGAAGGTCGTTAAGGGCGCATCGAAGAAGAATGTAACCATCAAGAAGCTGAAATCCAAGAAGAAATACTATGTTCGCGTTCGGGCATACAAGACCATTGGCGGCAAGAAGGCAGTTACATCCTGGAGCGCAAAGAAATCCGTAAAGGTAAAATAACCTTTTCGCAAGAATATCACATCTGACCGATATCACCGGTCCTTTCAGACAAATAGGGGGCTGCTTGGTAGCCCCCTATTTGCGTGCACGAATTCAGTTTTTACGCCGGGTTCACGTGAACCATGCAGTGTTTTACATTTGGGAAATCCTGTTCGATATCGTCGTGTACCTGCTGGGCGATATCGTGGGCTTCGTACAGGGTCAGGGACCCTTCCGCCTTGATTTCCACATCCACGTAGATCATGGAACCGAAATCCCGTGTCCGAAGAACGTCGATGCCATCCACACCGGGAACGGCCAGGATGGTTTTTCGGAGGGCGTTGACCACCGGATCGCTGCAGGCGTGGTCGGTCATCTTGGAGATGGCATCCAGGAAGATGTCGAAAGCTGCTTTTAGGATAAAGAAGCTGATAATGACGCTGGCCAGAGGATCCATAATCGGGAAGCCCAGGCGGGCGCCCAGGATGCCCACGAAACTCCCTACCGAGGACAGGGCGTCGGAGCGGTGGTGCCAGGCATCGGCCATGAGGGCCGAGGAGCGGATTTTCTTGGCGTTGATTCGGGTGTACCAGAACATGCCCTCTTTGGTGACGATGGAGATAAGGGCCGCGGCCAGGGCCAGTTTGCCCGGCACGGTGAGGTGCAGGTAGCTGCTGCCCACGATGTTCCGGAGTCCCTCGATGCCGATGGCGGCGCCGGTGAGTCCCAGCATGACGGACAGCACGATGGAGGCCACGCATTCGAACCGGTCGTGTCCGTAAGGATGATTCCGGTCCGGGGCTTTGCCCGCCATCTTGACGCCGACCATGACGATGATGGTGCTGATGACGTCCGATGCGGAATGGATGGCATCGGAAATCATGGCGCCGGAGTGGGCGATGATTCCCGCGATCAGCTTGAATGCGGTGAGAACGATATTCAGTGCCATGCTGCGGGCGGATACCCGCATGGCGATGGCTTCATTTTCTTTCAGTTGAGCCTGATTTCGGCTTTCTTTTTTCATTTATAAGACTTCCTTTTTCAAGAGTATATATAATTATAATTGTTTCATTTTATACCTCGGACACCCCGTTAGACAAGAAAAACCCGAAATTGTTTTTAGAGTAGAACGAAGAAAAAGGATGCCGCCGAAGCAGCATCCTTTTCTAAAGGTATGTGTGTTATAGGTAGGTATTTGCTTAGTTGTTCTTGGATGGGGATGGAGTCGGTTCGCATACTGCGGTGTAGTGTGCTTTACGAGCCTTGAACTCCGGATCCTTGTACAGGTTCATGAGACGGCCCTCGTTCTCAAAGATATCGTCACCGTGGGCTTTCTTGCCGGAGATGATATCGTGAGCGTGCCATTCGGTAGCCGGATCAAACTCCAGCTTGAATGCGCCGTCCTTAATTTTCAGTGTACCTTCCAGTCCGCACAGTTCGCAAACTGCGGTTGTGGTGCCCGGATAGATGTAGAATGCGTTGCCCTGGCAGTGCGGACATGCACCTTCCTTACCCTTCCAATAGGACTTCTCGGTCAGCTCTGCGATTGGGAATTCGTGGCAGTTTGCATTGTCTTCGATAATCTGCTGTGCTGCCTCCACCAGGTTGCGGCCGATTTCCTTCATGCGCGCTACCTTATCGTCCTGCATGATTACGTCCTTGGACCAGGAGAAGAAGTCGTTGTCAATCACCTTCCAGCCCGGGCTCATTGCCAGCATTGCGTGGTCGGTCTCGGTACGAACGGCCCAGTCGGATCCGCCGATGCCCACGAAGGAGCATGCCTTCTGCTGGAAAATTCTGTCCGGAAGACCTTCCTTGCCGGCTGCCTTCATCTGCATGTTTGCACCGTATACCAGACCGGTGTCGTGGCCCGGACCCATACGGTCGGTGATGATATGGAAGAGGCCGGATGCGCCGGATTCGTAGATCGGGTCTACGAACAGGAGACCGTCCGCTTCAATCATTTTTTCATACAGCGCTGCAAAATCATCTTTACGGGTGCAAACCATGCCCTTGCCGGTTACCAGTGCTCTGGAACATGCTACGCAGCCGGAGCAGGTCTGGATGTCCCAGTCGAACAGGTGGATGAATTCAATTTCTGCACCCATCTTCTGAGCTTCTTCCAGCGCCACGCGGCACATGGTGTCGTTATTACCGTTTTTGGTTCCCAAGGATACGCCTAAGATTTTCATATCAATTCCTCCATAGAATACTGTGTTAAAATATTTACATTTTGTAATAAGAATATACATTAAAAAAAGTCTGTAAACAAGCGGAAACCCTTGAAATTGCTATACATCATAGGTTATGGAATTCATGATTGAAGGGTTATAGTACAAAACAAGCCGGAAAAGGCGGAGGATTCCGGGGAAATTTTATCAAAAAAATAACGAAATCTATTGACGCGGGCGCAGGGCGGTAGTACTATCAAGGAAACCAGGAAACCCAAAAGAGTTTCCGGGTTTCCGCCAAGCAGTGCATTGCAGATTTTGTAGACATTGCAGTATTGCGGATCGGGAGAGATATAGAGGAGGAGACATGACGGCAGAACTACGGGAACGGATTGTAGATGTGGCCATCGAGGAGTTTACGCAGGTGGGACTGAAATTCACGATGAACGACATCGCTAAGCAGCTCGGAATCAGTAAGAAGACAATCTATACTATTTTTGACAGCAAGAAAGATGTGCTGGAGGGAATCGCCGACCGGTATTCGGCGGATTTTCGCCGCATGCAGGAGGAAATCGAGGCGGACCGAAGTCTGAATAACAAGCAGAAATTCGAACGAGTTCTTCTGGCTCTTCCGGCGAAGTATTACAACATCGGCCTGAACCGAATCTACGAGCTGTCCGATAAGTATCCGAAGCAGTACAAATATCTCATGGCTGCAGTCAACATGGGATGGCAGATTGCGGAGAAATACCTTCGGGACGGCATCCGGTGCGGGGAGTTCAAAGAGGTGTCGGTTCCGGTGTTCATGTCCATGGTGAGGGGTACCGTTGAGCGCTTCATGCAGAGCAGCGTACTGTACGACAACGGGATGACTTACGAACAGGGGAAGCAGGAAATGGTGAGAATCTTAATGAAAGGAATTGAAGCAAATGAGTGAGGTTCGAATTATTGAAATTAAGGAAAGCGTTTTCGCCGACAACGATCGGCAGGCGGATGCGCTGAGGCGGGAGCTGAAATCCCACAAGGTATTCCTGATGAATCTGATGTCCTCCCCGGGCTCGGGTAAAACCACGGTGCTGGGGCGCACCATCGACGGGCTGAAGGACCGGCTGAGAATCGGGGTGATGGAGGCGGATATCGATTCCGATGTGGATGCCCGGACCATCGCGGAAACCGGAGTGAAGGCCGTCCAGCTGCACACCGGCGGCATGTGCCATCTGGATGCGGAGATGACCCGGCAGGGCTTGGAAGCACTGGACGTTCGGGACCTGGATCTGGCGATTCTGGAGAACGTGGGCAACCTGGTGTGCCCGGCGGAGTTCGATACCGGCGCCTCCGTCAACGTGATGATCCTCTCCGTACCGGAAGGTCACGACAAGCCTCTGAAATATCCCCTGATGTTTCAGGTGTGCGATGCGGTGCTCATCAACAAAATCGATGTGCTGCCGTATTTCGATTTCGACATGGAGAAGGTGGAGGAATACATTCACATGAGAAATCCGCAGGCGAAGATTTTCCCGGTGAGCGCCAGAACCGGCGAGGGAATGGAAGCCTGGACGGAGTGGCTGGAAGCCGGAGTCCGGGATTGGAACGAAGCATAGCGCAGGGAGGTGCGAATCATGAGCAAAGAATTGGATAAAGAGCTGTATCCGGATTACGAATATCCCGAATATACCCCGAATCCGGAGGAACCTTTCCGGGAACCCATCGCCAAGCTGGGAAAAATGATCACGGACCGAGTGCCGCAGAAGCTGGGTCTCAAGAAAATCACCCGCGAGGATCCGGAGTACTGGGGTCTGGCCGCCGTGCTCTCCGACGAGGAGGCGGAGCTGGCCCTCAAACTGGGGGTTCGTCAGCCGAAAACATTGCCGGAGATTGTCAAGCTCAGCGGTCTGGAACCTGCTGTGTGCGAAGGGATGCTGGAGGAGATGGCCCGCAAAGGACTTCTGGAATACAACTATGAGAACGACGCCCGGGTAAAACAATATGTTCTGCCGATGTACGTTCCCGGCTGTGCGGAGTTCTTCAACATGAACGCGGCGCTGCTGGAGGAATCTCCGGAAATCGGCATTTTCTTCGAACGGATGTCCCGGTTGCCTCTGGGAAAAATCACTCCTTTTGTCCCGGAAGGAGGTGCGGGAATCGGAATGCACGTCATCCCGGTGGAAAAGGCCATCGAGATGGAGAACGAGTCGGTGGACCTGGAGCATATCTCCTACTGGCTGGATAAATACGAAGGCAAGTACGCGGCCAGCCCGTGTTCCTGCAGACGCTCTCGGATGAAGTACGACGAGGGCTGTGCCGACGACCCGGAAGGCTGGTGCATCGCCGTGGGGGACATGGCGGATTACGTGGTGGAAACCCAGAAGGGCGGCGAATACATCACCAAGGAACAGGCGCTGGACATTCTGAGACAGGCCGAGGAGAACGGGTTCGTCCATCAGATCACCAATATCGACGGCAAAAATAAGATTTTTGCCATCTGCAACTGCAATGTGAACGTGTGTTATGCACTGCGGACGTCTCAGCTCTTCAATACGCCGAACATGTCCCGTTCCGCCTACATCGCAAAGGTGGACAAAACCAAATGCGTGGCCTGCGGCAAGTGCGTGGAAAGCTGTCCGGCAGGTGCGGTGAAGCTGGGGCAGAAGCTGTGCGACAAGGATGGCTGCGAGGTCACCTACCCGAGAAAACCCCTGCCGAGCGATATGCCGTGGGGCGAGCACATGTGGACGCACAACTACCGGGATGTGAATCGTATCAACTGCTACGACACCGGTACGGCTCCTTGCAAAACCGCCTGTCCGGCACATATCGCCGTTCAGGGCTACCTGCAGCTGGCCAAGGAGGGCCGTTACGACGAAGCCCTCGCCCTGATTAAGAAGGACAATCCGCTGCCGGCGGTGTGCGGCCACGTGTGCAACCGGCGGTGCGAGGATGCCTGCACGCGAGGCACCATCGACGAAGCGGTGGCCATCGATGAGGTAAAGCGATTCGTGGCGGAACGTGATCTGAATGCAGAGACCCGCTACATTCCGAAACCGGTGGTACCGTCCTTGCGGGGCGGCTTCGACGAAAAAATCGGAATCATCGGCGGCGGCCCGGCGGGTCTAAGCTGTGCTTACTTCCTGGCGCTGTCCGGATATAAGCCGACCATCTTCGAGAAAAATGCGGAGCCGGGCGGAATGCTTCGGTACGGAATTCCATCCTATAAGTTGGAGAAAGACCTCCTGGCAGCGGAAATCGACGTAATCCGGGAACTGGGCGTGGAAATCCGGTGCGGCGTGGAAATCGGCAAAGACATTACCCTGGACCAACTGCGTGCAGAGGGCTACAAAGGGTTCTATGTGGCCATCGGCTGCCAGAAGGGCAGAATGCCGGGAGTTCCGGGACAGGAGGCCGCCGGTGCGTACACGGCGGTGGATTTTCTGAGAGAAGCCGGTGCGCGAGAGGACTTTGATTTTGAAGGTGACGTGGTTGTCGTGGGCGGCGGCAATGTGGCCATCGACGTGGCCAGAATCAGCAGCCGGTGCACGGATCACAACGTGTCCATGTTCTGCCTGGAACAGCGAGAAGAGATGCCGGCCAGCAAGGAAGAGATTGCCGAAGCTTTGGGAGAAGGCATCCGGCTGAATCCGGGCTGGGGCATGAAGGAAATTCTGGAAGAAGAAGGCCACGTATGCGGCGTGGTATTTAAGCGGTGCGTTCGCGTGTTCAACGATGAGGGGCGATTCTCTCCGGAATACGATGAGAACGATACGGTCACCGTGGACTGTCGTCACGTGATTTTCTCCGTGGGACAGACGGCCGACTGGGGCGGCATCCTGGAGGGTACGAACGTAAAACTCCGGCCGAACGGAAGTGCCATGGCCAACAAGCTGACCTACCAGACCGGCGAACCGGATGTTTTTGTGGGCGGAGACATCTACACCGGACCGAGGTTCGCCATCGATGCCATTGCGGCGGGAAGAGAGGGCGCCATTTCCCTGCATCGGTATGTGCACGAGCACTGCACCCTCACCATTGGAAGAAATCGGCGAGATTTCGTGGAGCTGGACAAGGAGAATATCAAGGTGGAGGCCTATGATGAATCTCGGCGTCAGATTCCGCCAAAAGGAGATGCGGCGATGCAGGCGGAGACATTCCGAGATCTGTCCCACAGTTTCACGGAGGAGCAGGTGCATGCGGAGACTTCCAGGTGCCTGTCCTGCGGCGCATCCGTGGTGGATCCGAACAAATGCATCGGCTGCGGCGTGTGCACTACCCGGTGCGTGTTTGATGCCATCCATCTGAACCGGGAGCTTCTGGGAGCATCAGTGATGCGCTCTTCCGAGGAGAAATTGAAATACATCCTTCCGAACATGGTAAAACAGTCCGTAAAGGTGAAGTTCAAGAAGAAGCCGAAAGAGAACTAAAGGAGAAATCAAATGCATGAATTGGGCGTAACCTTTCATATCATGGATCACGTGGAGCGGGTGGCAGCGGAAAACGATGTGACCCGGGTGAACAAAGTGGCCCTGGAGCTGGGGGAGGTATCCACGGTAATCGAGTCATACCTCCACAGCTGCTGGAAGTGGGCGTCGGCCAAAAGACCTCTCTTCACGGATTGCGAGCTGGAGGTGGAGACGATTCCGGCGGTGACCATCTGTGAGGATTGCGGAAAGACCTATGGGACGGTGGCCCACGGAAAAACCTGCCCCTATTGCGGCGGTGGGAACACCTTCCTGGTTCAGGGCAATGAATTCAACATTAAGGAAATTGAAGTAGAATAGGGAAATAGAATAGGAGGAACGGATATGTTTTTTCAGCTATACGGAGAAACGGCCGGCTGGCAGCTGTTAGGCTGGTTGATGGTGTTTGCGGGACTGGTTGTGATGAACGAGGTGGCCCGGCGTTCCAAGGCGGGTGGAATCGCTTGCTTCATCGCACTCCCGGCGGCATTGACAATTTATTTTATCGCAATCTACATCGGGGCGGCCAACGGCTCGGAGTGGGCGCTGAATAACGACACCTACGTGCACATGAACAGCTGGTTCCACTACGCAAAGCTGTATGCGGCAACGGCGGGATGCATTGGTTTCATGATCCTGAAATTCCATTGGGGGAAACTGGGGAAATCCCATGGATTCAAGGCTTTCCCGTTTATCATCGTGGCAATTAATATCCTGATTGCGGTGGCTTCGGACTTTGAGTCCGCCATCCGTGCCGGTTCTCTGGCCGGTGGCTGGTGGCTTTCCTCCGAGGGCGTGTGGCTTTACGGCGGCTGGTGGAATGTGCTGAACGGAATCGCGGGCCTGATCAACATCTTCTGCATGACCGGCTGGTGGGGAATCTACTCCTCGAAAAACAAGCAGGACATGCTGTGGCCGGATATGATCTGGGTCTACGTTCTGGCGTACGACGTATGGAACTTCGAGTACACCTACCTGAACTTGCCGACCCACTCCTGGTACTGTGGCCTGGCTCTTCTGCTGGCACCGACTTTTGCGGCAGCACTGTGGAACAAGGGCGGTTGGATTCAGAATCGGGCCAACACACTGGCACTGTGGTGCATGTTCGCGCAGGTATTCCCGCTGTTCCAGGATGCCAGCCGGTTCACCACCGTTACTTCGGTATACGGTAAGGGCGGCATCTCCGCAGCCATGGGCAGCACCATGCCGACCACCGCAAATCCGATGGCGCAGGGCTTTATCGCCGTGCTGTCAATTGCAGTGAACGTGTTCATCTTCGCTTACATCCTCAAGAGGGCGAAGGAACAGAAGAAGAATCCGTGGAAGCAGGAAATCTTCACGGATACGAAGGATTACATCGAGGCAATGAATCGGGCCTAAAGGGGCGCAAGCGGCGATTCATTGCGGTTCGACTTGCGGACATTGGAAATGAAGAATTGAGAAACGAGTGGCCGCGCCGCATCCGGGAGACCGGATGCGGCGCGGACCACTCGTTTTCTGTCGTTGTGGGCCGCCGGGCGGAGCCGCAGGCGTTTACTTGACAATTAGAATTTGCTAAGTAGATATAATTAAATATGCCTAGAATCTAAGAGCGAATTCACGCTAATCCTATAATTTTAGCTGATTAGCGTGAAGTCTTTTTTTTGTTATACATGGTTTTGCCGTGAAATTTCCGGTGTGCAGGTCATCCTTTTGAGAACAGTTCACGCTTTTTGGAGGGAAGCCTCATTTTGGCGTGAATCGCCGGTGGTAATCCGTCGTTTCAAAATTAGAATTTTGCAAAAGCAGCGAATTGCGTTCACGCTGAATCCGCATTTTCTGTCAAAAAGCGTGAACTGCCTTCGAAATTCTAGGCATATGAGATTGCACAAACAAACTCTAGATAATATAGCTAGAGATACGCGCTTCGACCCCGGACTTGTATTCAAGCGAAGAATTTTTTTGTTTGATCAGTTTTTATCGGTTTTTATTGATTTTCATATGCTTCTATGAATTCTTCATATGTAAGTAAATCATATGGGTCTGTGATTTCAATTTGAGCGGCACCATTGTATTCGTATGGTGAACCAAATACGACAACTTCTTTTCCGAGCAAAGAATCAACGATGTCTTCTGTGGTGTCATCTCTGTTTTCTCTCCAAATGACAACGGTTAGCCGGGAAGTATCCGGGTAGTCTGCTCCAATATTTATGAACAATGGATCCCCGTTAACACCGGGGCTGCTCCAGCTGACAACATAACCGCCGTATGGACTGTCCGAACCTAATCGATTATATTTTTATCGCGGATTAATCTAATTCTAACCCCTTTACTTCGGTTTGTTCTGCAGTCCCTTCGTGATTTCTAAAATAATCCTCAATTGCAGCCGCCGCTTTATGTGCATCATCATAGTTTTCTACATCGGCATGATCCTCTACAAAAGAATCTCCTCCAGCGGCGGTTATTTGATATTGTTCGTTGTATTCAATGCTATATGTATACTTTTCGCCATCAAGGGTGCAGGTATATTCCACCCGTCCGGCATACCCCGTATCCGCGCCATCGAAGTGTGTATTCAAAAGCAAAGCACCTAAAATAGTTACGCCCGGAATTACAAGGAAAAATACTATTGCGAACACAATTACCGCTTTCCAGACACGCTTTGCTCGTCTGTTCTTTATGCTCAGTTGCTCATTAATCCGTGCGAGTTGATTGGACAGTGAATCTGTTTCCTCTGCCGGAATCTCATCTTTGCCAAGAAGCTCGCTTACGGAAACATCTAATTCATCTGCAAGTTTTGATAACAAATCCGCATCCGGGACCGAATATCCCTTCTCCCATTTTGATATCGTTTGTCTTGTTACATGAAGTCTGTTTGCAAGCTCTTCTTGGGTGAAGCCCTTGTTATTTCTGATTGTCTTTAAGTTCTTATTCAACATCGATTGGTCCTCCTTGCACTGAGTTTCTTTTCATATCCAGTGTAAAGAGCCTTTTGCATTTCATCAAGCAACGCAAATTAACACCGGTGTTTTATTCGGTATCAGTTTACAATTAAACTTACAAAAAAGCAAAAAGAGGAAAACTCGTTTTAAGTTTTCCTCTTTATAAACTTTAAGTTTATTGCCTATTCAAAACTAAGCGTTTACCTTGTCCTTCAGTGCCTTACCGGCCTTGAAAGTAGGAGCTACAGAAGCCGGAATCTGAACAGTCTCACCGGTCTGAGGGTTTCTGCCTTCTCTAGCGGCTCTGTTCTTTGCTTCGAAAGTTCCGAAACCAACCAGGGAAACCTTCTCCTTGGAAGCAAGAGTTTCACCAACGGTCTCAGTAAATGCGTTCAGAGCCTTCTCAGCGTCTGCCTTGGAAAGTCCAGCCTTAGCTGCCATCTGTGCAATCAGTTCTGCCTTGTTCATATCAATTCTCCTTAGTAATCTTAATATTTTGGAGGTTCCGAAGTGAACCATCTCAATAGCTTTATCAATAATACCCTAAAATCAATATGGTTTCAAGTGCCTACACTGTGAAATTCGGGCAAAAAAAGTATTTTGAGGCATTTTTTCTGCATAGATTTTCCGACAATACGAATTAAGGGTTAATCTCAAGTCCCATAAGTGGTACAATAAAGATTAACTGGGTATTAGGGAATAAAAGGAGATTACAAAAGGAGAGATGGTTACAACATTATTATTGAAACAATTGACGATTTTCTTTATCTACATGGCGGCCGGTTTTATGCTGGTAAAACTGGGAATCCTGAAAGGAGAGGACAGCAAGGTGCTGTCCCTGCTGTGCATCTACGTGCTGCTTCCTTGCGCCATTCTAAAATCCTATCAGGCGGAGTACACGCCGGAACTGCGGGACGGATTCATGCTGGCCATGGGAGCGGCCATCGCCGCGCAGCTGGTTCTCATGGCGGTAACTTACGGGATCAGCGGGATTTGCCATTTGGATGCCACGGAAAAAGCATCGATTATGTATCCGAACAGCGCGAACCTGATACTTCCGCTGGTGGCCGGCGTTCTGGGGGATCACTACATGATCTACGCCAGCGCCTATTCCTGCGTGCAGGGTATTTTTATCTGGACCCACTGTACGTCCATGATGAAGGGCAGCCGGGACATGAACTGGAAGAAAGTCTTTCTGAATATCAACCTCATCACCGTAGTGGTGGGCATCATCATGTTTTTCGGGCAGATTCATCTGCCGAAGATGGCGCTGGACACCTTGGGTGGATTCTCGGCCGCTTTGGGACCGATCAGCATGATTGTGATTGGAATGCTTTTATATAATGTAGACTGGAAAAATATTTTCCAAAACGTCCGGGTGCACCTGGTGGTGGCTCTGAAAATGGTGATTTTGCCGTTGGGCGCGGCGGTGATATTCAAATGCACGCCGATTCGGACGCTGGCGGAAGACGGAGAGATGATTTTATTGGTGACGTTGTTCGCCATCATGGCGCCTTCGGCAACGCTGATCACGCAGCTGGCGCAGATTAACGAGCGGGACGAGCGCTATGCGGCGGCGATTAACGCCATGACGACGGTGGTGTGCATCGTGAGCATGCCGCTTTTGACGATGTGGTACATGAAATAAGGAGAAATGATGAATCGGAAACAACAGGCGTACCGAAATGCGGGAATTTATATGGGAGCATTCTTTCTGCTTCTGCTGCTTCTGAGGTTGGACGTGCGGGCCATCGGGGCTGACGGGACGAACGTGGGGCTGTCCCACTTGAATGGGGCGGTGCATTTCATCACCCGGTCCCATCCGTGGATCTATGCGTTTACGCAGCTGCTGGGCTGGGTGGCGCTGGTGGTGGCGGCGTCCTTTATTTTACTGGCGGTGGGCGTGCTCATCAAAAAAAGAACCCTGCGGTCGCTGCGGGGGATTGCGTGCTTGTTCCCGGTGTACGCGCTGATAATTCCGTTTGCTTTTTTCTTTAACGTGTTCACGGTGAACTGCGGACCGGCGTTCTTCCGCGGGGAGACCCATCCGTCCAATTCCTTTCCGTCTATGACGACGGTGTTTTGCCTGGTGGTGTTCGGCACGGCGATGATGGAATGGCATCGGCTGTTCCGGGAGTATAAGGAACTCCTGGCAAAACTGGAGACAGTCGGGATGGTGTTGATTGGCTTGACCCTGGGCGTGCGCATTCTTGCGGGAATGAATTGGCTCACGGATATTCTGGCGGCGGTGCTGCTGAGTTTGTCCCTGATTAACCTGTACAAGGGCCTTTGCATCCGCGTGGTGAGGGTGTCATCGGAAAGTGAAGAGTAAAGGAAAATTAGTAATCCTGTTCGGATTTGGTAGTACCGGCGAACGGGTTATGGTATACTTAGGACGAAGAAAATGCAAACTATTATGACGAGTTAGGAGATAAAAAAATGGGATTTTTGGATTCAATCAAGAAGGGTTTTGCAATGGAGGACGAGGACCGTCCGATTCCGAATACGCTGGATGAGCTGGTTCGAACCAGCGGTTCTTCGGAAGCCGGCAGAGGACGGGTTATCGTGGTAGAGCCGATGCGCATGGAAGAATGTAATGCGCTGGTGGAATGCATCCGTCACGGCCTGGTGGTAATCATCAACACCGAGAAGCTGGAGGAGGAATTCTCCCGCCGCATCGTGGACTTCCTCACCGGTGCGACTCGCGCTATTGACGGTCGTTCTCTGAAAATCAACCGCACTACTTATATTTTTGCGCCGTCGGATATCGATGTGGCAATTCGCCGCAAGGACAAGAAGCCGGTGGAGAAGGTGGAGAAGCCGGAAGTTCAGATCCGCAAGGAAACTCCGATGCACCGCGTCGTTCCGGACGAAACCGCTAACATTCAGGAGGATGAGCCGGTAGCGGAAAAGCCGGAAATCGTGAAACCGGAAGTGGTTTCCCATGCAGCACCGGGTGCAGCTCCAAATATGGCGCCAAGTGTTGCGCCGAAGGAAGAGGGAGCGAAGCGCGTTACCAGCGATACCATCCTCTACGACGGAAGCCGCAACGAATAAGAAGAGAAATGATGCAGAATGAAAAAGCCGCTGAGGCCTGCCCGGATTTTCCGGGTGGCCTTCAGCGATTTTTCTTTTTTGTTTCATTCATTAGCCGGGTTATAATTCATTGTTTGGATTATCAGTCGTTACTTAAAGAAGCGGTGCTCATCATCCTGAAAAACAAAATCCGTAGAGCCGCCACAATCGTTGCAGAACGCTCCCTTGTACTGAAACCCCGGTGCATAGCCGCCAAATCCCTCTTCCAAATTCTCGGATCCGCAGAACGCGCAGACTCTCGGCGCATTCCCGTCACGGTTATCCACTTTCCGGTGTTTCTTGTAATTCGGAAGTTTCTCGTGATTCCGTCCCCGGAAGCCGGTGGCCGTGTTGTTCAATTCTTTTTCTGTCATGCTCCATCTGCCGTCTGCCATGTATATGTATCCTCCTAGATCTCTTTCGGTTCCTGAATTTCTCGGATGCTTCCTAAATTTCTTTAGATTTGCGCCGATGCAATTATATCACATTTTGGGATTGGAGGATGTTTTTCTGCATCTCAAGAAAGTCCGTTGCGTCGATTCCAAGGCGCAGGGCCTGCGCGGTGGGCGGATTCCCGAAGATTTGCGAAATTTCTTTTATGAGATTCTCCGTGTCGATGCTGCCGTCCGGATTTTCGAAGGAGAAGAACAGATTGCAGCCGGGGTAGAATCCCATTTCCTTGTAGATGTTCAATTTGTAGAGGGCACTCTGCTGATATTGAAGCCCCTCGGTTGGGTGGAACATGCGGCCAAAGTGCTCCCAGATGTAGATGAGCGGCTGCGTACCATGATTCCGTCATTGGTTGGGATTTTGAGGGCCTCCGGATACGTGGGCGGAATGAGGTTTTTTATTTGTAGCATCTCATCGTACCACTTCTGATTGAAAGAAGCAGGCAGTGGGTCGAGATTGAATTGCGGCGAGAGATAATGCTTCGGCAGAAGGTCCCCCAAAGTGTTCGGCGCAATAGGCGTATATTGGGAAAGAAGTTCTTCGATTGCCTGAACGTTGTCCCGACAAATGGCAGAAAGATCCCGATAAGTGCGGCAGTTTTGAATATTCTGAACGAAGACATTGTCGGCGGAACCCAGGTAAAGCGGTGTCTCAGCGGCACGGTGAAACGAATAGTAGGGTTTGTTTCCGACGTAGCGAACGTCCAGTTTGCAATCGTTGTATTCTTTATATTGCTGATATTTTCCGTCCAAGAACTGCAGCAGTTTCTTCTCGTCGTTGAGAAGACCATTAATCAGGGAAACGTTGCGGGTAAGCATCGGGCGGTCCTCCTTTTATATATTTTTCATAAAGTACAAAGTTTGAGGAGAGGAGCGCTCGGCGAAAGAGGTGCGCGTGCTCGGCGCAAGTGAGCAGAGAGCCGAGCGTAAAAATACAGAGCGCCAAGCGCATCCTTCCTAATACTAAGGATAGCAGAAAAGAATTTTTTTGCGAATTTCATACGACATGGAAATAAACCAAAAAGGCGGTTTTGAGGACCAAAATGGCCGTTTTTTAAACTTGTACAGAAAAAATACAATCGAAAGGGATTGACTTTGGTTTTCCGGGGCTATGCTGCGGCAACTTTGGAAGCATGAGTCGCAGGCCGCCGGATGCCCGAGGGGGCGAAATCCGGCGGCTGGAATGTGAAGATTTTGCTCCCCGGAAGGTCGCCGCAAGGGTTAGCGGCTAGCGGGGAGCAAAGAGAGGAGGCCGCCGGCCGCCTGGGAGGTCCAAAAGCGGCCACCGGCTGTCCGGGCCCCTTCCTTCCCTTGCTCAGGAATATGTACAAGAAAAGGCTTGCATTTTTATACACAATCGTGTATTATCATACCAACGCCATTAAAAAAACACCTAGAAGAAGTGGATTCGCAGCAATTCCTATTCGTGAATTGCTGCGAATCCACACTATCACCGTGCGGAAGCGCCCATGCGGGTGTGTCCGGTCGGTATTTGTTTTTAGGGGCGGGGAATCCCAGCGGGTCCACAACGGAAACCCGGAGGGTCCACAACGGAATCCCGGAGGGATCTAAACAGAGGGATCCAAACAGAGGGATCCAAACAGAGGGATTACAATAGAGAGCACAACCGCACGCGGCCAATCGCGGAGCGGCTTAGGGAAATGGGTATTTGAGTTTTAAGGAGGACCGGAAATGAGCAAGGACAGTATCGAAATGAACGAAATCAAGGTTATCGAGGGCGGCGTTACAGCAGCGAAGGGTTTTAAGGCTGCAGGGGCCTATGCCGGAATCGGAAAGAATGCGGAGAAGGGCGATTTGGCACTGGTGTACAGTGAAGTGCCGGGAAACGCCGCCGCTGTGTATACCAAGAATAAAGTGAAGGCGGCCCACATCGCCGTGACCAAGGACCACCTGCAGGACGGCGTGGCCCAGGCGATTATCTGTAACAGCGGAAATGCCAACACCTGCACACCGAACGGAGTGGAAATCGCTCAGAAAGAAACCGAGCTGGTGGCGGAAGCTTTGGGCATCAAAGCAGCGGACGTTTTGCCGGCGGCTACCGGAGTCATAGGGGTGCCGTTGGAAATCGCACCGTTCGAGAACACCATCCCGGAACTGGCTGAGAAGCTCAGCCCAGAGGGCTCGGCTAAGGCCGCCGATGCCATCCGCACCACCGACACTTACATTAAAGAATGTGCCGTCACCTTTGAGCTGAACGGCAAAACCTGCACAATCGGCGGCATCGCCAAAGGCAGCGGAATGATTCATGTGAACATGGGAACCATGCTGAGTTTTATCGGAACGGACGTGAAAATCTCCAAGGAGTTGGTGCAGAAGGCATTGTCCGATGAGATTTTGGACAGCTACAATCAGGTCAGCGTGGATGGAGACACGTCCACCAACGACACCGTGGTGGTCATCGCCAACGGCTTGGCCGGCAACGAGGAGATTACCGAGGCGGGAGACGATTACAAGAAATTCTGCGACGCACTGCACATCGTGGCCGTGGACCTGTCCCAGAAAATTGCCGGTGACGGCGAAGGCTGCGAGAAGCTGCTGGAAGCCCACGTAACCGGAGCGCCGGACAAGGACGGTGCGAGAAAGGTTGCCAAGAGCGTCATCTGTTCCTCCCTGTTCAAAGCGGCGGTGTTCGCATCGGATGCCAACTGGGGAAGAATTCTCTGCGCCATCGGATATGCGGATTGTGATTTTGACGCATCCAATATCGACGTCAGCGTATGCTCCGCCGCAGGAACGGTGGAAGTGTGCAAGGGATCCGCTTCCGTGCCGTTCGATGATGATTTTGCCACGAAAGTCATGTCGGAAAAGAAGGTGACCGTGGAGATCGACCTTCACGACGGCGACGAAGAAGCCTATGCTTGGGGTTGCGACTTAACTTACAAATATGTTGAAATCAACGGTTCTTATCGTTCATAATAGAAAGGTGCAGGGATGGATCTGAACAAATATTTGGAGAAAGCGGAGGTGCTGGTAGAAGCGCTTCCGTATATACAGCGTTTCAACCGCAAGATTATCGTAGTAAAATACGGCGGCAGTGCTATGCTGGATGAATCGCTGATGAATCACGTCATCGAGGACGTGGTTCTCCTGAAGCTGTGCGGCTTCAAACCGGTGGTGGTTCACGGCGGCGGAAAAGAAATCAGCCGATGGATGAAGAAGGCCGGCGTGGAGCCGAAGTTCTACAACGGTTTGCGGATTACCGACGCGGACACCTTGGAGATTGCGGAAATGGTTTTGGGAAAAGTGAACAGCGACCTGGTGACATTGGCCCAGAATTTGGGCGTCCGGGCGGTGGGCATCAGCGGCAAGGACGGCCGGCTGATGGCGGCGGAGCAGGCCAAACCCGACGGCAAGGACATCGGGTACGTGGGCACTGTGAAGCACGTGGACACGAAAATCATCTACGACCTGTTGGATGATGATTTTCTCCCGATTATCTATCCAATCGGAATCGGCGAAGACGGTCAGAGCTTCAACATCAACGGGGACTATGCGGCAGAGGCCATCTCAGAAGCCCTCAAAGCAGACAAGCTGGCTTTCCTCACGGACACCTCCGGCGTGTACGAGGACATCAACGACGAGGATTCTTTTGTGTCGGAGCTGTACACCGATGAGGCCAAAGAGATGATTGAAGAGGGCATCATCACCGGCGGCATGATTCCGAAGGTGCAGAACTGCCTCAAAGCCATCGAGGGCGGCGTCAACCGGGTGCACATTTTGGACGGCCGGATTCCTCACTGCCTGCTGCTGGAGATTTTCACCGACCGAGGCTGCGGCACGGCGATTATGAATCCGGAAGAGAAGAGATACTACAACCAATAGAAAAGGATGTTTTTATGGAAAAAGGAATCGCGTACGGCGTGGGCGTGGGTCCGGGGGATCCGGAATTGATGACGTTGAAGGCGGTGCGAATCATTCGGGAAAATGAAGTCATCGCGTTTCCGGGGGGCGTGCCGGAAGAGACGGCGGCGTACCGAATTGCGGTGCAGGCGGTTCCGGAGCTCTCGGCCAAAATCCTTTTGGGGCTGGACCTCCCCATGACTCGCGACCCGGAAGCCTTGGCCGATGCCCGCAAAAAAGCGGCGGAGACCATCGCGGCCCACCTGGACCGAGGGCGGAACGTGGTGTTCCTGACTTTGGGAGATGCCACGATTTACAGCACTTTCACCTACCTTCAGACGCTGCTGCAGGACATGGGGCACCGGACGGAGCTTGTGAACGGGGTTCCTTCCTTCTGTGCCGCCGCCGCGCGACTGAACGTGCCGCTGACGGAGGACCGGGAGACGCTTCGGGTGATTCCCGCCTGGGACGAGGCCGCGGTGAATCTGCGGGAGCCGGGCACTTACGTGCTCATGAAGTCCGGGAAGCATCTGACTCGGGTAAAAAAAGAATCCGCCGCGGCGGGCCTGTCCGTGCAGGGCGTGGAAAACTGCGGGATGCCGGGGGAAAAGGTGTATGAAAAAATGGAAGAAATCCCGGAAAATGCCGGATATTTTACCCTGCTGATCGGCAAAAAATAATTTACAAAACAATAGTTGACACCGGATATGGAGTGTGGTACTATTGCGTCACAAATGAATCGAACCAACTCCGTGAGGGAGTAGCAGGCGCTTCGGCGCAGCAAGTCGTCACCTCGGCTTTCCAGAGAAAGGACCCGGCTTGTTTTAAATTGCAAGACTCATGGCGACAGCTGCGCTGCCGTTATGGGTCTTTTTTGATTATTCAGGGAGATTCATTGGAAGCATTTCTCATGTTGATATAGGGAGGAAAAAATGATGATTATTGCTTTAGTTGTAATTATTTTAGTGCTGGTACTGCCGAACGTGCGAATCGTGCCGCAGCAGGCCGTGTATGTCATTGAACGGCTGGGTAAATACCAGGCATCCTGGGAGGCCGGAATTCACGTTAAGATTCCGGTTCTGGACCGGATTGTAAAGAAAATCAGCCTGAAGGAGCAGGTGCTGGACTTTCCGCCGCAGCCGGTAATCACAAAGGATAACGTTACCATGCGCATCGATTCCGTGGTTTTCGCCAAGGTGTTCGATCCGAAGCTGTACACCTACGGCGTGGAGGATCCGATTTTCGGCCTGCAGAACCTTTCTGCCACTACCCTGCGAAACATCATCGGTGACATGGAGCTGGACCAGACCCTGACTTCCAGAGATGAAATCAACGGAAGACTTCAGACCATTCTGGATGAAGCGACGGATGCGTGGGGCCTGAAGGTTACCCGTGTGGAGCTGAAGAATATCACTCCGCCGAAGGAAATCGAAGACGTTATGACCACTCAGATGAGAGCAGAGCGGGAGAGAAGACAGACCGTGCTGGAAGCCCAGGCGCACCAGGAATCTGTGGTATCCCGTGCGGAAGGTGACAAGAAAGCGAAAATCCTGGCGGCGGAAGCGGAGAAGGAAGCCCAGATCGCTCTGGCGGAAGGCCGGGCGAGATCCATCGAGCTGGTGTACCAGGCAGAGGCGGAAGGTCTCAAGATGCTGAATGAAGCCAGCCCGAACGGAAACGTATTGAAGCTAAAAGGAATTGAGGCATTGAAGGAGATTTCCGACGGCCAGGCCACCAAGATCTACATGCCGACGGACATCATGGATTCCGTGGCATCTCTGGGCGTGGCCGGCGAGGCACTGGGTATTGGAGACAAAACCCCGATTAAGCCGTATCAGCCAAAGGCGGAGGAGAAGCTGGACGATCCGTGCCTGCGGGAAGAATCCAGCGAGCAGACCAAGCGGGCGGCGGAAAGCAATTTCCAAATGCAGAAGAGCTTGGAGAATAGGGAGTAAAAAATGATTACGTTGTTTACAATCGGAATAATATTTCTGGTGTTCGAAATGATCGCGTTGGCGTTTCGGGCGACCTGGGGCTTGGTAAAAGTGGTTTTCTGGGTGCTGGGACTGCCGTTTGTGCTGCTGGCAATGCTGCTGGGCGGACTGCTTCACCTGGCGATGCCGCTGCTGGTCATCGGCCTGATTATCGGGCTGTTTTCCCTGGGAGGGAAGCACGCCTAACGGTATTCGGTTTTTCCCCGGAAGTTTCCGACGAGGCGAACCTGTTTTTAGGGTATTAAAAAAGGTTGACCGATGTATAGAAAATTGTTATAGATGATAAAAACAAATAATAAATTTGGATAAGGTCATAAAAAAGCCTATCATAAACCCGCTCAGTGTGGTACAATCGATGTAGTTTTGTATCATAGCTACATTTCGCTGTGCGAAATGCTGAGCGGGTTTTAGCGATAGGAGAGGAAATGAAAGAGAAAATTTATCTGACCGATGACATGGTAATTCTGAACTTTGATTTGGCTTATCCGGAGTCGCGTTCGGATTTGCTGAAGTCCAAGGAATTCAAGGCTTTCGTGGCCCATTATCTGGAATACCTGCGGGAGCGGGACCACAGATTGTATGACTGGGCGGTTCGGGACATGTCGGAAAAGAATGCAGTGCAGGCGCTGTGTAAGTTCGCCCGGGAGCTAATCGTCTTCGATGCGGACGAGGTGGACATGCCGTATATTGAAGATCGGGAGACGGCGCTGGCCTTCGTGGAGGGCATTTACGATTTCTGGAAGAACCACGCCCGGTACTCCATCACCACGGATCGCCGGAGGGATGTGGAATCCACGGTGTTCGTTGCCAGCGATTCTCAGCATAACCAGCTGCTGCTTTCCACGTTCCGCCGCCTGGAGCAAACCCTGATGGGAAGAGCGAACAAGGTGTATCGTCAGCAGCCGGCGGGCACCAACGCCAGCCTGGCGCTGTATCGAAATGATGCTTTTATGTTCGACTCCACCTACGATGCCCTTCGTAAAATGATGTTCATCGATTCCGTCATGCTGCGGACGCCGATGATTCTGTACACCAAGTCCAACAAGCGGGAGTGGCCGTATGAGAAGCTGGATACCAATCCGATGGAGGATTTTGCGGGCAATCGGGAGGAATTCTTCTGCTTCCCGGCAAAAGTGGGCGACCTGACGATTTTCATTTACTTCCACCGGGATTTCATGGCCAGCGGCGTGGCTTGCGCCAACCTGTTTGAGCTGGCGACCAAGAAGGAAGCGTCCAAGAAGCCGGATTGCATCCTGATTTTCGGCAATCAGGACGGAAAGGATCAGTGCGGATTCTATTACGACGAGGACAACGCCCTGTGGGTGGGCAGCGTTTCCTACAGCGAGAAAATCACCTACTTCGGCTACATGAAGAAGAGCGTGCTGACCCTCCACAACGTGGCGATGATGCAGCGGGGCTGGCTGCCGATTCACGGCGCCTTCGTCAACATCACGCTGAAGAACGGCAAAAAGAAGGGAATCTGCCTGATGGGGGATTCCGGCGCCGGCAAATCGGAAACCATCGAAGCGCTGAAATCTCTGGGCGACGACAAAATCGCCAACATCGAGGTGGTCTTCGATGACATGGGTACTTTCCATATTCGCGACGGACAGGTGTACGCTCAGGGTTCGGAAATCGGGGCCTTCGTGCGGCTGGATGACCTGGATCCGGCAACGCCGTACCGGGATATGAACCGTTCCGTATTCTTCAACCCGGATAAAGCCAACGCCCGCGTTATCACGCCGGCAGCGCCGTATGCGGTAATTACGGAAAGCCATCCGGTGGATCTGTTCGCCTATGCCAACAACTACGGAGACGGAATCGGTCTGCGGAAGGTGGAGGACCTGGAAGAGGCGAAGAGTATCTTCATCGAGGGGAAAAGAATGGCTAAGGGGACGACACAGGAGACCGGCATTTCCACCACGTATTTTGCCAACCCGTTCGGCCCGATGCAGGAACAGGAAATGTGCCGGGGAATCATCGATCAGGTATTTGACTGCCTGCAGAAAAACGATGTGTTCATCGGCGAAGTGTTCACCCATCTGGGATGCGCACCGGAAGACCGGGGCGGCATCGTAAAGGGAGCCGAAGGCCTGCTCCGGTTTATTGAGGAAAATTAAAAAAGGATCCGAAAGCTTCCGGCGTTCCGCCGGAAGCTTTCAATGGTTAATAACGGAAATTATTTGCCGATCAAGCATGCGGTAAATGCCAATGACATCACTTACAAGGAGGTGAGATGATTGAAAACGTACAAAATATTGTGTATAGCGCTTTTTGCTGTGTTGTTATCCGTACTGTATTTCATAGAATCAAAATATGGTGAAATGAGCATGTTCAATGGTGCGCCGCCATTTGAGTTCGGAGATACGGGGAGACGATTCGTAGATGTACTGGAAACACCGATTCTGTTTGCGTGGTTCGGAGTGCTGTTTGAGGTATTTCAAATGGCTGTGAAGAAATGGCGGCGGACGGATCGAGAAAACTTGGTATTAGAGGTAGTATGGTCGGTGGCGATTCTGGCTTGGATTGTTTTTCACGGCATAGGGATGGACAAATCTCTCTACACTATAAGCGATTCTGGGGTAGCGGTCGCTGCAGGTAACTATTGGCAGGTGATGATGATTCCGTTGGGGGTTTTATCGATTCAATTTATCGAATATATTTTCTGGGGCATCACACTACATAAAGCTAGCAGAACTACGATATAGATATCGACTGGATCGATATACTGCATAAGAATAACAGTTCGTGAGCTTCCGGCGTCCCGCCGGAAGCTTTCGATTGAGGGAAAGAGGAAAAGGAGAATGGCCGCGGCCATTGTCCTTTTCTGCTTTCAAGGTGCCGACCGGAAGCTTTCCACCGAGTGCCGAAAAGGTCCGGAGACTTGGTGCAAAGGGGACGAAAGAACAGGGCTTTGCGGGGGTCTGTGCACCAAGTCCGCGCCGGCCGAGCGCTGAAAAGGCCTGGAGACTTGGTGTAAAGGGAACGAAAGAACAAAGTTTTGCGGGGATTTGTGCACCAAGTCCGCGCCGGCCGTGCGTCCGTGTTGGTGCCTCACTGCCATGGACGCCTTGTATCTCTGTTCCAGGGCGCGAACATCTTGCCGTGGAGCCCGGGCCGGAAAAAACCGGAAAGCCGGCCCGGGCGCCGGCGCCAGCAGCTCATCCGGCCGTCACCAAAAAACAATAAAAAAACGAGCAACCTCAGTTGCTCGTTCGTGGTGCGCGATCAGGGGTTCGAACCCTGGACACCCTGATTAAGAGTCAGGTGCTCTGCCAGCTGAGCTAATCGCGCATATTCATTTTTTTAACCGCTTCATGCGACTCGTTTAGTATAACTCAGAAGTCTCAAGAAGTCAAGCACTTTTTTTAAAAAGTTTTTTTCAGTCGCTTCATGCGACTCATTTAGTATAGCCGGAAACGGGGGCAGAGTCAAGCACTTTTTTTATTTTTTTCAAAAAAGTTTTCAAATCTTGCACGGAAAGTTTGCAAATGCTTTACATATATATTGCAAACACAATAAAATCAAGCCTTTCAACCACAAATCCTGTAGAAAGCATTGAATTTTCCAAAATGCTGTTGTATAATTTTCAATGAATATTTGTAAGAGCTTATTAATTAGAGCGGATAATACATTTGGGAGGTACAATAGTGTTCTGTAGTAATTGTGGCAACAAAATTGCTGATGGTGCTAAATTCTGCAGCGTCTGTGGAGCCAAAGTGGCATCCACCGGACTGGAATCAGCAACAGAGCATCCCGTAAAAAATAGAAATCAACAGGCCGCCGGCGAAACAAAGGCGACAAAAACAGCAGATCATGGTTTTAGCATGAATCTGGATTGGGATGACAGCGACACACACGCGCCAAAAAGAAAATCAGAAGTGGCTTTCGACTGGAGCTCGGTGGTGGATGACCGAAATTCCAGAAGACGCCCGCGCAAGGAAGTCCGTTCTCCGTGGGAAGATTACTCCGATGAATTTGAAAGCGTGCCGAATCGGTCGGCTTCGTCCGGCACCTCTTCTTATCGTGCACCGGAAAAGAAGACTTCCTTAGAAGAAGAACTTTTCGGAAAGGAAGAACCGTCCAGAGACCGCAGCCGCACCATGAATTTCATCGATGTCCTGAAGCAGGAAAAGGATGAACAGGAGCGGACGGAATACGAGAACCTGAGAAAAAATGTTCCGGCGGATTCTTTTGATGACACCGCATATCCGGAGCGGAGAGAGTCCGTACTTCCGGAATCTCAGAGAGAGCATACCCAGGGATATACGGATTTGAAGGACGATATCATCGCCGAGATGGACAAGCGGGATGGCGCAGCGACCTTTGAGGAACAGCTGGCAAAGATTCGTGCAGAGAGAGAAGAAGCCCGGAAGCAGGAAGTGGCTCCGGAGATGCCGCAGAGCTTCGTGGAAGACTCCGAGCAGGAATTTGACCGCATTCTCAGCGGCATGAAGTCCGAGAAAAAGCGCACACCGAAGCAGGACAATCTGGAATCCATCTTCAGTGGCGGATCCAACCTTTTCGAGGACGAAGCGCCGAAGGCCCCGGAAAAAACAGACCGGAACGCCGTTTTCCACGATTACGAAGATTCTTTTACCAGCGTGGATACACCGCCGGTGGAAGATGAATATGACAGCATTCAGCTGAACCACCTGGCCGATGAAGATGAGCAGGAGCCGGAACAGGAAGCGGCATCGAAGCCGGCGGAAAAAAGTTCCTACGATGATTTCTTCTTCGGTGAGGACGATGTGGAGCTGAATCCGGCCGAGCTGGACGATGAGTCCGAGGAAGAGGATGTCGCAGCGGGAATCGATTTGTTCGGCGACGACCTGACCCCGGCAGAACCGGCAAAAGAAGAGTCCGACGTGGAAGATGCCTATGCCGGATTTGACGAATATTTGGATTACGTTCCGAAGAGACGAGCTTCTCGCGCGGCAAGAGTCGAAGAACCGGATGATTTCGATGACGACGATGATGACGATGATAACGATTTCTCGCTTGACGACGATGCGGAAGAGAAGACCCCGGTAATAGAAACCCCGGCGGCCGCTGAGGCGACCGAGGCTCCGGCAGAACCTGTCGCAGAGGCTCCGGCCGCGCAGACGCCGGAAGAAATCAGCGAAGAGAAGGAAGCGGTGGATGATGAAATCGCAGCCCTTCAGAAGAAGCTGGAGATGCTGCTGAAGCAGAAGAGCGGTGAAGCAGCGGAAGAAGCACCGAAGGAACCGGTTGTAGAAGTAGAAGCAACACCGGTAGAGACCACACCGGCAGAAACTGCACCGGAGGAAGTACCGGAGGCAAAGGTTTTGACCGAGGAAACTGCGGAAGTTGAATCGGAAGCACCGGCAGAGGATGCAGGTGTGGACGAATACAACGACGGTGCCATGGATTTTGACCTGGAAGCCGAACTGGATAACCTGAGTGCACCGAAGGAAACGGAAGCACCGCAGGCGGAAGAGAGCTACAGCGATTCCTATATGGATGGAATTGCCGATCAGAATACCGGACTGCAGAACGACGACGTAACGCCGGTACTGAACATTCAGGATGCAGTGAACAACGATGCGGCGGCGGATTCTGCTTTTGCGGAAAACGAACAGCTGGATTTGGATAAAGAGCTGGCACAGCTGGGTTTCGACTTGGGTCTGGATACCACACCGGAAGAGCCGAAGGAAGAGGAAATCTTTTTCAACGCGGAAACCATCGATACCGGTGACAACAAGGGAAGCGATACCGTGGTACTGCCTTCCGAGGATATTCTGAATCAGGCAGCAGCGGCGAAAGACCGGAACTCCATGTCCCTGGAGGATTTGGAGAACGACATCTTCGGCGGCGCACCGGATGCAGACGATCTGGAAGCTACTCGCAAAATCGATAAGTTCTATACCTTATATAGAAAGAACGAAGAATTCCAGAAGCTTCTGGATGCGGAATACAGCAAACTGCAGGGCGAAGATTTGGATGACGATGTGACCGATGCCATGAACAGCATCCTGGGAACTCAGCCGGAAGCTCCGGCGGCTCCGCAGATGCAGCCGCAGGCACAGGAAGCGGCACCGCAGATGCAGGAAGCGGCCCCACAGCAGGATGTATCTTCCATGGGCCTCAGCGCTGCGGTAAATGCAGCGGCGCCGGCGGCAGAAGCCGTACAGGAAACCGGAAAGAAGCCAAAGAAGAAGAAAGCCAAGAAGGTGAAGGAAGAAGCGGATTACGATGAGAAGGGCGGAAGCGTGCTCACCGTTATCGCAATCGTTGTTGCGGTTCTGCTGGTGGTTCTTCTGGGAATCATTTTGATTCTCAACTTTGCTCCGGAGAGCGGCATTGCCCAGACGCTGAATGAGGTGATTGGAAACTACACCAACTTCTTCGCAGACGGCGGCGGCTTCGACGGATTGATGTAATAAAAGATTTTTGCGGCGGCGCATCGCAGCCCGCCCCAAAACACAAAAATTTAATAGAATTACATGCAGCGGTGGCGCGCCTATGACGGACGCTGTCGCTGCTTGTTCGTTTTTTTATGAAAGCGTCCAACGCAGCAATGGAGTGGCGATATGAAGAAAAGAGATAAGAAGCCAAAGGGAATGGACCGAATTCATCGGCCGAAGAAGGGGCTCAGTTTCGTCGTGATGGTAATCGTGGTGATTCTGGTGCTGCTCATCGGCTGCGCCGGTTTTCTCACCAACTGGATGTGGTTTGACAGCCTGGGGTACGAAAAGGTGTTCTGGACGAAGTTCCTGAGCCAGCTGGAAATTGGGGTGCCGGTGTTCCTGGCAGCCATGCTTCTGGTGCGCATTTACCTGAAGAGCTTGAAAAAACATTATTTCATTGAAATCGAGTCCCACGAGATTCCGGATGAAAAGCGCCTCAACAAGATTTCCTGGGGGATGTCGGTGGTATTCGGACTTCTGGTGGGAATTTCCGCCGGAGGCAGCACCTGGATGGATTTTCGTCAGTTTACCAATGCCACCTCTTTCGGACTGAAGGACCCGATTTTCCATCTGGATATTTCCTTCTACGTGTTTAAATTGGCATTCCTAACCAAGGCCAACAACATCGTGCTGGGAATCGTGGTGGGCGTAGTAATTATTACCCTGCTGTACTACGGAATCCTGATGACGGTGCGCACCCCGGATATGTTCGAACGGGAGCCGGAGGAACCGGAAGGACCGGAAACGCCGGAAGAGAATGCAATTCCTTTTACCCGAAAATACCGGAAAAAGCCGAGCGGCAAGCGCACGCTGGATTTGAACAACAGCAATATGAGCCAGCTGCTCCACATCGCATCGGGGAAACTGACCCTGCTGGGAATTATTTTCTACTTGATGGTGGCGATGGATTTCCTGATGCGGCAATTCGATCTGCTGCACGTCCACACGGGTGCGGTGTACGGCGCGGGATTTACGGATGTAAATGTGAAGCTGTGGGTGTACCGGCTGATTATGGCACTTTCGATTGTCGGCGCAGTAACACTTTGCCACCACATGCATCGGAAGGAACCGAAGAAGCTGGTGCGGATTCCGATTGCCATCGTTGCGGTGGGCTTGCTGGGCGGCGTGGTGAGTTTTGCGGTGCAGAACCTGCTGGTGAGCCCGGACGAAATCAACAAGGAAAGCAAATATCTGGAGCGGAATATTTCTTTTACCCGTCACGCCTACGGATTGGACAACATCAAGGTGGAAGAATTTCCGGCAGAGCAGAACCTGGACCGTCAGGCGATTCGGGACAACTCTCAGACCATCACCAATATTCGAATCAACGACTATGAGCCGGTGCAGGATTTCTACAATCAGACCCAGAGCATCCGACAGTACTACGATTTCAACGATGTGGATATCGACCGGTACAACATCAACGGGGAACAGACCCAGACGTACCTGGCGGCCCGGGAAATCAACGAGAGCAAAATCAGTTCCACGTGGATCAACCGTCATCTGAAGTATACCCACGGTTACGGCGCGGCGGTGTCCCGCGTGGATGCGGTCACGGCCAGCGGTCAGCCGGATATCATCGTAAAGAACATTCCACCGGAATCGGAGGCGAAGGATACCGACATTACCCGGCCGGAGATCTA
This sequence comes from uncultured Clostridia bacterium, assembly GCA_934278925.1. Taxonomy (GTDB): domain Bacteria; phylum Bacillota; class Clostridia; order Peptostreptococcales; family Anaerovoracaceae; genus Mogibacterium_A. Next base: position 20,507 of record CAKQWJ010000012.1, on the reverse strand, counting down.
TTTCGGCGAATTGACCAACGATTACGTAATCGTAAATACCGATGAGCAGGAATTCGATTATCCGAACGGCAACGAGAACAGCTACAGCATGTACAAAGGCAAAGCGGGAATCAAGCTGAACCTGCTGAATCGAATTCTGTTCTCCGTGCGGGAGGGCAGCATGAAACTGCTGGTGTCCTCCAACGTGAACTCCGACTCCCGGATTATCATCAACCGGAACATTAAGGATCGGGTGGAGAAGCTGATGCCGTATCTTTCCTACGAGAAGGATCCGTATATGACGGTGGTGAACGGCAAGCTGTATTGGATTGTGGATGCGTACACCACCAGTTCCTATTATCCGTATTCCGAACCGTACTCCGGTGAGGTAGGTTCCACCAACTACATTCGGAACTCCGTAAAGGTTGTAGTGGATGCCTATAACGGAGATACCACCTTCTACGTGGTGGATCAAGACGACCCGGTGGCGCGCACCTACCAGAAAATCTATCCGACCCTGTTCAAGGACGGAAAGGAGATGCCGGAAGGCATCCGGAAGCATATCCGCTATCCGAACTCCCTGCTGAAGATTCAGGCCGGCGTTTACACGAAATACCACATGGATCAGGTGAAGGTGTTCTACCAGGACGAGGACCTGTGGGATATCGCGCATCAGATCTACGGCACGGAAGAAAAGGAAATGGATCCGAGCTACTTCATCTTTGAACTTCCGGACGAAAAGAAAGCGGAATTTATCAACATGATTCCGTTCACACCGAAGTCCAAACAGAACATGACGGCCATCATGATGGCGCGGAACGACGGAAATCGGTACGGCCAGCTGCTGGTATATAAGTTCCCGAAGAACAAGACAGTGTACGGCCCGATGCAGATCGAGGCTCAGATTGACCAGAATACGGAGATTTCCAAGGAGTTCTCCCTGTGGAATTCCTCCGGTTCCAAATACCGGAGAGGCGACCTGTTCGTCATTCCGATTAACAACTCCATCATGTACGTGGAGCCGGTGTATCTGGAAGCGTCCAACCAGGCGATTCCGGAGATGAAGCGGGTAATCGTAGCCTACGGCGACAAAATCGCATATGAGTCTACATTAGAAGATGCGTTGGCGGATCTCTTCGGAGAGGACGAAGGCGGCGGACAATCCCAGAGTGCATCTGCGTCTTCCGGTAAAAACAATTCCGGAAAGTCCAACACCAAGGAGTTAATCCAAAAAGCCAACGAAGCCTACGAGAACGCAGTGAATGCCCAGAAGAGCGGAAACTGGAAGAAGTACGGTGATTATCTGGATGAGCTGGAGAAGTATCTGAACCGGTTGGAAGACCAGAATTAAAATATCACGCTATACGTTAAAGAAGGGTTGAGAGGAGAGAAAAAATGTTAGATTTTGATTTGGACAAAATGCTTTTTACCATCCCGGCAGAGAAGCACGACGAGAAGGAGATTGCGGCCATACTGGAGGCTCATCCGGAAGTGAAATTCGTCTCCCTGACGGGCGTGGACCTGGGAAACCACAACACCGATGAAAAGATTCCGATGAAGGCATTTGTAGAGGACATGGAGAAAATCCTGTGGGACGGCGTTCAGACCGACGGGTCCAGCGTAGCGCTTCCGCTGATTGCCGAACTGTCCAATGCCAGAGTGGACATCCTTCCGGACAAGGAAGTGAACTGGTACGTGGAGTACAACTTCATGAACATCGATTACAAAACCGGACTTCCGGTGGGAACGCTGAGAATTCCATCCTTCCTGAGACACAACAACGAGCGGATGGTAGGCTCCCGAATCTATGCGAGAAGATTGACGAAGAAGTTCCGTCGGGGACTAATGGAACTGATTCAGAACAATCCATACGTAACGGACTACATCGGAGGATTGGATTCTCCGGAAGATATTGAAGATGTGGTGCTCACCAGTGCCACCGAGCTGGAATTCTGGGTAAAGACACCGGACGACCGGGCGGACCGCGACCAGCTGTACACCTCCCAGGAACTGAAAGAGCAGTACTGGAAACGCACCATCGGACCGGTGGGAACGGCGATGGAACAGACTCTGGAAATTTTGGACCGCTACGGATTCGAAGTGGAAATGGGTCATAAAGAAGTGGGCGGCGTCCGTGCCAAGATGGGCAACAGCGGCGATTTCGACCACATCATGGAGCAGCTGGAAATCGACTGGAAGTACTCCAACCCGCTGCAGGCGGCGGACAACGAAAGCCAGATTAAGCACATCATCCGGGACGTATTCCGGGCCAACAACCTGGAAGTTACCTTCCTGGCAAAACCGATGCAGGGCGTTGCCGGAAACGGAGAACACACCCACCTGGGCGTGATGGCAAAGCTGAAAAACGGCAAGACGATCAACCTGTTCGAGCCAATCGACCGGGAAAAGGATTTCATGAGCCCAATCGGTTACGGTTCTCTGATGGGAATTCTGCGGAACTATGAAATTCTCAATCCGTTCGTGGCACAGACTCACGATGCCTTCCAGAGACTGAAGCCGGGATACGAAGCGCCGGTATGCGTGGTTACCTCCTTGGGAAGAGACTGCGTCACTCCATCCCGGAACAGAACCGTATTGATCGGTGTGGTTCGGGACATGAAGAATCCGATGGCTACCCGTTTCGAGCTGCGTTCGCCGAATCCGCATTCCAACACCTATCTGATTATCGGCTCCGCTTACATGCTGATGCTGGATGGAATTCGCTCGGTTCTGGAGAACAAGCGGACCCCGCAGGAGCTGGAGAAGGCCATTTCCAAGAAGGCGGGAGAAGAGGACGTCTACCTGGAAAAGGATCGTCGGTATCGTTCCGAAGAAAACGTATTCACATATTATACGGAAGAAGAGAGAGCGCAGCTCTTCGGCAAAGCGCCGGCAACGGTATGGGAGAACTTCAGAGCCTTTGATGAGCGCCGAGACGATCTGGTAAAGATTACCGGAGGAGACGATACCATCGCTCTGATTATCCGTTCCTATCGGGACCAGATGACCCTGAAGTGGAGCACGGAATTCCACGACCGGCTGATTCCGAACACCATGAATTTCGTTCGTCAGTGCGTGAAGGCGCACACCGAGAACAGCGCAACGGATTACGATATCATGAACTGGAGACAGGTCAACGACCTGAGACACCGCCTCGGAAAGGACTATATCGGAAAGAAATCCATCCTGTCCCAGGCAAAGCAGGCACTGGACGACGAGAATTTCCAGCTGGCTTCCGACCTGGAATTGGAAATTCAGCATTTGACGGAAGAGCTCCGCGACCTGTATAATGATTACCAGAAGAATCTATTCTAATCACAAATAATTAATTCTGTATCAGAAAGAAGAAGGATGATAAAATGCTAGACGTTAAACGAATCAGACAGAACTTCGATGAAGTGAAAAAAGATGTAGAAAGACGCGGCAAAGGCGATTTCGGCATGGAAGACGTACGGAAGTACGACACCGAGAGAAGAGAACTGCTGGCGGAAGTGGAGCAGCTGAAGAACAGACAGAACACCGCTTCCCGGGAAGTTCCGAAGCTGAAGAAGGCCGGAGAGGATACCACCGCTCTCTTCAAGGAGCTGAAAGAGCTCAGCCAGCGCATCAAAGAACTGGACGGCAAGGTCAGCGAGGCGGAGGAGAACCTCCACAACGCCCTTCTGGGTGTGCCGAACACACCGAACAAGGAAGTTCCGGACGGCGTCGACGATTCCGATAACGTGGAGATTCGGAAGTGGGGCGAACCGACCGAGTTTTCCTTCGAGCCAAAAGCACACTGGGACATCGGTGAGAACCTGGACATCCTGGACTTCGACCGGGCGTCGAAGCTTTCCGGTGCCAGATTCACGGTATACAAAGGCCTGGGTGCTCGGCTGGAGCGAGCATTGATCAACTTCATGCTGAACCTGCACACCGAGGAACAGGGATATATCGAAATCCTCCCGCCGTTCATGGTAAATGCTGCGGCAATGACCGGAACCGGTCAGCTGCCGAAGTTCGTGGACGATATGTATCACCTGGAAGGCGTGGATGAATACCTGATTCCGACCGCAGAGGTTCCGGTAACCAATCTGCGAGCCGGTGAAATCCTCAGCGGCGACGAATTGCCGGTATACTACACGGCATATACCCCATGCTTCCGTAAGGAAGCGGGTTCCGCCGGAAGAGATACCCGCGGCCTGATTCGTCAGCACCAGTTCAACAAGGTGGAAATGGTAAAGCTGGTTGCGCCGGAGACTTCCTACGATGAGCTGGAGAAGCTGACCTTGGATGCGGAAGAAGTGCTGAAGCAGCTGAAGATTCCGTACCACGTGGTACGCCTGTCCGCCGGAGATCTGGGATTCTCCTCCGCAATGACCTACGATATCGAAGTGTGGATGCCAAGCTACGGAAGATATGTTGAGATTTCCAGCTGCAGCAACTTCGAGGATTATCAGGCACGGAGAGCGGACATCCGGTTCAAGAGAGACCGGGATACCAAGCCGGAATTCGTCCATACCCTGAACGGCTCCGGACTGGCAGTGGGCAGAACCGTTGCGGCCATCCTGGAGAATTACCAGCAGGAAGACGGCTCGGTCATCGTGCCGGAGGTGCTGCGCCCGTACGTGGGAACCGACGTAATTCGATAAAAACAACTGAAGTCACCCCGGATATTCCGACTGGTCGGAGGTCCGGGGCCTTTTGATTTTATTTTTAGGAGAACGAAAGAACGAGGGACGGAAAATGAACAGAAGAACGGTGACGGATTTTCTGGTGGAACACAAGCGCCAAGATCCCATATCCTTCCATATGCCGGGGCACAAGGGTAGGAGCCGGCTGTACAAGGAGCTGGGCTACGGCGATTTTCTGAAGAACATCATGGGTAGCGACATCACGGAGATTCCGGGGGCGGATGCGCTGACCCAGCCGGAGTCGGTGATTCGCCGGGTGATGGAGAATTATGCGGAGCTGTACGGTGCGCGGCATACGGAACTGCTTGTGAACGGGAGCAGTACCGGACTGATTGCATCTGTTCTGGCAACGGTGCCGCGGGGCGGCAAGCTGATTATGGGGAGGAACTCCCACAAATCGGTGTTCTCGGCCCTTCGCTTGGGGGGCATTGAGCCGGTGTACGTAAAGCCTCTGACGGATGAGAAGACCGGGCTGCAGGGGGCGATTTCCCCGCGAGATGTGGCGGCGGCGCTGCGGGAGCATCCGGATGCGTCGGCAGTGCTGGTGACCAGTCCCAATTATTACGGCGTGCTTTCGGAAATTGAGGATATCGCCCTGGAGGCCCACGCGGCGGGAAAGGTGCTGATCGTGGATCAGGCCCACGGTGCCCATTTGAAATTTTTTGATGAGGGTGCTCGGAAAAAGAGGGCGGCGGAAAACCTGCGGGCGGATCTGGTGGTGAACAGCACGCACAAAACCCTGATGTCCTTTACGGGGACCGCCATCCTCAACGTGTGCAGCGACCGGGTGGACATTTCCCGGATTTCGGAGATGGTGCGGATGCTCCAGACCACCAGCCCCTCCTACATTCTGATGGGAAGCCTGGATGTGAACGAGAAAATCCTGCGTCACGGCCGGGAGCTTTTTCAGGCGTGGCAGTCCGACCTGCAGTATTTCTACGAGAATTATAGGTCTGTTACCGGCCTTTCGGTAATCGAGAACCGGGAGCTGGACCGGAGCAAAATCAACCTGAACATGAAGCCCTACGGTTTCGGTGGGGAACGCCTGGCGGCGGAGCTGCAGGAGCAGAATATCTGGGTGGAAATGATCCACGGGGATTATGCTATGCTGATGACCGGGCTGGGCAACGAGCGCCGGGATTACGAAAAACTGCTGGAAGCCCTGCAGCACATCAGCGGAAAGTACGGAATTACGGAAAACGAGGCGGGACGCAGCGAAGACATTCTTGTATTTAATCTGGAGCAAGGCCCGATTCCGTCAATAAAAGAACGAATTCCGCTGGCGGAGGCGGCCGGCCGCCGTCTGTACGATTCCCTGATTCCGTATCCGCCGGGGATTCCGCTGGCCTGCCCCGGTGAAATTCTGACAAAAGAAGCGGTTCAATACCTGCAGGAGCGGGTGCGCCGGAACGAAACGATGATCGGTGTGGATGAAACCGGATATGTGTGCGTCGCGCCGGAAGTGTAAGCGGGCGAAAAGCTGCTTTTAGGGGAGAAAATGAAGAAAAATCTTGAAAAGTGTGACAGAAACTAAACATACAAAAGTGTGTTTTCCGTGAAATTTCAAGTGATTTTTGTGAAAGAGTAGTGTATAATAGTTCAGTGAATATTGTTATTACATTTTGTAGGAAAGGAAGGTTGCTTAAGGATGAGCCAAGGTAAACACTTACCTAGCATTCTGGTACCGCACCACAAGAACACCTCGAATCTCGAGACCGTGGTTATGCCGGTTCCGGATGTTGTAAAAATCTGCATGTCGCAGAGCATCGGTGCTCCTTGTAAACCTCTCGTTGCAAAGGGTGACCACGTAAAAGTCGGACAGAGAATCGGTGACACCGATGCTTTTGTCAGCGCGCCGGTACACTCCAGTGTTTCCGGAACGGTTACGGATATCGTTCAGTCCCGTGGAGGCATGGGCGGAATGGAAACTCTGATTGTAATCGAGACAGACAAGAAACAGGAAGTGAGCGAGGAAGTTCAGATTCCGCACGTTACGAATCATGCAGAATTCGTTAAAGCAGTAAGAGACAGCGGCGTCGTTGGTCTCGGAGGGGCTTCGTTCCCAACACATATCAAACTGAATCCGAAGAACCTGGATGAGTGTGACGTTCTGGTTGTAAACGCAGCAGAATGTGAACCGTACATCACCGGGGATAATCGTATGATGGTTGAGCAGGGTCAGGATGTTCTGGACGGAATGAAACTGATCATGAAATACCTGGATCTGAAGAAGGGTATTATCGGAATCGAAGAGAACAAGCCGGAAGCGATTGAGAACATGAACAATCTGATTCAGCAGAACGGATTTGATGACATTGAGGTGCTTGCACTTCAGTCCAGATATCCGAAGGGTGCTGAGCGTGTTCTGGTGTATGAAGCGACCGGTAAGGTTATGGATGCAGGAGTTCTCCCGGCACAGCTGGGCGTAATTCTGGACAACGTATCCACCATCGCAATCATTGCAGAGTTCTTCAAGACCGGAATGCCAATCGTTCGCAGAAGAATTACCGTAGACGGGGATGCGGTAGCAGAACCGAAGAACGTATTTGTTCCAATCGGTACTCAGATTGCGGATGTAATGGAATTCTGCGGCGGATACAAGAAAGAGCCGAAGAAGATCGTAATGGGCGGACCGATGATGGGTCGTGCGACCAACTCGGACGAGAACGTTACCATGAAGAATACCGGATCCCTGCTGGCATTCGGTAAGGAAGTTGCAGAAGTAAAGGTTGAGACCGGCTGCATCAACTGCGGACGTTGTATCAGTGCATGTCCGTTCAAGCTGATGCCGGTTATTTTTGCGGAGGCATATAATAGAAAAGACGTGGAGAGACTTCAGAAGTTCAACGTTATGCAGTGCATGGGCTGCGGAAGCTGCTCCTACATCTGCCCGGCAAGAAGACCTCTCAGCTTCATGAATACACTGGCAAAGGGTATGGTAAAGGAGGCGACAAGTAAGTAATGGAAAAACAGAAATTTCACTCTAACCTGATCGTGTCCAATGCGCCGCATATCGTTACGGATGCGGATACGACGAAACTGATGGGATCCGTTCTGCTTGCACTGGCACCGGCCTTTGTTGCGGGAGTATACGTGTTCGGAGCAAGAGTCATCCTGCTCTGCGCAGTATGCATCATCGCCAGTGTTGGATTCGAATGGCTCTACAATTATCTTGCAAAGAAGCCACAGACGGTAGGCGACCTGAGTGCGGCTGTTACCGGTCTTCTGATCGCGTACAACGTGCCGGCAAACTTCCCGCTGTGGATGGCTGTAATCGGTTGTTTCGTTGCCGTTGTAGTTGTTAAGCAGCTCTACGGCGGAATCGGAAAGAACTTCGTTAACCCGGCCATTACAGCAAGAATTTTCCTGTTCATCTCCTTCGCGGCAAACATGTCCACATGGCCGCTGCCAAGAATGGCGGAGACAACAGATGCGACCACCGGTGCGACTCCGCTGGGAATCCTGGCAGAGGGCGGCGCAGGTGCAAAGCTGCCGTCCAACATGGATATGTTCCTGGGCTTCATCGGCGGTTCTGTCGGTGAAGTGAGCGCACTGGCACTGCTCATCGGCGGTGTATATCTGATCTGGAAGAAAGTCATTTCTCCAATCATTCCGTGCGCATTCATCGGAACCGTATTCGTCATTGCTCTGATCTACACCAAGTCCTTCCACATGGCTGTATTCCATATTCTGGCCGGTGGTGTTATGCTGGGTGCAATCTTCATGGCAACGGACTATGTTACAACTCCAAAGCTCCCTTCCGGACAGATTATGTTCGGTATCGGCTGCGGAATCATCACGATGGTAATCCGTCTCTTCGGAAGCTATCCGGAAGGCGTATCCTTCTCCATCCTGCTGATGAACATCTGCACACCGCTGATCAACAGATGGAGCTTCAAGCGTTATTGTGCAGGAGGTGCGAACAGTGGAAAATAAGACAAACACATTCCAGGAATTCGTTAAACCGATCCTCGTACTGGTATGCATCTGCTTCGTGGTTACACTGGCACTTGCATTTACATATGGTGTAACCAAGCCGGTTATCGATGAAAACTCCCTGAAGGCTGCAAACGAAGCCAGAAATGAGCTTCTGCCTTCCGCAAAGGGCGAATTCAAGCAGTATAACGGCGACATGTACGTTCTGGAAGCAAAGAAGGTATATGTAACAGAAGTATTCGATGCAACCAACGGATCCGGCATGGTGGTAACCGCTATGTCCAACTCCTACGGCGGCATGCTGACCGCAATGATCGGTATCGACAAAGACGGTGCAATCACCAACGTGAAGATCACCAGCCACGCAGATACCGCCGGTGTAGGTACGAAAGCACAGACTCCGGAGCACCTGGGTCAGTATAAGAAACTGAAAGCACTGGGCAGTGAGAATATTAAGAGCGACAACACGGTAAAATACGTAACCGGTGCGTCCGTATCTTCCGGTGCAATCCACAAGGCTGTATATGCAGCTCTGGAACAGTATAAGAGTATGGGAGGTGTTCAGTAATGGCAAAAAAGAGCAAACTTTCCATATTGACAAATGGAATTATTAAGGAGAACCCGGTACTGGTACTTCTGATCGGTACCTGCCCGACGCTGGCAACATCTTCTTCCCTGTCCAATGGTCTGGGAATGGGTCTCTCCGCAACAGCAGTACTGATCTGCTCGAACATCGTAATTTCCCTTCTTCGGAAAATCATTCCGGATAAGGTAAGAATCCCTTGCTACATCGTAGTTATCGCCGGATTCGTAACATTGGTACAGTTCGTTCTCCAGGCATATGTACCGGCCCTGTACGATTCTCTGGGACTGTTCTTGCCGCTGATCGTAGTTAACTGTATCATCCTGGGAAGAGCGGAAGCGTTCGCAAACAAGAACACCGTAATCGATTCCGCACTGGACGGCGTTGGAATGGGTCTTGGATTCACTCTGACACTGGGCCTGATGGGCGCCATCAGAGAACTTCTGGGTGCCGGAACTCTCCTGGGATACACCGTATTCGGTTCCTGGTTCACACCAATCGGATTCTTCAATCTGGCTCCGGGCGGATTCTTCGTATACGGATTCCTGATTGCAATGCTGAACCTGGTTACAAAGGGCAAAGCACTGAAGAAACAGTCCTTCAGCTGCGGCGGTTGCCCGATGTACAATTCCTGCAACTTGGCAGAAGTAAAGGACGAAGTCGCAGCAGCGGCCCCTGTCCAGAAAGGAGCTGAAGCATAATGGTTAATCTGATTATTATCTTTATGTCGATCGTACTGGTCAACAACTTCCTGTTGTCTCAGTTCCTGGGTATCTGCTCGTTCCTGGGTGTATCCAACAAGATGGATTCTGCCGTAGGTATGAGTGGCGCCGTTATCTTCGTAATGGTTCTTGCTGAGCTGGTAACATGGCCGATTCAGCAGGTACTGAACAAGTTCGATATCGGATATCTGCAGACAGTTGTATTCATTCTGGTCATCGCAGCTCTGGTACAGTTCGTAGAGATGTTCATGAAGAAGTTCATGCCGGCACTTCAAAAAGCGCTGGGTATCTTCCTTCCTCTGATCACCACCAACTGTGCGATCCTGGGTGCGACCATCAATGCAATCAACTATGATTATACGTTTATTCAGTCTATCGTATACGCACTGGGTGCAGGCGTTGGTTATGGATTAGCCATGGTCCTGTTCGCAGGTGTACGTGAAGAAAAGCTCTGGGATGAGAGCGGCGTACCGGCTGCTTTCAAGGGTGTGCCGATGGTTCTCGTAAGTGCAACCATCCTGTCCCTGTCCTTCATGGGCTTCTCGGGATTATTCCAGTAAGGGGGCGGCAGAATGAGTAGTGCAATTTTAACACCAGTCGTTATTGTTGTAGTTGCCGGTTTCATCGCAGCACTTCTTCTGACCATTGCATCCAAAGCATTCTACGTAAAAGTAGATGAGCGTGTCACACAGGTTAGAGCGATTCTTCCGGGTGCGAACTGCGGCGGATGCGGATTCGCAGGTTGTGATGACTACGCAAATGCAGTAGTTACAGACGAGAATCAGAGCTGTTCCGCATGTTCCGTTGGCGGAGCTGCATGTGCAGAGCAGATTGCAGAACTGCTGGGCAGAAATGCATCTGCCGGCGAGAAGCAGGTCGCAAGAGTAACTTGTAACGGTTCCTGCGGCGCAACCGGAAAGATTGCAGAGTATCAGGGCCTGATGTCCTGTAAGGCTGCAAAGACCTATTTCAGCGGAAACGGACAGTGTCAGTTCGGTTGTATCGGACTGGGAGACTGTGCGGCAGCATGTGATTTCAACGCAATCGGCGTAATCGACGGAGTTGCCATCGTGAACAGAGACAACTGCGTTGCTTGCGGCAAGTGCGCAAAGGAATGCCCGCAGCACATCATCCATCTGGTACCGGAAAAGCAGCAGGTTAACGTACTCTGCTCCTCCAAGGACAAGGGTGCTCTTACCAGAAAGAACTGCTCCAACGGATGTATCGGATGCGGCAAGTGTGCGAAGGTTTGCAAGTTTGATGCCATCACCGTAGAGGACAATCTGGCAAGCATCGATCCGGAGAAGTGCAAGAACTGCGGTATGTGCATGAGAGTGTGCCCAACCGGCGCAATCAACAGCTTCAGCCTGAAGCATGCAAAGGTAGCAATCAAAATGAACGAAAAGGAAGCAGCCGAGAAGGCAGCAAAGGTCGCAGCAGCAAAAGCAGCGAAGGAAGCAGCTGAAGCTCCACAGGCATAAGGTCTGAGGACACGCGCTCCGATTTTTCGGGATTAAGAAACAGAACCCATTAGATGTGCATGTCGCGTCTAATGGGTTTTTGCATATGCGTCCCCACCTGATTATGTTGTCTCATTAAATATGCGGGTAGACACCTTGAACTTTATCCGGAATTAAGGTATAATTTCGATAATAGTGACCACAAGGAGGTTAGTTATATGGCTATTTTGAATCTTACAAAGGAAAATTTCGCACAGGAGGTGCTTCAGTCAGATAAAACAGTTTTGGTTGATTTCTATGCTGACTGGTGCGGACCGTGCAAGATGCAGGGACCGGTTCTGGAGGAACTGGCCAATGATCGTGACGATGTAAAGGTGTGCAAGATTAACATCGATGAACAGCGGGATCTGGCAATTGAGTACGGAGTAATGAGCATCCCGACCCTGATGATCGTAAAGGGCGGAGAAGTGACTTACAAAGAAGTGGGTTTAACCCAGAGAAGAGAGCTGGATAAGATTCTGGGATAGAGAGAATCCGAAGATGAAGTAAGTATTTTGCCGGGGTAGAGGCCGGTAAAGAAATATTTACAAATCGGCAGAATCCAGGTTTTGCAAATGAAAAGAAATGAAAAAGACGCCGGATGAGGAATTCATCCGGCGTCTTTTCCTCGTTTTACCTGTTCTTTACATTTATTTGATAGTGGATATTACATTGCGGGCGTATCCTTTTTATATAAAAGGAGAGAGAACTATGTACGGAGTTATAGATATTGGATCAAATACGATTCGGCTGGTGGTATTCGATTACGACGGAACATCCATTCGCCGGGTGCTGAACAAGAAGATTACCGCCGGTCTGGCCGGGTACATCAACAAGGACCATGAAATGCGCAAGAGAGGCGTTCAGGTGGCAGTGGAATCGCTGATGGAACTGAAGACGGTGACCGACCAGTTCAGCCTGGATGAAATCGGCGTGTTCGCCACGGCGCCCCTTCGGAACATCATCAACACGGAAGAGGTTCTGGTGGAGATAGAGAAGGAAACCGGTTTCCCGGTGAAGGTGCTCAGTGGGCAGCAGGAAGCGAGCTACGGTTTTGCCGGGCTGCGCCGGCAGATTTCCATGGACGAGGGCATTATGATCGATGTGGGTGGCGGTAGCAGCGAGGTAGTGGCCTTCCGAAACGACGAAGCGCTGGTATCCACATCCATCCCGTGGGGATCCCTGAACCTGTACCGGAAATACGTAAAAGAAATCATTCCGGAGCCGAAAGAATTAAAGGAAATCGACCGCATCATGCGGAAGCATTTCGAGAAAATCCGGCTGCCGAAGCGCAGCTATCATCTGCCGCTCTGCGTCGAGGGCGGCGCCGGCCGAGCTTTTATGAAAGTGCTTCAGCGGAAATATCCGGAAGCCGTACACGAAGGAAAGTACGGACGGAAGTATTTGCAGAAGATGTTGGAATTCTACAAAGATAATCCGGCACAGTTCTCGGATCTGATTCTTCGGTCCGCACCGGAACGAATTCACACATTGCTCCCGGGCATGGCTGCTTTGAACGCGGCAGCCGATGTATTCGGGGTAAAAGAAATCGTAACGGTGGAATACGGCGTCCGGGAAGGCTTTCTGACGGAAGAAATTCTGAAAAAACGGGAAGCGGCCGGAGCAGGAGATGAAAACAAAAAACCGGATGAGAGCAAAGCAGAAAAATAGGGGGATAGGACAAAATGTTAAGTTGCACACAGGAAAATCACGAGAGCGGAAGATACATGCAGAACCGGGAACTCTCCTGGCTTCAGTTCAATGAGCGCTGCATGCGCCAGGCAAAGGATCCCGGAAATCCGCTGCTGGAACGTCTTCGTTTCCTTTCGATTTTCACGTCCAACCTGGACGAATTCTTCATGGTCCGGGTGGGCAGCCTGATCGACATGCTGCCGCTGGGAAAGAAATACACCGATGACAAGACCGGAGAGACCGCAGAAGAACAGCTGGAGAAAATCTATGAGCAGGTGCGCGGTCTGTACGCACAGCGGGATGCCATTTATCAGGAGCTGGAAAAGGAATTCCGAATCAAAGGCGTTTTTCGGTTAAAGTACAATGAGATGACCGCCTCCGAGCAGGAATACGTGGAAAACTATTTCAGCAATTCCATCCTGCCAATGCTGTCCCCGATGTTGGTAGATCCTCAGCATCCGTTCCCGCACCTCAGCAACAAGGGCGTTGAAATCTGCGTACGCCTGCGGAAAAAGAAAGGCGAGGAATACTTTGCCTTCCTGCCGGTGCCGGTAGACCTGCCGCAAATTCTGTACCTGCCGGGTCCGGGCGTTCGCTACATCGGCATGGAAGACCTGCTTCTGGAATTGGCGGATGTGGTCTTTGACACCTACACGGTGGAAGAAAAGATTCAGGTTTGCATCACCCGAAATGCGGATATTCACGCGGAAGATGAGGACTGCGAGAAAAACGAGGACTTCAGAAAGTTTATGCAGAAGTTGCTGAAGGATCGTCGCCGCCTGGCCCCACTTCGCCTGGAGATGACCGATCATCCGAGTGCCAAAATGCTGAAGTTCCTGCAGAGCCGCCTGCTCCTCAGCGACAGCCAGATTTTCTACACCAGCGGCCCGCTGCAGATGAAGTACGCTTACGGCCTGGAGAACAAGCTGAATCCGGAGCAGAAGAAGGAGATGCTCTTTGAACCGTACACGCCGAAAACTCCGGGAGAACTGGCAGGAAAAGAATCCATGTTCGATCAGATTCGCAAGCAGGACCGCCTGCTGTCCTATCCGTACGAAAGCATGAAGCCGTTCCTGCGCCTGCTGGAAGAGGCGGCATCGGATCCGGATGTCCGTTCCATCCAGATTACCATTTATCGCTTGGCGGGCAAAAGCAAGTTGGTGAAGTACCTGTGCCGGGCGGCGGAAAACGGCAAGAAGGTCACGGTGCTGATTGAGCTCCGCGCCCGTTTCGATGAACAGAACAACATCGATTGGTCCAGGGAGTTTGAAAAATCCGGCTGCACCATCATGTACGGAATGGCCAACTTCAAGGTGCACTCCAAGCTGTGCCTGATCACCCGAAATGAGCGGGGAACCCTTCGCCGGTACACCCAGATCGGCACCGGCAATTACAACGAAACCACCTCCAAGCTGTACACGGATTTCTCCCTGATGACGGCAGACCCGGGAATCGGGGAGGACGCGGCTTTGTTTTTCCGGAACATGGGAATCGGAAATCTGGAGGGCAGATACGACCACCTGCTGGTGGCACCGCTGGAGCTGCAGGACAAAGTCATCGCGGGAATCGAGCGGGAGATGCAGAAAGGGCCGGAAGGATACCTGTTCTTCAAGCTGAATTCCCTGACGGATCGCCGCATCATCGAGAAGCTGCGGGATGCGTCCTGCGCCGGCGTGAAGATTCACATGATGGTACGCGGCATCTGCTGTTTGGTTCCGGGCATTCCGGGAGAGACGGAGAACATTGAGGTTCGAAGCATCGTGGGCCGGTATCTGGAGCATTCACGGATTTATGTTTTTGGCAAGGGCTCGACGGAGAAGATGTACATCGCCTCGGCGGATTTTATGACACGAAACACGCGCCGAAGAGTGGAAGTGGGATGTCCGATTCTGGATCCGGACGTTCGGGCAAAAATATGGAAAGTCATCCATCTTCAGTGGTCCGACAATACGAAGGCCATGAAGCTGCTGCCGGAGCGGAAGTACGAGCCGGTGACCGGCGAGGGCAGTGTGAACAGCCAGGAGGAGCAGATGAAGCTGGCAGAGGAATCCCGGCGCAAGGCAGAAGACGGCGGTGAAAAGAAGGCACCGCAGAAAAACCTGTGGCAGCGCATTCTCCACTGGGGAAAGTAGTATCGAAACCGAGGATTTCCCCAATTATACATTCATAAAAACAATCAAAAATGTGGTAAAAGTTTGTAATTTAGTACAAAAGATTTATTGACATCCCATCATGGGATGATTATAATATTACCATCGAGTCGTAAAAGGGGATAATATAGAATCGATAGTCGGGAAAGGGGATTCCCGCAAACAAAAAGGTCGTTTGATCTAGAGTCGGAGAGTCGGAGCTTGCTCCGGCTCTTTGTTGTGCGAAGGAAGTCGGGAATCCACGGCTTTCTTGAACATACCGGATTATCTGTGATATAATGAGCCGGTTAATGCGAGGAGGAAATATGGAACCGATTATCCGGGTGGAGAACCTGACATTTGAATATCGAAAAGTATCCCCGGAAGGAACGGCGACGTCCTTTCGCGCCATCGACGGGGTGGATTTTGAGGTGAATCCCGGTGAATTCGTGGCAGTTCTGGGGATGAACGGCTCCGGGAAGTCCACCTTGGCGAAGCATTTAAACGGCCTGCTCCTTCCCACCGAGGGAGAGGTATGGATTGAAGGAATGAACACCCGGGAGGACGATCGAATCTGGGATATTCGAAGTACCGTGGGAATGGTATTTCAGAATCCGGACAATCAGATTGTGTCTTCCGTAGTTGAGGACGATGTGGCCTTCGGTCCGGAGAATTTGGGGGTGGACCCGGCGGAAATTCGCCGACGGGTGGACGAAGCCCTTCAAGCGGTAGGCATGTACGAGCAGCGGCTGAAAGCGCCTCATATGCTGTCCGGCGGACAGAAGCAGCGGATCGCTATTGCGGGAGCCATCGCCATGCGGCCGAAGTGCATCGTGTTCGATGAACCCACCGCTATGTTGGATCCCAAAGGGCGCCATCAGGTGATGGACATCATTCATCAACTGCACGAAGCGGGAATCACGGTAATCCTCATCACTCATTTTATGGAAGAGGCGATGCAGGCGGACCGGCTGATCGTCATGAAGGACGGCCGGATTACCGACGATATGCCGCCGAGAGATTTTTTTGCAGATCGAGAGAGAATTCAGCGGGCCGGATTGGAAATGCCGGTAATCATTGCGTTGCGGGAAGAATTGGTCCGGCTGGGATTGCCGGTGGACGCTTCGGTGCAGACCGAAGAGGAATTGATTGAGGCCATATGTCAATTACAGTAGAGAATCTTACATATACATATTCGAAAGGAATGCCCAACGAGACGAGGGCGTTGGAGGACGTGTCCTTCCGGCTGGAACCGGGGGAATTCGCGGCAATCATCGGTCACACCGGCTCCGGGAAATCCACTTTGGTGCAGCAGCTGAACGGGCTGCTCCGTCCGGACTCCGGTAAAATCACGGTGGGGGAGGTGTGCATCACCGATCCGTCTGTCAAGATGACAGAAGTGCGCCGGAAGGTGGGATTGGTGTTTCAGTATCCGGAATACCAGCTGTTCGAGGAAACGGTGGCCAAGGACGTGGCCTTCGGCCCGAAGCAGGTGGGCATGTCCGGCGAGGAACTGGACCGGGTGGTGAAGGACTCCATTCGCCTGACGGGACTGGATTACGAAGAAGTAAAGGAGCGGTCGCCTTTTGAACTGTCCGGGGGACAGAAGCGGCGGGTGGCCATTGCCGGAGTTCTGGCCATGAAGCCGGAAATCCTGATTCTGGACGAACCCACGGCCGGGTTGGATCCTTCCGCCCATCGGGATGTTCTGGATCTGATTCGGAGAATCCATCGGCAGGAGAAGATGACCATTCTGTTGGTTTCCCACAACATGGGAGATATTGCGGAGCTGGCGGACCGGGTGCTGGTGATGAACCGCGGCCGGCTGGTGATGAACGGATCGCCGGCAGAGGTATTCGCCCGGGGGGAACAGCTTCGGGAAATGGGACTGGGACAGCCCCCGGCTATGGAATTTATGGAACGGTTAAAGGAGCGGCTGCCGGGAATCGATGCGGCGCCGCTGAGTATTGAAGATGCGGCAAAGGAAATCTGCCGGTATCTGGAAAGCGGGAAGAAATGATTCGGGATATCACGTTAGGACAATATTATCCGGAGCAGTCGGTGGTGCACCGGCTGGATGCCCGAACGAAAATTCTGGGGACCCTGCTGTATATTATAGAAATTTTCCTGGTGAATTCCTTTGCGGGATTCGGCCTGGTGATTCTGGCGCTGGGGATTCTCATCGGCATCTCGAGGGTACCGGTGCGGTTTATTTTCAAGGGCTTGAAGGCGGTGGTCTTTATCATCCTGCTGACCTTTGTGCTGAACCTGTTCATGTTCGACGGAACGGTGCTGTGGCACTGGAAATTCCTCACCATCACCTATGAGGGCCTGTATCGGTCCTGCTTTATGGCGCTGCGGCTGATCCTTCTGATCATCGGCACCTCCATGCTGACCCTGACCACCAAACCCATGGAGCTTACCGACGGCTTGGAGAAGCTGCTGAAGCCCTTCAACCGATTGGGGCTGCCCAGCCACGAGATTGCGCTGATGATGAGCATCGCACTGCGTTTTATTCCCACACTTCTGGAGGAGACGGACAAAATCATGAAGGCCCAGCAGGCCCGGGGTGCCGATTTCGAATCCGGCAGCCTGATTCAGCGGGTGAAGAACATGATTCCGATTCTGATTCCCCTGTTCGTGGGATCCTTTCGGATTGCGCAGGATTTGGCGCTGGCCATGGAGGCTCGCTGCTACCACGGCGGTGTCGGACGCACCCGCATGAAGGAAATTGTTTTTAGCCGAAGAGATGGGGTGGCCGGAGTTTTGCTGGCGGTCTTTCTGGGAATCGTGATTGCGTCCCGGTGGATGCCGCTGCCTTAGAGAAATGTTATTGTTTTTATTAAAATTTAAATTACAGAATAGAGAGAGAACGGCGTGAGACAGAGAAAAGTTAAAAATCTGGAAGAGAAGTATGCAAAGTATGAGGAGTTTCTGGTGTACCATCCGGAGGCGTGCAAGGGAAACTGGCAGGAACGGGTGCGGAAAGCGGGATGCACCGGGCTGTATCTGGAAGTGGGCTGCGGAAAGGGCAAGTTCATTTCGGAGATGGCGGAGCGGCATCCGGAGAATTTCTACATCGCGGTGGAAGGCAACCGCAGCGTGCTCCTTCGGGCCATGGAGAAGATTCGGGAGAAGGGGCTGACCAACGTGGTGTTCGTGCCGGATTTCATCGTGGATCTCACGGACTGGTTCCGGGACGAGGAAGTGGACGGCATCTACCTGAATTTCAGCGATCCGCTGCCGAAGAATTACAGTGCGAAGAAGCGCCTGACCCATCGGTCCAAGCTGGTGCAGTACGAGCGGATTCTGAAGGACGACGGCATCGTGACGTTCAAAACCGACAACACCGGGCTTTTTGAGTTCACCATTCAGGAGATTCTGGCCAACGACATGAAGATTCACGAGCTGACCCGGGACCTGCATCACTGCGAATACAACGAGGACAATATTATGACGGAGTATGAAGCCAAATTCAGTACTCTGGGTGAAAATATTAAAAGGGTAAAATTCGGAAGAAGAGAAGGGAGAAAGAAAATGGCAGACACGAGTTTTGCAGCGTATAACGGAAGAACGGTTCCGAAGGAGGACAAGATCTTCGGAATCAGCGGAAGAGCGAAGGCGGCCATCGCCGCAAAGGGCAAGGAGAACGTAATCAACGCCACCATCGGCGCCCTGCTGGATGACGAAGGCAAGCTGATCGTGCTCTCCTCGGTGGACGAGGCGGTAAAATCCCTCACCCCGGCGGAGTATGCGGAATATGCGCCGATTGCCGGAACGCCGGCATTTAAGGAGGCCATCGTAAAAGCAGCTCTGGGGGATTATCAGCCGAAGGGCTATGTGGGCGTTGTGGCATCTCCGGGCGGTACCGGCTCCCTGAGAAATGCCATTGCCAACTATTCCTGCCCGGGAGATAAGTTCCTGACCCATGACTGGCACTGGACTACGTACAAGAACATCGCCATGGAAATGGGCCGGGACGAAGAGACCTTCGATATGTTCGATGCAGAAGGAAACTTCAACCTAGAAGACTTCGAATACAAGGTAAATAAAATGCTGCGTATTCAGGACCGCTTGGTAATCATCATCAACACACCGGCCAACAACCCGACGGGATATTCCCTGTCCGACGAAGACTGGGACGGCGTGATTCGCGTGCTGAACAGCACCGACCCGGCTAAGAAGGTGGCACTGGTTGCGGATGTGGCCTACATCGATTTCGCCGGTGACGAGAAAGAAGTTCGTTCCTTCCTGCCGAAGCTGGAGGAGCTGAACAGCAATATCCTGCCGATGCTGGCGTACAGCGCATCCAAGACATTCACCTTCTACGGATGCCGCTGCGCAGCAACCATTTGCCTGGCAAAGACCGAAGAAGTTCGGGACGAGTTCGTTCGGGTGCTGTCCTTCTCCGCACGGGCAAGCTGGTCCAACTGCCCAAGAGGACCGCAGGAAGTCATCGCAAAGATCTACAACGATCCGGAACTCCTGGCCAAGGTGGACGAGGAGAGAGCCGGCTTCCGCAACATGCTTCTCAGCAGAGGCCGCGCTTTCGAGGAAGAAGCGGTAAAGGTGGGACTGAAGATGGTTCCGTTCCGCGGCGGATTCTTCTGCTCCGTTCCTTGTGAGGACCCGGATGCGGTAAGCAAGAAGCTGGAAGAAGCAGATGTGTTCGTGGTACCGTTCACCAAGGGCGTTCGGGTATCCATCGCCTCCATTTCCGAAGCGAAGTGCCGCAAGCTGCCAAAGCTGATTCTGGAAGCGCTGGAAGCGTAAGGAATTAAAGGCATGCTTTTATGGGTTGAAATGGAATGATGGGAGAATCCGGCAGGTTATTCCACCAGGGTGCTCCGTTAGGTGGTTCTGGTAATTAGAGCTATTTTCACAAAATGAATTAAATATTCCTAGAATTTCCGAGCGGATTCACGCTAATTTGACAATTTTCCCTGATTAGCGTGAATGGATTTCCGGCTAGTTCCAGTTTCGTTGTATGATTGCTTGTACGCAAAAAAAACGAATGAAAAAAGTTCACGCTTTTGGAAAGGAAATGTTTTTTCAGCGTGAACAGGAAAAAATAATCCGGCGATTAAAATTAGATTTTCGAAAAATCGGCGAATTGCATTCACGCTAAATCGCCGTTTGCTGACAAAAAGCGTGAATCGCCTTCAAAATTCTAGGCATATGAGATTTCGTGTGAAAGCGTAGTCGAATTAATTAGAATGGTGAATTGAAAAAGTAAGTTCCAGTTCAGCCAAAAACTTTCCGCTTTGCAAAAGTAAATTCTGGTAGGGGGGCTA
>CAKQWJ010000011.1 GCA_934278925.1 uncultured Clostridia bacterium | reverse complement strand
GGGTCGCTCGGGGCATTCCAATTAAAAAGTGTGGGATAGTTTCAAAAAACTATCCCACAAAAATTCGTGAAGAGCCACATAATTGATAATAATCACGTAGTAATTAGCCCATGGGACCGTTTTTGCTTCTGCATTACTGCCGTCGATTGTGATTGTTACGCTGTCGGTATTTAATTCGTAGCGAATCCAACTTTTACTGTTGTCAACGTGAATATCGTAGTCGGTCTCTCCTGTATGCTTATTAAATATAGCAACTTTAGTCACTTCAATTGCTTCTTCCCCAAGTGGGCAAGCCATTGTATATGTTTCGCTGTTTTGGACTTTTTGTGCTACTGCTGGTCCATCAAACTCAGCTCTGTATGCATTCACTAAGGACCCACATACGGTTTGGATGTTGAATATTTCTGCTCCTCCACTTTTGATTTGAACCTCGTAAGGTGAAATACTCATATGATTTCCATCCTTTGACCCGATTATAGTGGTTTCCCCGTATGAAGCCACGACTTTCTTCCCCTTCCGAATCTGCACATCCTTCTCTGTAATCAGCACGTTGTTCTTGGTGGCATTGCTCGGGGTTTCCTTGGTGGTACCCTTGTTTTCGGATACCATAATGCCGGTGGAATCGGTGCTGATGTAATTGTCTGCTGTTTTGGCGGCTTCGGTGGCGGTGTTCTGAGCTTTATCAGCTGAACTTTGTGCTTTATCAGCAGTGTCCTGAGCTTTGTCTGCATTCTCGTAGGCATCAGTTGCTACTTGAATATAGGTTTTGTCATGAATCTCCTTGATAACCGCATCTGTGTAAGTTCTTGGCTGAGGTGCGTAAAATGGTCTATTGTTGTGCCAAGAAGCAACCATGTCTCCGTTATACCAGATAGACGGCCCCTCTGTCGCCACTGGATAAAAACGAGACGGAAATACACCATCCATTGCCATATCACTATACAGATAATATTTGGCACCGCCACCACGCAGGAAAATGGAAAACATCATTCCCGAGTCGTCGGTTTTGCACCCACCAAATACGTGTCCATACATTTCATTAAGTTCGTGGATACGCCAATCATACTCTGCGCCGCCCCACCCGCCGAAGTTGCACTTGATTTTACACGTACATCCAATGCCATATTCAGTCGGATGTCCGTTCCATTCTTGTGGAGCTTTATCATTATAACTTCTCTTTACAAGAATTTCCCGCATAACGTCCTGTTCTCTTGGACCATATATCATCACGGGATAATATGTATTCGAGTCTCCTGCTACCTCTATTTCGGCAGCGTATTGATATCCGTAGTTGTTCAGAGCGTTATCCGTGTATTTCTTTACTTCGTTCGCAGTTCCCTGCGCATTATTCGCCTTATTCCACGCTTCTTTTGCCGCTTCGTAGGATGTGGATTTGCTGACGTCGGACACATATGTCGTCTTGTCGCTGAACACGGTCACGTCACACGTGTACAGGGTTTTGGTGATGTCGCAGGCAGGCTCAGCTTTTGCCCAGCCTGCCGGGGTCTCGTTCGGTTTCACGTTGGCCGGCTTATCCGGTGCCGCCAGGGAAGACGATTGCAGCTTGTAATACCGTGTCACGCTTTCGGTATCCCGGTATTGTGAGAGCGTGACGGTTGCACTTCCTTTTACTGCCATGATAAGCTCCTTTCTGCTACTGCTCCAGCTGACAAGTGTACGCCATGGAATCGGTCACCTCTCCGGCGGTGACGGTGATGGTTTTGGCCGCTGTCCCCGATGTGGAAGACCCCTTATACCATCTGACGGTTCCAATGTTTCCGCATACGCCCGCATCGGTAATGGTCTGTTCTTTTCCACCGACAAACACGTGAGCGGTGAGAACGGTGGAGCCTTCGTTGTTCTTGAACACGGTGCCGTTAGAGGATGTGATTGTCAGTGTAATGGCATCGGCTCCATTGTCGCCCTTCGCACCCTGCACGCCCTGGATGCCCTGCTCACCTTTGACACCCTGGTCGCCCTTTTCGCCCTTGTCACCTTTCACGCCCTGCACGCCTGCCTTTGCCACGGCGAACGAGAACTTCTTGTTCACGGTGATGCCGTCTACCACAACCGGAATGGTTGCCTCGCAGGCGGTTGAAATGGTTGCCGTGGTCTTGAATGTGATTTTCGGTCGTGCTGTTCCGGAGTTGGTTACCGTGGCGGTGATTCCGGTGGGGCAGGTAATGTTGGCTGCGCTCACGTTCACGGCGGAACACTGATTAGTGCCGCAATATGCTACCGCTTCGGTCTCGCAGGAGGCACCCGCCGCAACGCCGGCAGTGTTTCCGACAAAGGTATACGCTTCCGATGTAAGCAACACGGAATACGCATCTGTAACGTCAACGATTGTAATCTGATCTGCTGATTTAATAGCCATTTTCTTTTTTCCCTTCTCTTAAACAATAAGTTCGCACATAAAAGTAACTTTCGTGTCCACGTCTTCCGGTTTGAGCGTGAACGTAAAACCATCGTTCCCGAACCTCGGGTCTGCAGAGGCGATGATTCCGAATGAGTCATCGTCCAGCCGCTGCCATTTCCACTGCAGGTATGCACCGCTTCCGAAGGCTTCGCTCAGCTCGGCGGCGTTGGTGATTCGCTTTTTCCCGTGGTAGATCACCACGGAAAGCACCGTCTCCACGTGGTCATTCTTGAAGACCGTTCCCCTGGAGGATTCAATTCGAAGCAGCGTTGTGATTTCGTCTCTCAGGTCCTCAATGGCATCCTGCACATTGGTTCCTGTGGATCCGAAAATCATATGGTCTGCCATGATTTCCAGTGCATACTTCCCGGTCTTCTCATCTTTGTGATATTTGATATAGTTGTTGGAATCGCCGAAGTTCATCTGACCGTCCGCGCCGAGGTACATTCCCCTCGTCGTGTTGTCGACGGAACTTTTGACTCCGGAGTATATTGCATTCGACGCAATGTTGAATCCGCCGATGGTTGCATCGAACGCAATTAAGTCGTCTACCTGTATTTTTTCGGCGGTAATTGTGTTGGCGATTATGTTGCTTCCGTCCAGACCGCTTTGGAGCATTTCTTTGGTGAGCTCCGGAGTTACCGTTGAGCCGCCCTCGATGTTCAGCTTGTAGTAAAGCCCATCCTCACCTTTGACCACCAGTTTATCCGCCTTCACGGTGTTTCCTTCCAGCAGGTCGCCGCTGATGGTCACGCCTACCAGGTGACCGGTTACGGTAGAATCGCCGATTACCAGGTCCTTGATGATTCCGGACTGTGCATAGAACTCCTGCAGCCATGCTTTATCGATTTTCGAAAAATCGATGTTCACATAACGCAGGTCTGCATCCTCTGCAGACAGTTTTTTCGTATCCAAGACCTTTATGCTGCCTTCCGCTGCATCCAGTCGCCCGATTATCTTTACATCCTCTGCCTGAAGATTCTTGATAAGCGCATTGGTCGCTTTCAGGTCTTCGATTTCCGCCTTCTGGGCAATCAGTTCCTTCGTGCGGATCAGGTCGGCAGTAACGACTCTGAATTTGGCATCACTGGGAGACAGCGGCGCATTTGCCTTCTCGGTTTCCGTCATTAGATGGGACCGAATTTCCACCGTCGCTTCCCCGCCGAATGTAATCTTCTGGGTGGATACCAGCATGGATTTTCCCACCGCATTGATTTCCTTCTTCAGGTTCAGGATATCCTCTGCCGTCTTCCCGGCGGAATTGGCCATGGCATTATTCATGGCCACGTAGTTCATATACTCGCCGTCGGTCATGATTCGGACGAACTCGCCCGGCACCAGCGACGGGTCCCACCGTGCCTGCAGCACTGCCCCTGTATAACGAATGCCGCGGTACTGACTGAATATGTTATCCAGCAATTCCTGCGTCATAAAAGGATTATACATATACAGCGATTGGCCGCCTTCTCCGGCTTCGATGGTGTCTTGCTTCAGGTTCACGGTACACACTATACCGTCCACCATGGTTTCCCCGGCGGATGTTGTTGTTCGGGACAACAGTTCCGATGTTAAAAGCACTTCGTCGTTGTATCCAAAGTAACTGATTCCCAGTGTGTTGTCGTCGCCGAAGGTGGCGAACCCGCCTTGCAGTCCGGCCAAATATCCGATGGCTTCCCGAAGCGTACACTCCTGGTTCCATTCCAGCACCGGATTCAGTTCGGCTTCAAACGTTTCTTCGTCTACGATGATTCCCTTCGCCTGACACTGTGCCCGGATATCGTTATAGAACTGCTGAAAGGTTCCATTTTTCTGTGCCGGGATGTATGGATCGTTCATCAGTTGAAAACCGTCGAAGCACTGCAGTGTTACCGTGCCGTCGTTGTTGTTCTGCTGTTTGAATACATAGAAAGTTCCGAGTATATCCCAGCCGTCTCCTTCCGGAATCGTCTCCTCTTCGGCCACTTCTCCATCCTCTGCAGCTTCCCCGTTCATCATGTCGTACAGGTCCAGCTCCAGAGCGTCCGTTTCCGCTTCGGATTCTGCTTCCTCTTCCTCGGTTACATCCTCTTCCTCTTCATCCGTATCTTCGGTTTCTTCGGTGTCCACGTCGCTTTCTTCGTCCGTGTCTTCGATGTGTTCGGTTTCTTCCCGGTCTCCGACTTCTGCTTCCAGCGTATCCGTCCGAGACTCTTCTTCCTCGCTTTCCAGCGGCAGCACATAGAAATCTACCTTGTCTCCGTCGAAACTCTCCTTGTACGGTTTAATTACCGTAAATTCCAGCATACTGGATGCGGTGCTTCCAATCTGGAAGCCGTTGCCACAGGAACCGGTTACACTGACACCTGTAATTGATGATGCATTCTCTTTCTGCTCATCCGGGAGCTCTGCTCCGTTGATAATTGCTTTTGTTCTGTATTTCATCCTGTCCCTTTCCCATTGTTGTCTATACTTCCGTTAACGTCACCGATACGGTTTTGTACATTCCGTTCGGGTACTTCTCCACTTTACGGTCGGACGGATAGAACGTTCCGTTCTTCGCCTTCCCGGTCTGTGGATCCAGATACTGCGCAATGATGTAATTGTTTTTCAGCGTGGTTTCGTTGACTCCGGTGTACGTGTTCGTCGCATTCAGCACGTTCAGCAGCTCTTGGCCTTCTTCCGGGTTGAGCCCCGCCCACTCCAGTTCCAGCGTGACGATGTTGGAACGCACGTTGGTATACACGTAGGTTCCGGAGTTGTCTCGGGATTCGTTATTGTTCGCCGTTGAGTTCAGATTCTTCCGCACCTCTCCATAGGTCACATTGACCGAGGTGGGATGCTTCATTCGGCTCGGGCTGCTTACCTGCGTGTCTCCGTCGTAGTATACCGGGGAGAAATACGCATAATACTTTCCATCTGTATCTTTGAACGTGGAATACGTGGTGGCAACGCTGGGCTTGTCCTTGTACTGCAGCTGATACTGGTAGGGTTTTGCCGTGGTGTACGTCGTCTTGTACTGCACGCTTTTCTTTTTCACTTTTTTCTTCTTGCTGTAGAAGGTGTACCCTCTTACCCGATAACGCACATCCACCGTTCTTTCGACACCGTCCACCTGCCTTACGGCGGATTTCGGCATTACGGTTCCGCACACGGTATTGTTGCTTCCAAGCTTCCACCCGGAAACTTTACCGGCTTTCGATTTGTTCTTCTTGTTGTACTTTACCTTCTTGTAAGAGGATTTCTTCGGGTCCTTTAGTTTGGCCCAGCTTCCGGCGGAACCCCAGCCCCAGCTGGTCACGGTTCCACCCTTTCGGATTTCTTTGACGCCGGAGCCGGCTAAGAAAAACAATTGTGTTTCTGTCATGTGTTCCTCCTTACACGTTCAGCGGACTGGTTCCGAACATGAGCGTCTGGTTGTTGATATAGCGGACAGTGCTCTGGGCGATTGTCTGGCCGTCCAGGTTGATTACCAGTGTCACATTTCCGCCGCTGCTTCCCTTCATGTTCTGCATTGCGGCCAGTGTGCTGTCCAGTCTATCCCAGAACGGTGTCAGCGGAACGATGCCTTCCGGTCCCGCTTCCCCGGCACCAATCAGTGTGGCTCCGTCCACGATACCGCCTTTGGCGTACCAGTTCACGCCGAAGGACGGCAGGGACCCTTTTCCTCCGATTCCATACGGCGCTTTTCCGCCGCTCACGGAAATGTGCGGAATCTTCAGGTTCAGAATTCGCCCAAGGTTGAACGGGAACATTCCTTTGATTTTCCCGATGATTCCCTTGAGGGTTCCGGATGCTGCTTTTATCGGAGACAGCATTGCCGTCTTCACTTTGCCGAATGTCGCTTTCACGGATCCGACCAAGCTATTGAAGTTCACGGAACTTTTGATTTTCGCCACGATGGACTTCACGCCCGATGCGGCCGATTTGAACGGTGATGTGATGAACTTTCCCACCTTCGAGAATGCGCCCTTCACCGCGCCTTTGATTGCGCTTCCACCCTTTACGATTCCCGCTTTCAACGCGTCCATGGCATACATTCCTTCCAGTGCCAGTGTCTGGCCGAAGGATTTCAGCCCGGATCCGATTTTCTTGATTGCATCCTTTCCCAGGTTTGCCCAGCCGAATGCACTCCACACGTCCCATATTGCGCTGAGAATCGCCGGAATGTTGGCTATAAGTGTCGGAATTGCCTGCACCAGTCCTTTGGCCAGTGTCCAGATGATTTTGGCAGCTGTTGCCAGCACCATCGGCACGTTGTCGTTGATCACGTTGGCAATATTGCTGATAATCTTCGGGGCGGTGGCAACAATCGTGGGCATTGCCTGAGCAATCCCTTTGGCCAGATTCACCAGCATTTGCATTCCGGAATGAATCAGTTTCGGCGCACTTGCCCGAATTGTGCCGGACAGGTCCAGCATTCCTTTAAATGCGTTCTCAATGATTCCGCCGCTTCCTTTCATGGAGTTCGCCATGGAGCTCAGCAAGCCCTGCATGCTGCTGATCAGCAGCGGGACCCCCTGACTGATGAATGTGCCCATCGCACTGGGCAGTGCTTTGAACACGTTCCCGACTGCCGGAATTAAGTTCCCGAACAGCCAGGTTGTTGTGGTCGTTACCAGTCCTTTCATGGATGCGCCCACATTCTGCCCAAGGGCTATATTGCCCATGAAGTTGCTTGCGGCTGCCTTCATGGCATTAAAGGACCCGGACAGTGTCGTCTTTGCTTCCTCTGCCGATGTTCCGGTGAGTTTCATTTCCTTCTGGATTACATGGATTGCGCTGTACACATCAGACAGATTGCTGATGTCGTACTTCTGCCCGGAGAGCTTGCCTGCGTCCGAAAGCAGCCTCTCCATTTCTGTTTTTGTGCCCCCGTAGCCCAGTCTGAGATTGTCCAGCATCGTGTAGTTCTGCTTTGCGAAGCCCTGGTAAGCGTTCTGGATATCTATGATGCTGGTGCCCATCTTGTTGGCATTGTCGGACATGTCCGTGATTGCCACATCCGCTGCAGCTGCTGCCTTCTTCGTGTCGCCGTCCAGTGACTGGAGCAGTGCTGCGGAAAAGGATGTTGCCTGTTCCATGTAGTCGTTCGCAGATATCTGCAGGGTTTTGTACGCGTTCTGAGCGTTCCGCTTCACGGTCTCGGCATCCTTCTTTCCGAACAGCGTTTCCACGCCGCCGATGGACTGCTCCAGCTTTGCGCCCTCGCTGATGGACTTTGCCAGTGCGGTTCCGATGCCGGCCGCCGCAATTGCCTTCTTGAAAGCGCCGGTGAATTTCATTCCGGTTGTTTTTCCTCCGGAGTCACCTTCGTTCCCCAGCTCTTTCCCAAGCATACCTTTAATTCCTTTGGTGGTCGGAATTACCTGCACATAAGCCTGTGCCAGAGTGGTGCCCATTAGTCCTCACCTCCGTATCGTGCTTTCATAAATTCTTCCTTGCTCTCATACACTGCGGTGTTCCCGTGTCCCTCTGCCTGATTGTTCGTGCTATTCTCAAACAATTCCGCAGTGATTGACTGCGGGTAATCCGCTCCGATGAGCGCCGCATGAATCGCCCGGGTTTCATCGGCGATTACTGCCAGCAGTAAATCCTTCCGGTCCCCGCGGACACCATGCATTTTCTGTCCTAATCTTGATTCTTCCCTCAATCCAGAGAATAAGGCAGCCACCACCCGAAGGGGCAACTGCCTGTAATCAAAGATTCCATATGTTTCTGCCAAGTCGCAGATCAGAAGTCTTTCGTCGTCCCGGATCACTCTGGTGAGGGTTATCAGTTTTTTAATTCGCCGTCCTGAAGCTCGAAGATTTCCTGCAGCGTTTCCAGCATTGCGGTGGCAGACACGCGGCCCGCCTCACCCCGAATATGCTCTTTCAGCGCCTTGTACTGTTCCGCGCCCAGCAATCTCTTGTAGGCGCTCACAATCTTTCCGGTGTTCTCTTCCCCTTCATCCAATGCGGCCAAATCTTCCAATAGCTCGTAGTCGTCCAGATTCTCGTCCGGGATTTCCACTTCAAATCCGTTTTTCAGTGTCTCTTTGATCATGCTCTTGATTCTCCTTATTCATAGTACATGTAGAACGGTCTGCCCTCGGCATCCGGAAGTGCGGTCACCGTCACTCCGTAACCCATGGCCTCGTCTCGCTTGTACTCAATGTCTCCGGTATCCGAGATTTTTCCGCACGGAATGACTTCCCGGCACTTTCTGCCGTCGTTCAGCACGGTATCGATTACCCACGGTCTCTGCGGCAGTTCGGCAGAACTTCCCTTGACGGTAATTTTATTCCCGGTTACGGTGACGTTATCTTCTCCGTAATACGTTTTCAGCACGTTCTCGTTCAGAATCTCAATCATCGTGAATTCATAGGTTGCTTCATAGTCCTTCTGAATTGTGGCCACGGTGTTGCCGCCCCAATCCTTAATGGATTCAGAGTCCCTTGAGATTTTCTTCTTCACGCCGTCTTCCGATACGGTGCCCAGACACTCGAATCCGGTCAGCTCCCCGGTTGCGGTTGTGGGCACTGCTGCCTCTGCCCCGCCAATCCAGATGGCACCCTGCACGCTCGGTTTAACGGTAGAAATGTTCTTCACATTGTTCGCCATATTGTCTCTCCTTCCTATTCGCAATACGTAATGTTATATATCGCCTGATATCGATACTGCTTCGTGGTGCTGTCGGTAAAATTATAATCGCTGTTCAGGCTTACGGCTCCGATTCCCCGGAGTTCGGCCAATTCGTCCATGGCCGCCTTCACCGTCTCATTCAGTTCCGCTGCCTTCTGCAGGGATTCCTCCACCGACTGCAAAGCGATGGTGGCCGACTTGATGCAGTTATACTCTCCGGATCCGGTTTTCTCCATCACCACGTATGGAGTGCTGTCCATCTTCTCCGGATATTCCATCAGAACCGGCACCGGCTTCAGTTTCTCGCTCAGGTATTTAATCACTGTTTTCTCAATCATTATTTTCCTTTCGCGGCGCCCATTGCCTTCACCAGTGTGTTGTTCTTCATGTTGTCGTAATAACCTTCATCGTCTGCCGGGTATACGGCAGCACCTCGTCTTTCCGGATAGCTCCGGCTCTCCACTGCAAAGTGTTCTCCGGCGGTCGTCTGAATCTGCTGCGCATAGGATACGCATTCTTCCTGCAGTTCACTGCTTCTCAGCAGTTCCCGAACCCCGGAGGTATTCAGCTTAATCTTCACGCTACTCATACCGTTCCACCTGCACTTTCTTGTTCCATCTCAGCGGCATCATGTCCTCAATTCCTTCAATCGGTTCTCCGAATGTCCGGAATTTCTTTCCGAAAAATTCCACCTTGCGGTCCTTCCAGTCGTGGGTATCGCCTTTCGGTATGGCCAGTGTGTACACCAGCTTCTTCCCGGTGATGTTCAGCGTGTCCAGAACCTCCGTGGACGTTGGTTCTCCCACCAGCACATCCGGAACGACCTCCGGCAGCTCTTCGTAGATTGGACGGTTGAATTCGTCCGTGCCGATTCTGTTTTTTTCGTACAGAATCACATCTATTCCATGGAGTCCTCTGCCCATAACTCAATTCCTTTCATCTGCTGACGCCGAAGTCCCAATCTGGCCAGTTCGCTCTTCTTAATGAAAAGTCCACCCCCGGGCACCAAATACGTGCCGGAGATGGAATAGCCCATAGCCGATTCTGCAAACTGAGACACGGGCTCCTGATTGGTGGATGTCATGAGCGTTCTGGCCACCACATCCACGGTCACCGACTTTGCCACATCCGCAAGATACGGTTTCTGCCGAATCATCTCGTCCAGGTCTTTTCCCACCTTGTCCGCTTCCATCCGCAGGGAAGAAGCGATCACCGGAAGCAGTGCCTCTGCTCTCGCCTCCTCCTCGGTGCTTAAATTCCTCCACAGTGCTTTGATGTCCTCCACCTCTGCAAAATTATTCATCGGTCTTCACGTCCTTTTCCGCTGCGCTTGTGCAGCGTTTTTCGTTTTTCTGCTGCTTCTTCGCAGCGGGTTTCTTCGGTTTACTCTCTTTCAGTTCTTCCCAGTCCTCTCCGGAGCACACCGAAGCGGTCTCCACGACCGCCCCGGTTCTGGTATTCACGTACTTAGGCATTGTTCTTAACCCGTGCGAAGGACTTCTCGTCCAGGATTCCCCAGCCGAGATATACCTCTGCTCTCAGATAAACCTGGTTGGAGCCCTTCAGGTCCACACCGGTATTATCCGGATCGCCGTATGGAATTACCTCCAGCGGGATCTCCTTTGCATAGCCCCACTTAAACATGTTGGCGAAGTCGCCCACGATTACCTGGTCCGTATTGCCCACTGCAACCGTTCTGTTGAAGTCTACCGGCAGACCGTTCACGGTTCCCGGGTTTCCGCCCCAAGCCAGATCCGGATACAGTCTCTCGCCCGCAGTAGTCTTCAGTGCAGCCAGTGCCTGACGAACGGCCGGGGTTGCAGCCATTCCGGAAATGTCTCCATCGGAGCCCTCTACCAGGGCAATAGCTGCCTCAATATTGTCGTCCACCTTAGCGGCCACATAATCCACGGTCTGGGTAACCGCCTTATCGAAGCAGTTGTTTCCAACAACATCGGAAGCAGTGCCGGTTCTCGGGTTGAAGCCGTGGAATGCGGCGATGTCGAGACCTCTTGCTACCTTCTTCGCGAATCCGTCGTTGAAGGCCTGCAGAATATTCAGCTGAGCCTCTTCCGTTGCGGTCATAAACTCGTCGGATACTCTTGCGCCATACTCAAACTTAATCGGTGCGATTACAATCGGTGTGATTGTCAATCCGCCGTGGGACTTCTTTCCGTTCTCTGCCACGATGTCCACGTCCGCATCCAGAGAGAAGGTGAATTCCTTGTTTCCGTTGAAGGATACCGGAGTCTGCCCGGACAGCATCGCCAGGGAAGAGTGTCCTTTAACCTTCGTTGCCAGATCTGCTACCAGTACCGGGTCAAACAGTGTTCCTTTAGTTCCAATTGCCATATCTTATTCTCCTTTCATTGCCTGCAGCATATTCTTCAGTGCTGCATTTTCTTCTTCTTTCGCCGTCGATTCCGGACTGAAGTTGATGCGCTGCACCGAAGTGCTGCCGACGATGCTCTTCAGTGCCTCTGCATCCTTTCGAATGTCTTCCTCCGTCTCTCCGGTCAATCTATTTGCAAGGCTGGCATCCAGGCCGAATTCCTGTGCAATTCTCGTTTTTACCGAGTCGGACTCGTACTTCTGCACTTTCTCCTGAAGCTCCTTGATTGTCTTGTCGTTGGTGCTTCCGGCATTCTTTGCCTGTTCCAGCTCTTTGCCTAATTCAGTAATCCGATTCTCTTTCTCTGTTAAAGTGTTCTTGATGGAATCGTAATCTGCGTACTTCTGAGTGAACTCTTCCTCTACGGTTTTTCGCTCACTGGCTCTCGCCTTCGTGACGCGGTCGCCGATGACTGCGTTCAGCTCTTCCTGCGTTGTAATTGGTTTAAATGCTTCCATGGTGATAATTTCCTTTCTCCACTTAACCCGGTGGGACGGTAAAATATGTATTATAAAAGACAGCCTTTTGCAGCTGCCCTGTATAATCCTCCTAATATGTTACTTTCTGCTTTCTTCTCGTCTTGTCCTCATGGCAAACCCAGAATGCCAGTGCCACACTCTCGGTCAGCGTAACATCCACTCTGTCCTTGATGGAGCGATAGCCGAAGCCTCCGGAAGAACCGATTGCCCGGTGTTCGCAGTTGGCCACGGACTGTTTCAAGCTCTCTTGGTTGCAATGGCAGATGCTGCCTTCGAACAGACACTGCTCAAACAGTGAGTTGGCCAAAATGACCTCCCGCACAGTCGGCAGAATCACGCCCTTTACGCGGTTCTCTTTCAGCTCTTTTTCCAGAATCTGCTGTGCGCCGTTGGCACCGTCCACGATAATCTTCCTCGGTTTCATGTCCCGAAGGAAATTAATCAGCCAGCCGTTTCCCTCCCGGGTTGTCCGGCAGTCTACGGCCTCCACGAACACTTTTCTGCCGGCTGTTTTTACGGCAACAGACAGTGTTACGGTGGTGCTGTCGTGGCTGAACTTCACCGCGGCATAGATATCGCCCACCAGCTTCGGCAGCCTCTGCACGGCCAGTTCCGTCCATTCCTTTTCGGTGATGGCCGACTTCTGGTTGTACCGGAGCCACAAGCCCAATCTCTGAATGTTAAAATCCGTCTCGTCCGGGCCAATCTCGTCCGCAACGGATCGCTCGGTAAAAACAGTTCCCAGTGATGGGTTCGTCTCGTACCACAGTTCCCGGTCGGTGGGCTCCGACATTTCCGGAACGGACCATTCCGCCCAGCCGGTATTCTGCGCCCGGCCACTGATGGCCGATTCCCGCATTTTCGAAAAAACGGTTCCGGAAGATACCGGTGTGGGTGGTGTTCCGCAGAAAACGGTTTGCGGATTCTCTGAAGATGTAACGATGTATTTCAGTGCGGATGCTTGATCATCGGTATATTCCTGTGCCTCATCCACCACCAGCAAGTCGTATCCTTCGCCCAGTCCGCCTTTACTGGATCGGGTTCGGAAGTTCACTCTTCCGTCCTGCTTCAGCATGGTGATCTGTTCCAGTCCGAACTGTTTCAGTGTCTTGTAATCTTCTCCCTCTTTCAGTCCGGTCTTTGCCATCAGCATGCAGAGGCGTTCCCATGCGGAATGAGATGTTGGTGTTCTGTGCGCCGTGTGGAGAATGCTCTCTCCGTTCATGATTCCGTAAAGCTCCCGCATTGCCACAACTTCGTTCTTTCCGTTACGGCGGGGGACGGAATACCCGTATTTGGTATGTGTCCATAATCCCTCTTCATTGTATGCCATCATGTCGCACAGAAGCAGCTCCTGCCATTCCTGTGCGGTCTTTCCGGTACTGTTATATATTCTGACGGCTTCCGTTCCGTGGGTTTCTCGGTATGGAAGCACCAACGACTGAGTGGGAGTCTGACGGCCTTTTCTTTCTGTCATGTTTTCCCCTCTGCAGTATTTTGTGCTGCTACTTCACCAGCAGCGCCACTCCAATCGCGAATATTAATAATCCCACTGCTCGTATAATTAATTCCATGCTTCCTCCTATCCCTTTCTCTTTTAACCTGTTCTTTTGTCAAAAAATGCGCATTAGAAAACCGCCCGAAGGCGGCCTCTTAATGTCTGTCTAAATAATCTTTCACTTTGATCATGTACTTGTTATCTGCGATATACTCAATTCCTTTCGGAGTAATCATCGTTGCAGCTGTTAACTGAGGCTTTTCTTTCCCTCGCATCGTCTCCGAATATGATCCTGTTACATATCCTTCTTCATGCAGTGCTCTGATAATATATTCTGCATACCGCTCCGGGAGGTCTCCGATGATTTCCATCAGCTTGTCACTATCCACATCTTCACCGGTTTTCAGGCATGCATACAAGTACTTTAAAATTTTGCATACGATTACATGATAATCATCTTTTGCCATTTTATTTTTTCTCCTTATTGTGCAAGGCAATCTGCATCATATTTTCACTTTCTTAATCAGCCACGCCATTATGTCTGCTGAATTCTTCAATGTCTCCTGCGCCTTCTTCATCTGGCTGTTTTCTTTGATGTAATGGATTCCTGCCGCTGTTATTTTCATATCCTCTGCAGGAGATGAAATAATCAACTCATTTCCCCACGCCCTGGTAACAACTACCCCTGTGATGAGTCCCTCTGCCTGTGCCATATCTAGTATTTCTGCAAAATATTGTTCATTGCCGGCACATTGCCGTACCGTACTGTTAAAAACATCTTCATCAAAAACGATTTCGCGCTTAAGGCATGCATATAGGTATATCAGCAACTTATATAGAATCGTATCGTAATCATTCTTCGCCATTCCGATTCCCCCTTGCTCTTTTTCAATGTCTAACTATTCTTTATGATTCTGATTTCAAAATATTCATGAAGAGCCTTTATTTTAAATACTCTTTTTCAATATCAAACCCTAGTCCCAACTCTTCGACGTCGTATCCCGCGCATGCGCCCTTCATAATAGTTAATGCTTCCATATACCCTAACAATTCTCCAAATTCCACTTCATTTAATTTTTCTTTACTCTTTAACTCATCCGCATTTTCCTTGATGTTTTCAATTATTTCTTTCATTATGTCTTTGTTCATTTTATTTAAACCTTTCTGCATACACAACCGCTTCAATATATGCTTGTTCAGCATTCCGCTTCATATCTTTTTTCCATTTCTTAATAAGACCATTTTTTGCTTTTTCTGTTTTTTCGCTCCATCCACTATCATATAATTCCGGATGCTTTATTTTTTCTGCATGTTCCGACACTTCTTCGCTGTGCGACTCTATAGATCGTTTTAACTGCCCCTCCGTCTTTTTTATTGCATCGTTATACGTGCCGGCGTGCCTTTTACCTTTTCTTGCTGCATCTACAGCTTCTTCTACGTTCACATCAATTTTATAATATTCTAGTATTTTTCCAACGCTATGTCCACCGGTATTTACTCTGCTGATTCTATCAACAATATTTTTCCCTATTGCTATTATCTCCAAACTTTTCGCGTTGTTGGATTTCGCTTTTATCTCATTCTGCCCTTCCTCAATTGCTTTTGCTCGGGCATTCCTCGCTTCTATCTGATTCCGATACTGTTCTTTTGACCACACATCAGTATAGCCCTTATCTGTTTTTGCTGTTACAACGCACGTGCAATTATCATGTTTTTTATAGACATCTTTTGGTTCCTCGCCATACTTATAGGTCCCTTCCAGTTTGGAACACCAATCACAACATCCACCTATGGCTTCTCTTGTGATTGTTTCCGTCAACCCCGCTTCCGCTCTGATTTCTGCATTTTCTTTAACAGAATCATCATATGCTCCGATTAGAATATTCTCAAGCGCTGCGGGCTTCAATTTCTTGTTATCGTTATCATCAGTTCCCCGCTTCATCTTCTTCTCCTTCTGCGCGCAGGCTATTATTTACAACCATGTTGAGATAACTCTGAATTTGACCTTCCGGATACCGAATTCTTTTGACTTTGATATTGATATTCTTTTTCCTGTCTGAATCTTTCATCGTTTTAACTGCTATATCGTTCATCTGATTGATCACGTTTTTCAGAAATGGTACCAGTGCCGCCTCTGCAATATTCCAATACAGCTTCCCATCCGGAAGATTCTTCGGCTTCATAACGTCTGTAACCGATGCGCTCGCAATAGATACCACCTTTCGGATGTACAATGCACAATCTCGCTCAGTTAATTTTCCCGCTTCCAGTTTTTTCTTGTATGACCGAATTTGCGGATCTATTACAACTTTCTGGCCAAAAGTCTTATTCAATTTCTCCAGCAGTTCCGGTGCCACGTCTTTCATTCTTAATCTTCCTCAATCTTTCGAATTCCAGTGAGATCTCCCATCATTTCTTCATCCACATAGCCCTCTACCGCCTGATTCAGCTTCAGCACTCCGTCACCGATGGAGCTGAGCATAGATGCATCCGGCTCGAAGATTGGCTCCCATGTGGCAATCGCTTTGCACGCAATATTCCGGGTATACATATGTTCGTCTCTCAGACATGCAGCCAAATACCCCGCATTCCGGAATCCTGAACCGAAGGAACGCTGTGCTGCCCTTGCGGTCAATCTCAAAGAATCATGCGCTGCCTTGATGGCATCGGCACTGGATGGATTCGCCGTCGGGAATCCCAGGTCGTCCAACGTCAATCCGGTTTCCCCGGCAAACATGGATGCGAACATTTTCAGATGGTCCACATGGGGCGTCATGGACTGCTGCATGAACTGGCCGAATGTTGGCTTGTCTCCGTCCTCGTCCTTGGTGATTGCAATCAGCGTAGCCATGCTGGCTCTCCACTTATCCGCAATCTCGTTATCCTCTGAAAGTCCTGTTACCCATTTCTGCGGATATGAAAAGAACTCGGCAGAAATCTCCGAGCGCTTCATCGTACGTATTGCAGAGCTCATCAGTGACATGCACGCCCTGCTGATTCTGGAGTGGCCAAATGGTCTTTTGGCTCCCGGTCTATAAATCACCGGCACCAGCAGCGGATAATTTACCACGTGCCGGATTCGCATTGCGCCTGTCTCCCCTTTGTGGTACACCAGTGTTTCGTTCGGCAGAAAGTACGCCTCAGTCAGCACCGTTCCATACTCGTCTCTTTCCATGACGGCATATCCTTCTTTGAGAAGCCCGGTGACCGTGTCGATGATTCCGGTGGCATTTGCCCCGTCTATCACCTGCATCAACGGCGCTTCATTTTTCTTTTCCGCCGGCTGAATGTAGATGAACGCGCATCCGGCAATCATTGCCGACAGCTCTGCGGACCGAAACAGGATATCCGGGTTGTTCATCTGGTAGATTTCATTCATTGCCAGAATATCGTTTCGGAATTCGTTAAATACCACCCGATCCGCCAGGGAATCCACCGCCTTGGCGCACCACCCCAAACTAGAATTGAACGCCCGCAATTCCGGCGGCGTACTGATACCGAAGTCTCTGGTATAGTTCTTCATGTCGTAGTATTTGTACCGGAGATTCACCCGCTGCCTTTTCTGATTCAATTTTCTCCGAAGGTATTCCATACCCATGTAGTCGCTCATTCTTTTCCTCCAAAAAATTTTTTCTGTTCTCGCGCCGATCCGATTCAGCGAGAAATATTCGTAGTGACGGCGTGAAGTTCCGGCCGGGGGCCCCCGGGGTTACCCACCCCCCGGTATAAAATTATTTTTTCTTTAAAGCATAACTCTCTGTTTTAGTTTTGCTTTTTCTTTGTTTTCGCTTTGCTTTGGCTCTGATATAGCTTTACTTTCGTTCCGCTCTGCCTCTGCCTGAATCTTTCGGAAGTTCCTCCAGTCCATTGACTGTGGAAGAACTCTGTTGCTGATTACTTCCTGCACCTTCATATCACTTCTTGCCACCAGCTTATCCGACTTCTGCCGGTTGCATGTCCAGTGTGCCAGCTGCAGGTTGTCCAGGTCGGACGGATGGCCACCCTTGGCTATGGGGATGATATGGTCAATGCAGGGGCTTAAAGGATGGGGGTACTTTAAATTAAAGTCCACCGGCTTTCCGCAGATACCGCATACTGTTTGCGTGGCGTAGATTTTCTTTTTATTCCGCTCGAACGCTCCCCGGTGCACACCGCTTTGGTCGGGACGGTTACGGTTCCTCTTGCCTGCCATTACTCTGTCCTTGTCTTGCTCCAGTCTCTGCCGTATTCATCAACAATGCAGCGGAAGTCTGTCAAGTCATGGTCCCGAACAAATGTCTTCAGCGGGTCGTCTTCTCTCACACCGATGTGAAGCAGCTCATGCATGAGCAGAATTCTCAGCTGGTCTATATCCATTCCCGCGCAGTTCGGTTCGTAGATTGTAATCAGGAAATCATATGGAACGAATGTTCTCCAGTATGCCGGAACCTTCCGGCAGTCCGCATGTACCCTGAATGTTCCTCCGGATTTCTTCTTAGCCACCTCGCTGGCCACAATGCCGACCGCGATTCCGTTCTCGCTGATATATGCTAATCTTTCCTCCAGCTTCAGCAGCTCATCCAGCAAGCTGTCATAATCATGTGTGATGTGATACTTTCCCATGTCTTCCCCTCTGCATTCTTAAATTCGTGTACCAAAAAGCGCCACCTTTCGGTGACGCTTCCGGTTCATGTGTTGTCGTTAGTCTCGTACATCCTTGTCCTTGTTTGCTTTGTACGCTTTAACTGCAATCACCACATTGATGATTGACATCACGGTTGATACTGTGGCTAATGCCAGTACTAAGTATAAAATGTTCATCGTTCTTTGAAGGTGAGTAGTCCCGGGGGAAGGCTTTCCGTCTTCCCCCTCTTGCCTTACTTGTTCATTACTGCTATAATCGTTGTGATGATGATAATCACGTTTGTGATTAGTTCGATTATAGCAGTGATGAGGTTCAGTCTTTCAACAGCCTTATTGCTGCTTTTCTTTTTTCTACTCATCTTCTTACCTCCTTTCTGATATTAGTATATCAAAAAGGAGGTACCTTGTTAATACCTTATGAGTACTTTTTTTATTTTTATTTCGGAAACATAGTCCCCATGAAATATTTCTTTTGTGCTTGTAAGTGTTCCACAATTGCCTGCTCTTTCATCTCCAACCGTTCAGCTTCCTGCATCATTCGTACTATCTCGTCCTGTACTTCTCCATTTTCGTGGTAGTCCAGTTCAAGATGCTTCAGCTGTCCGAACTGCATATTGATAGTCGTCATATATCTATACTTAAAACGTTCATATGCCCTTTCAATGGCGATAAATAAATATTTGGAATTGACTCCACCCTTCGGGATTGCTACCGCGTATCTTGTCTCCACAGCTCCGGGCTCTTCCATGTACTTATTTGGCGTTGAGGTCGCCGCGCTCAACGGAATTAATGTGCAGCCAGCTGAATAGATTTTCCCTTTGACAGCTCTTTCAATGTCCGCAATGTCGTAGATATTCACAACGCTGTGTTTACTGAAATTTAAATGCAAGTTGTCCATTTTCCGTCACCACCTTTTTAATTGCTTCCAGTTCTTCTTTCCGTTCCGGTACTGCAACAAGCTGACCTATCATCTGTTGTAGGCTTTTTTCACTTTCATAGATTTCTTTGTTCAGCTCTTTCAGTTCTGCCATTACCGCTATTATATCCGGAATTGGTTCCGGCTCGAATTTGTCAACATATCTTGGAATATTCAAGTTGTAATCGTTCTTCTCTATTTCCGGCAGTGTTACCAGTTTCGACAGCTTGTCAATAGATTTCCGAATTCGATATGCTCCTAATACTGCGTTCAGGTGTGCTGCCTTCATGACGTTGTACTTGCCATCCTTCGCGCATTCGTCTGCGGCGTCAATTATTAACGTATCTTGCGCCCTTGTGCATATCTGCACAATGCAAACCGGGATTCCTGTGTTACGAAACATGTTGTTCGGTAGTCCGATAATACTCCGAATCCTACTATCCCTGCATAGTTTCTCGCGAATCCTGCCTTCCTTCTGCCCTCTGAAAAGTACTCCATGCGGCAGGATGTAGGTTGCTGTTCCACTTGTTAGACTCATTCCATGCAAGATAAACGCATAATCCTCCTTGCTCTTTGGTGCTAGTTCGTACCCCGTAAAACGTTCATCCGCTCCATGTCCTTCCGGATTCCACTGCAAACTGTACGGCGGGTTGGACACTACGGCACCGAAGCTCCGTGGTTCTAGTCCATCTACTTCGTCAATGAGTCCGTACTTTCTTCCCGGGACTACTCTGTAATAATGCTTTGCAGTCTGCTCTAGGCTATCACCGTTTATTACCTCCGCATTGATGTTTCTTATCGCAAGATTGAAAAGCAATATCGGGATAGTTCTCTCGCTGATTTCCTCCAGATGATAATACGCATCCGGGAATCTATTGTGAAGCGCTATTGTAAGTCCTCCTGTTCCAGCGCATACATCTGCATAGCTTTCCGCTTCCGGAGTGATCTCTGCCACTAATTGACAGATTTCCATCGGAGTGAAGTCCTGCTTCAACGCATTCCTATCACCTTGTTCGTCTTGGAAATACTCATGCCACAAGTCTCCCGTCATATCTGGGTTTTCCGCTGAGAATGCATCAAACATCTTCTCTCGCTCCTCTGCATTCAACAAAAGCTCCATCATCCGTTCCGGCATCTTATACGACTCGTCTATTCCTAAATATCCATTAACAAAATTCCTGTCCATTGTACTCTTAAATTCATGTACCAAAAAGCGCCACCTTTCGGTGACGCTTCCTGTTCTCTTTTGTTCTACTTCTCGTTGTGTTCGTTCCAGTCTTTGATGAGTAACTGCTCAATGTAGTTGCTCAGTGACCTTCCCTCTTCATCCGCTCTTTCCTGAGCCTTTGCTTTCAGTGACGGTTTAATCTTCATGTAAATCTTTTCCGTCCGCTTCTCTTCATCGTGTGTTGCCATTAGTCCTGTACCTCCTCTCTTTCCTCTGCATTCCGCTGATTCTTGAATGAAAGATACAAGCTATAGCTTGACAGAATCAGAGATACAATACTCAGTGCAATCGCTAATGTTCTCATCACTCTTACCTCCTTTCTGATATTAGTATATCAAAATGGCGGTACTTTATCAATACTTTATTAGTACTTTTTGAAATTTTTCCCCATTGAAAAAGGCGCTCCCAGATGTTAAGTCCGGAATGCGCCCTCTCTAATATTCCACGCTATCATTATACTCACACCCTATAGGACATTCTAGGACATTGTAGGACAGATTTCACAATCCTCCAGAATTTTTCCCACGGAAAGCAGTGCGGAGCAGGAATCCTTGTTGCCTGCCTGTAGCTTACATGCAGGTCCTCTACGATTGTGTTGTCAATACAAAAAGTGTGTATAGTGTGTATTTTCTCTTGCCTTTGGTATGTATAGCGTGTACAATTATATAAACAAGCGAACAGAAAAATCAATACTGGAACAGGAGGGGCTGAAATAGCCCCAGCCATTTCCGGAATAGGCGGTATATATGAAATTAGTTTATCCGGCAGTACTGCTGCCATTTGAAGAAGGCGAAGGTTACACTATTA
Source organism: uncultured Clostridia bacterium (assembly GCA_934278925.1). GTDB lineage: Bacteria > Bacillota > Clostridia > Peptostreptococcales > Anaerovoracaceae > Mogibacterium_A. Next base: position 41,498 of record CAKQWJ010000011.1, on the reverse strand, counting down.
CGATTCCTGATTTGCCTGGCTGCGTCAGTGAAGGAAGCTATTTGGCGGATGCACTTCTCAGGGGAGCGGATGCTGCTTCCGGTTGGGTTTTGGATGAGTTAGAGGACGGAAAGGCAACCCCTTCTGTCAGCAGTCTGAACGATGTCGCCTCTGCAAATCCAGAAGCTATTGTAACCTATCTTGTCCTGGATATGGATTCTTATGCCGAACGATATGGAAAAAAAGCAATTCGTAAGAATATTACAATTCCAGCATATATGAATGCATATGTTGAAGATAATAACTTGAGCCTATCAGAAATCACGCAGAATGCCATTGCATCGCTGATTCAGAATCAACAAAAATAAATGGAGGAAAAAATGGACATTAAAGAAATCAGAGAGCTTACAGGACTCAATCAGACAGACTTTGCAAAGAAGTATAACATTCCGCTTCGCACCTATCAGAACTGGGAATACGGTACCCGGAAACCACCGGAATATGTTGTGACGCTGCTGCGCATGGTTGTAGAAATGGAGTATTCGAACAATTAGAAAGTTGAACTATTGCAAGGAGGTGCTGCCATGCATATCAAGGAACTGGAAAAGAACAAGTACCGTGTATGGGTAAATTTGGATCCGGACTATACCGGGAAGCGCCGGCGGAAATCGAAGGTCATTCAGGCTAAGACGAAACGTGAGCTTCAAGCTAAGATTAATGCGTGGACGGAATCCATCAACAACATATCGGATTGCAAAACCGTGTCGGATATATGCAATGAAGTGTGGCCGCAGATAATCGCCAACAAGTCCTCCAATACGGTATATGGCTACAATGCCGCCAAGAAAAGAATCGATAAATCAATCTGATCATGGGAGAGGACCTCATCAAGAATCCGGACGGCACGCCCTACCACACACAAGCCGGTGAGAGAATTAAAAAAATACATGGAGTCAATCGGACTTTAGCCGATGGATTCCATGCATTACTTCATACTCTTTTCCCTTGTATCTCAACAATATCAAGGATTTATTGGCGGGAGTACGTGGGAATCGAACCCACCCATGACGCTCCTAACGCCACATAGCGGTTTTGAAGACCGTAAGGCACACCAGCACCTATCTACTCCCGTGACACAGCTATAGATTTTATCATTGTTAGGGCTATAACGCAATAGAAAAAACAAATTTGTTCTATCAATTTTTTCCGAGTAAGCTATCTTTAAGGGGGTATCCTGTTTGACTTTTATTTCCTATTAATATAGTATGTATTTTGGTATGTTATGCGAAGGAGGACACTATGATTTATCTGGATAATGGCGCCACATCTTATCCGAAGCCGGATGTTGTGGGAGATGCAGTATACGATTATATAAAGAACGTTGGTAGCAATATCAACCGCGGAGGATATGCCAAGGCCTACTCCGCTGCCGGTGTCGTGCTGGAAACCCGGGAGATGATCAGCAAAATGATGAACGGTTACGGTTCCCGGTACACGATTTTCACGCCGGGCAACACCTATTCCCTGAATTTCCTGATTAAAGGACTTGCCCGGAAAGGCGACAAGATTCTGATTTCCGAAATGGAACACAACGCCGTGTACCGCCCGGCATATCAGTTGGAACAGGAAGGTCTGATTGAAGTGGGCTATATGCCGTGCAATGAACGAGGTGAATTGAAGCTGGAAGAAGCGCTGGACATGATTGATGAATCCGTTCGGGCAGTGGTGATGGTTCACGCATCTAACGTCAGTGGCACGTTGATGCCACTGCAAGAAGTGGGACAGCGCTGCCACGAGAAGAACGTTCTCTTCTTCGTGGATGCCGCTCAGACTGCGGGAAACGTGCCGATTGACATGAAAGCCTGCCACATCGACGGCCTCAGCCTGCCGGGACACAAATCCATGCTGGGCCCTCAGGGCATTGGCGCCCTGCTTCTGAACCCGGCGATTACCGGCGAGTTAACCCCGGTTATTTCCGGCGGAACCGGAAGCCATTCCGATATGGCGGAGATGCCGGAAGAGCTGCCGGACCGTTTCGAAAGCGGAACCATGAACCTGCCGGGAATTTTCGGACTGCACGCATCCGTCGGCTGGCTGGCGGAACATCAGCAAGAGGTTCACGAACACGAGCAGAAGCTGGTCAAAAAAATGCTGGACGGAATCCGAGATGTGGAGGGAGTCCGCGTTGCGGGAATGCCGACGGAAGAAGGCCGGGTAGCGGTGGTTTCCGTGGATTTCCTCAATGGCGATAACGGCATGATTGCCTTTCAGCTGGAGCAGGAATACGGCATCATGACCCGGGTGGGACTGCACTGTGCCCCACTGGCACACAAATCCCTGGGCACCTTCCCGGAAGGAACCGTTCGATTCTCCATCGGACCGTTCAACACGGAGGAAGAAATCGACACGGCGATTGAAGCCATCCGCAAATATGCGCAGGAATCCAACGAGTAATTTTAACTATTGAAAAAAACTATAGGAGTTAAATTGTCTATGAGCAACAACGAGAAAATGGCCTGCCCGATTCCGGGAATCCCCCAGAAGGTACGGCTGACAGAAATGACCAGCGCCGGCGGGTGAGGCGCCAAAGTAGGGCCGGGAGTCCTAAGCGATATTCTTTCCAAGCTGCCGAAAATCAAAGACCCAAATGTAATGGTGGGTTTCGACAGCAGCGATGATGCCTGCGTCTATCGGGTTTCCGATGACGTTGCACTGATTAACAGCATCGACTTCTTCCCGCCGATTGTAGACGACCCGTACATGTTCGGTCAGATTGCAGCGGCAAACTCCCTCAGCGACATCTACGCCATGGGAGGCACTCCAAAGCTGGCCATGAATCTGCTCACCTTCCCGAACTGCCTTCCGATTGATGCGGTGGAAGCCATCCTCGCCGGAGGAAACGAGAAGGTCAACGAGTGCGGTGCTATGATTGTAGGCGGTCACAGCATCAACGACGACGAGCCGAAGTACGGCCTCAGCGTCACCGGTTTTGCCCACCCTGACGATATTCTCAGCAACAGTGCCGAGGAAGAAGATTATCTGGTGATCACCAAAAAAATCGGCATCGGCATTCTCACCTCTGCCGCAAAGGTGGACCTGCTTACGCCGGAAGAGGATGCGGAAATGAACCGCACCATGGCGGAGCTGAACAAGTACGGCTACGAAGGAATGCAGGGAGTAAAAGTAGACGGCTGCACGGACATCACCGGTTTCGGTCTGATTGGTCACGCCGCGGAGATGGCCAAAGCCGGAAACGTCACTCTGGAACTCTATGCCGAACGCGTGCCTATTTTTGACAGAGCTTTGGAATTCGCCGCAGATGGTATCCTGCCGGCGGGTGCTCACAACAACATGTCCTATCTGGAAAAGGATGTGATGGATTACACCATTCGGGTGCCTCAGGAACGCCTGGACTGCCTGTACGATCCGCAGACTTCCGGCGGTCTTCTCATTGCCTGCAAGAAGAACGAGCTGGAAAGGCTGCAGTATCAGTTGGGGGAAAAGGGCTGCCAGAACGCCGTAATCGGCCGTTTCAAGAAGCGCACCTCCCACGCCATCGAAATTCTCAACAAATAAATATTTTATACGAAAAAAGGTGCGGCACAAGCCACACCTTTTTTTATATGGAAAACACATTAATGAGAAAAAACGCATACTATTTTTTCTTGCTCTTCCGACTGCCGGCCGGTCGTCTCTCCAGAACGTACTGTTTAAAGGATTCCGCCACCGGTGACAGCGCCACGCTCTTCATGTTGATCATGTAGAAATCCCGGTTCGCGTTGAACCCGTTGATATTCACCGCCCGGATGCCCGGCGAGCTCAGCTTTGCCACGGTCTGCTCCGACAGGATGGAAACCCCCAGCCCCGACTCCACGGAACGAATAATCGCATCCAAATCGTTGAACATGGCCACCACTTCAAAGCTGGTTCGATCGTACCCCTTTCGAATCACTGCATCCTCAAAGGATTTCTGCGTTGCGGAACCGTTTTCCCTCCAGATAAACGGCAGCCCCACAATTTCTTCAATATCCACTTCCTCTGAATCCGTGAACATGCCGGTTGGCACCACCAGCACCGAACGGTCCGAGAAGAGTTTGTTGTATTCCAGATTCGGGTTGTTCCCTTTCTCCCCCACAAAACCAAGTTCGCCTCGGCGCTCGCAGATGTTGTCCGCTACGGTCGCACTGTCGGACTGATCCACATAGAACATGGTCTTCGTATGTTCTTTGCGAAATCCTGCCAGCATCTCCGGAAGAAAAGTAATTCCCGGAATGGATGAAGTCTGAAGTTCCAGAACCCCCTCCACCTTATCGCTGTCCTTGTCCAGCGCATCAATCGCCTGTGCTCGGGTGTTCACCATCTCTACCGCATACTTGTAAAACTGACGCCCCTGAGGTGTCATTTCCACAATACGCCCCTTCCGGTTCAGAAGTTTCGTCCCCAGCTCCTTCTCCAGAATGCTGATGTGGGTGCTAATCGTTGGCTGCGTAAAGAAGGTAGCATCTGCAGCTCGGCTGAAACTCTTATACCGAACCACGTTTACAAAAGCTTCAATCTGTTTAAAATCCATATCATCCCTATTCTTTCTATCTATAACTCCAGTGACTCCATTCTACCCAATTTCTTTGCGGATTTCAAGGAACATAAAAACAGGACCGGAACGGTAGTTTAATCCAGTCCTGTTTTTCTATAGATTTTTTCTATACTAATACTACTTTATCGCATAGCTGTTTTTACTTTTCGGCATGATTCACCACATAGCTCTTCATATCCGGCACATCGATCACATCGGTGTGGCAGATTGGCCGCTCGAAAATCCCCTGCAGCGGCACCGGTGCCTCCACCTGTGTCACCTGTTTCAGTTTCTGCATGCACTCTTCATCTGTCGGGCATTCTTCTTCGCCCAGTGCCGTCAGAACCGCACGGGTGAACTTATACGGAGATGCCGTAGAGAGAACCACGGTCTTGTCCTTCGTCCATTCCTCGCCCTTGTCCCGGCATTCCTCATAGGCTGCCCAAGCAATTGCCGTATGGGTATCCATCAGATAGTGCTCCGCCCGGAACACATCGCCGATGGCCTTTGCCCCCCGCGCATCATCGCAGGCAACACCGCTGAACACTTCGTTGATTTTCTTCAGTTCCTCCTCCGTAATCGTGTATTCGCCTTGTTTTGCCAGAAGATCCATGTAAATCTTCGTCCGCTCCACGCCGCACACGAAGCAGAGCAAGCGCTCCAGGTTGCTGGATACCAGAATATCCATGGATGGCGAAGTGGTCTTATGGAAATCTCTCTTCCGGTTATAGTGACCGGTTTCCAGAAACTCCCGCAGCACATCGTTGCAGTTGGATGCGCATACCAGACGCCCCACCGGAAGGCCCATCTCCCGGGCAAAATATCCCGCCATAATATCACCGAAGTTTCCGGTAGGAACCACAAAATTCACCTTGTCTCCGTCCTGAATCTCGCCCATGTCCAGAAGCTGGCGATATGCGGAGAAATAGTATACCACCTGCGGCACCAGCCGGCCGATGTTAATGGAATTGGCGCTGGACAGGGATACCCCGTCGCATGGCTTCGGAATCTCACGGAACAGCGTCTTCACCCCGCTCTGAGCATCGTCGAAGTTCCCGCGAACCGCCACGGCACAGGTATTCTTACCGTCCTGCGTCACCATCTGAAGACGCTGGGTTTCCGACACGCCGCCTTCCGGGTAAAAAACAATAATCTTTGTGCCCGGGACGTCCGAGAATCCATGGAGAGCCGCACTGCCGGTGTCTCCGCTGGTAGCGGTAAGAATTAAAATTTCATCCTGAAAATCATTCATTCTCATGGATTCCACCATCAGGTTCGGAAGTGCGGAAAGCGCCACATCCTTAAAGGCGCAGGTCGGGCCGTGGTACAGTTCCAGCACAAAGGCATCCTCCACCTTTGCCAACGGAGTGATTTCTTCCGTGGAAAACTTCCCGGTGTAGCTTCTGGAAACAACCCTCTCAATCGTTTTCTCGTCGAAATCCGAGAAGAATTTTCCGAAAACCGTTCTGGCCATGCCCGGATAATCCTGCCGAATCACTTCGTGGTAGTCCAGCTTCAAATCTTCCAAATTCTCCGGAACATACAGTCCTCCATCCGCTGCCAATCCGTTGATGATGGCCTGAGAAGATGAAATTGTCGTCGTGTTGTCTCTTGTACTTAAATATTTTATCATTATCTCATCCTTTTTATTGTAAAAATTATGTAATTATGATACATTATTTATGGTATGAAAACAAGTATGTTTGGTTAATTTTATGACATTTTACATAAAAACGACCTTTTTCTCAGAATAATGAACGAAATGGAGATGCATATGAATATTGCAATTTTAGGCTTGGGAACCGTGGGAAGCGGTGCCTGCGAAGCGGTAAAATCTGCCATCGACCTGGAAGTGACCCGCATTCTGGTTCGCCGGCCGAAGCCGGAATACGCGGACCTGCAGACAGAAGATATCGACGATATTCTGAAGGATCCGGATATCGATCTGGTGGCAGAATGCATTGGCGGCATTCATCCGGCGCTGGAATACGTGCTGGGTGCCATGAACCACGGAAAGCACGTGGTTACCGCCAACAAGGCATTGGTCAGCGCCCACTTTGAAGAGTTGGAAAACTGCGCCCGAAAGAACGGCGTTCAGTTCCGCTTTACCCCATCTGCCGGCGGCGGCATTCCGTGGCTGTACAATCTGCAGCGGGCAGGACGGTGCGACACCATTGAAGAGGTGCACGGCATCGTGAACGGCACCTGCAATTACATTCTGGATCTCATGCACACCAAGGGATCGGATTTCGCGGAAGTTCTTCGGGACGCACAGGAGCTGGGCTATGCGGAGAGCGATCCCAGTGCGGATATTGAAGGCTGGGACTCTCAGCGGAAATGTGTGATTTCCGCTAATCTTGCTTTTAGGACGGTCATTTCGGAAGATTCGGTACCGGTTCTGGGCATTCACCATATCCTGGCGGAGGACATCGCATTCTTCAATGAAAGCGGCCTCACCTGCCGCCTTCTGATGAACGCCTCCCTTCAAGGTGACACCGTCAGTGCATACGTAGAGCCAACGTTGCTCACTTCCGCGGCGCTGGAATCCGGCGTAGGTACCAATTACAACATGGTCAGCCTCACCGGAAAGAACGTGGGGCCGCTCAGCTTCTACGGTCAGGGAGCTGGAAAGATGCCGACGGGTACCTCGCTGGTGCACGATATCATCGATATCAAGGATGGCATTTTCTTCAGCCCATCCGTTTCCACCGGACCGGCGCCATCTAAGGTGGACAACACCAAGACCAGTCATCCGTACTATTTCCGAATTGCGTCCGGCGATTCCTTCCCGGAAGAGCAGATTGCTTCGGAACAGGTTCGGAATTCGTATCGCTATATCACAACGAAGCCGATGACCGTTTCGGGCGCCCATGAACTGGCATCCCGGTACGAAAATGCTTTTGTCGCCGGCTATAAGGAGTAAAATTATGCTGAAAGTTGCTAAATTCGGAGGATCCTCTCTCAGCGATTCCACGCAGTTCGCCAAGGTGAAGCACATCGTGGAATCCGACGACGCCCGCAAGGTGGTCGTGGTCTCCGCACCGGGAAGAAGAACCTCCGACGATAATAAAATTACGGATTTGCTGTACCTCTGCAAAGCCCACCTCAAGTACGACGTGTCACCGGATCCCATCTTTGAGATGATTTCCGCCCGGTATCGGGAGATTCGGGATCAGCTGGGCCTGACGCTGGATGTGGATTCCGAACTTGCGGAAATTCGCAGCAAGATGACGAAAAACATGTCTGTAGACTATCTGGTTTCCCGGGGAGAGTATCTGAACGCAAAGCTGATGGCGGAATATTTGGGATACCATTTCGTAGACTCTGCCGACTGGGTAGCCTTCGGCTACGATGGAAAAGTGGATTACGAGAAAACCGAACAGCAGCTCCGGGAAATATACAATGTGTATAATCGAATCGTGGTTCCCGGCTTCTACGGTTCCCTTCCTAACGGCCAGATTCACACCTTTTCCCGAGGCGGCTCCGACGTCACCGGTGCTTTTGCCGCTGCTTCTCTGGATGCGGACATCTACGAGAACTGGACGGACGTAACGGGAATCCTCATGGTGGACCCAAGAATCGTCTCTAATCCAAAGACGATTTCCCGAGTTACTTATGCGGAGCTGCGAGAACTGTCTTACATGGGCGCAGCGGTGCTTCACGAGGATACGGTGGTGCCGGTTCGCCGGAAGGACATCCCGGTAAACATTCGAAACACCAACGATCCGGAAGCGGAAGGAACCATCATTCGGGAATCCTTTGAAGCGGATAATGCGGAGGAAACCTCCCGCTTTATCACCGGAATCACCGGCAAGAAGGATTTCTCCATCATCAGCCTGCACAAGGCCAATATGAGCGATGCGGTGGGTGCCATCCGCCGCGTACTGGAAGTTCTGGAACAGTACCGGATTCCGATTGCACAGATTCCAAGCGGTATTGACAGCTTCTCGCTGGTGGTGCCGACGGACAAACTGACCCCGGTGAAATACGATTTGATTGCAGATATCAAACGGAATTGTCAGATTACGGACATCAACGTTCAGGATGATATCAGCCTGATTGCTATTGTAGGACGCCAGATGGCATACCGCACCGGCATTTCCGGCAAAATCTTCGGTGCCCTGGGGGCAAACCGAATCAACATCCGCACCATCGAGCAGAGCTCCGATGAGATTAACATTATGGTTGGCGTATTCACGAAGGATTTTGAGAAGACCATTCAGGTTCTGTACGAAAGCTTTGCGAAATAAAAGGAGAAGTTCAAATGAAAAAGTACAATGTTGCGATTCTGGGTGCTACGGGCGCCGTAGGTATGGAAATGCTAAAGGTTCTGCAGGAGAGGGATTTCCCGATTCAGGAGCTTCGCCTTCTGGCCAGCAGCCGCAGTGCCGGAAAAGTGATTGAGACGGAGAAATACGGCAGCGTCACCATTCAGGAAGCGAAGGATTCTGCTTTTGATGGAATGGATATCGTACTGGGCGCCGCCGAAAATGATATTTCAAAGAAATTCGTGAATGCCATCAAGGCCTCCGGTGCGGCTTATATCGACAATTCCAGTGCCTTCCGCATGGATCCGGAAGTTCCGCTGGTGGTGCCGGAAATCAATCCGGAGGATGCGTTCACCCATAAGGGGGTCATCGCCAATCCGAATTGTTCCACCATCATCACGCTGGTGGCAATCAATGCCATCAACCGCCTGTCCCCGATTGAAGCTCTGTACGCTTCCACCTATCAGGCCGTAAGCGGTGCCGGAATCAAGGGACCGAAAGAAATGTATGAACAGAGCCGCAATATCCTGGAGGGCAAGGACATCGAATGCAGCACTTTCCCGTACCAGATTGCGTACAACCTGCTTCCGCAGATTGGCGGATTCGGCGAGAACGGCTACACATCGGAAGAAATGAAACTTCAGAACGAGGGCCGGAAAATTCTCCACCTGCCGGAGCTGAAGGTCTCCTGCACCTGCGTTCGGGTACCGGTCGAGCGTTCCCACTCCATTTCCGCAAACGTCATCACAAAGGACCGTCTGGAGCTGGAGGATGTTCGGAAGGCCATTTCCGAGGCGGCAGGCTGCAAGCTGGAGGATGATACGGAGAAAAACATCTATCCGATGCCGATTGAAACCAGCAATCAGGACCTGGTATACGTGGGCCGCATCCGTCGGGATCTGGTATGCGAAAACGGCATCAACCTGTGGTGCTGCGGCGACCAGGTACGCAAAGGTGCCGCAACCAACGCAGTTCAGATTGCACAGCTGCTGATTTCCAGAGACTAACACAAGCACATAAGTAAAGGACCTGCCGCCGGGCAGGTCCTTTTGTATTTGCGTTGTTTCAATGCATCTCCGGAAACGGGATTGACCCGCTTCCCCTATTCTTCCGGAACCGGGTTTTCGTGGCGCTTGATTTTTTTTGTGGTAGTGCGAACGAAATCGTCCTTTCGAACGAATACCGCGCGAATGCGCTTGTACACCGCCATCCCCTGATTCAGTTCCTGAATGACCTTTTTGTACAGATCCTTCAGCTCTTCCCGATCCGGCTCGTAACCCAGCTTGTTCCGAACGTATTCCATATTCGGCAGAATCTGAACGCCGACGATTTCCTCGCCGTTATTGTCGTACGGGAATACCATGGAATCCTCGATGTACGGACTCTGATTGATGTATTCCTCAATCTCCTCCACGTACACGTTCTCTCCGGTCTTGGTCACAATGATGTTCTTCTTCCGGCCGGTAAGGTAAATCCAGCCTTCTTTGTCCATAAAGCCCAGATCGCCGGTGTGGAGCCATCCGTCCTCTTCCAGAACCTCTGCGGTAGCTTCCGGCATGTTATAGTATCCCATCATTACGTTCGGTCCGCGGAACAGAATCTCGCCGATTCCGTTCTCATCCTTATCGATGATTTTCACCTCGCCGGTTTTGACCGGAACGCCAACGGAGCCGGCTTTCCGATACCGTTCCTTCGGTGCGCTCATCGGCGTTCCGGAGATCAGCGGTGTGCACTCCGTCATGCCGAATCCCTGCAGAACCGTAATTCCAAGGTCTTCAAAATTCCGATAAATGGTCGGAGAAAGTGCTGCCGCTCCGGTGATGACCAGGCGAAGCTTTCCGCCCAGCTCGTTCCGAATGCTTTTGAATATCGTCCGGCTCAGGTTGATGCCCATCTTCCGGAGCTTCTTGTTCATGCCCATGATATTCTGGAAGGTATCCGCCTTACCGCTCTTCTCGATGCCCTTTTGAATCCGATCGTTAATCATTTCCAGCACTCTCGGAACCACGATGATGACCGTATTCTGGGCTTCCTTCATGTTCTGAGTGATGTACTTCATGCCTTCACAGAATGCAGTGCTGGCGCCTCGGTACAGGACCAACAGCATTCCCAGCGTGCATTCGTACGTGTGGTGAATCGGAAGGATGGACAGAGTCTTGTCCGTTGTTTGAATATGCGCGATTCGGCATACGTCCATGATGTTCACCGTAATGTTTCGGTGGCTCAGCATCACGCCCTTTGGGTTTCCGGTGGTTCCGGAGGTAAAAAGAATTACCGCCAGTGCATCCGGGTCCACTTCGGCCTTCAGGTATTCGTCTTTCCCACTCTTAAGAAGCTGATCGCCGTCTCGGAGCATTCCCCTCCAAGATGTCACATACACCTTCTTCGTCTCGTCCTGTTCAAACCAGCCTTCGTACTTCTCCAAATTCAAATTGGAATCGTCCGGCACTTTCTCTTCATCCAGCCGATCTCCATAGAAATCCATCACCACCAGATTGCGGATGGAAGAAAGCCCTTTCAGCTTGGAGCACTCCGCTTTGGTGCAGAAAATCGTATCGCACTCCGCCGTTCTCAGCAGGTTCTCGATTTCCGGGCCGGAAAGTTCCTTATCAATCGGCACGATAATGCCGATTCCGTTCATGACTGCAAGATAGGTGACAATCCACTCGTAGCATCCCTGCCCCATCACAGCGATTCTCTTTCCCTGCCATCCCATTTCCGTCATGCAGGTTCCCATGGCGTTCACATCGTGCTGAAGAAGTCGGTAGGAAATCGGGCTGTACGGCTGTCCCTTTTTTGTTTTTACCCAAAATGCCGGGTTCTTCGCATATTTATCCGCACTTCCGGCCAACATATCCTTCAGTGTGACAATTTCACGGATATCAGTGTACCAGTAATGATCAAATCTATTTTCCATCTGTTCCCCCATCTTTATTCTCCTCTTCCAGCATCTTCTCAATTTCCAGGAATCGGCGAACCTTGCTGGTGCTGGTCTTAATCATCGGCTCATCCGTTATAAAGATTCGTTTGATGTGCTTGTACAGCGGCATGCGGTCGTTAATCTTATCCACATCCTCGTGAATCCGCTTCTCGATTTCCTCTTTGCTCATGCCGGCGAACTGCTCCGGATCGTAGACGATTTTCAGGGCAACCACCAGATCCCGATCGTCTCCGTTCTTCGGAAGACCTACGACAATATTCTCCATCTGATACGGAAGTGCGGAGATTTCCGCTTCCAGCTCTTCCGGAAAAACATTCTTACCGTTCTTCAGTACGATAACGTTCTTCTTTCTTCCGCTCAGGAAGAGGTATCCGGATTTGTCGATATATCCCAGGTCTCCGGTATGGAACCATCCGTCCCGAAGAACCGCTGCCGTGGCTTCCTCGTTGTCGTAGTAGCCGTGCATGATATTGTCGCCCTTGGTAATGACCTCACCGATTCCGTTTTCATCCGGATTGTCGATTCGGATTTCCACGTTATCCAGCGGCACGCCCACGGAGCCCGCTTTCCGCTTGTCCGGACGTTCTGCGGTAAGTACCGGCGCAGTTTCCGTCAAACCGTATCCCTGCACGCAGAGCACACCGAAGTCGTTGAAGCCCTGAATAACCTGAGGATCCGCCGCAGATGCACCCAGAACCACCATGCGCAGCTTTCCGCCCAGCGCATCCAGCACGCCGTGGAATACCTGACGCCGAATATCGATCTTCGCCTTATTCAGCAGGCGGGTCACCTTGGAGAATCGGCGAATTCGGCCGTCCAGCCCTTCTTTTTCCGCCGTCTTCATAATCTTCTTATACATCTGCTCGATAATCAGCGGCACGCCCACAAATACGGATACGCCGTATTCCTTCAGGTTCTTCTGGATGTACTTCAGTCCGTCGCAGTACACCGTGCGAACGCCGTTGGCCAGCATCACCCACTGACCGGTGGATCCGAACATATGGTGATACGGAAGCAGTGCGATATTGGTGTCCGTCGTCTTGAACGGAATGATTCGAATCATGTTGGTCACGTTGGAACAGATGTTCCGCTGGGACAGCATAACAATCTTGGACTGGGACGTGGTTCCGGAAGTGAAAATCAGCATGGATACCGCATCCGGATCAATCTGCATGTGATCCACAGACACATCGCCCTTTCCAACCAGTTCCTTTCCCTCTTCCAGCAGCGTGGTGACCGTCTCCAGGTCCTCCGCTTCATACATCGGGAATGCAAACTCAATGGATGTCTTTCCGGAAAGGATCGCCTCTTTGGTCTCCTGTTCCTGTTTCTTGTCAAAGAAAATCACCTTTGCCTTGCACCGCTCCAAGGACTGTTCGAACTCTCCATACTTCAGTTCCTTGTCCAGCGGTACGGTTACGCATCCGCTGATCTGCGCCGCCGCGTTCACCATGAACCAGTGGTAGCTGTTTTTGCCGGTGACAGCAATTCGCTCGCCGCTGAATCCCCTGGAAATAAAAGCGGTCGCCAGCGATTTCACTTCTTCGTAGAATCGAATAAAGCTGATGTCCGTATAACGGTCTTTCCCTTCCTTCAGGGTAAAAGCAGTTCCGCTTCCGAACTGCTCGACCGACCGTACCAACAATTCTTTAAAAGTCTCCATCTATCCTCCCATTGCTTTTTTCAAATCTCTATCTGCTGCAACAATTGCAATCACTAAATTATAGCACATTTTCTGCTGGGATACTCTCCTTTTTGTTCTTTTCTCCCATCCCAAATCCCTTTTCTTCCGATTGAAAGACATGAGGAATTATGGTAACATCTAGAAGTTGAAAGAATATTAGGAGGTGCAAGCGATGGATCGATTGGAACAGCTGAAACAGGCGGCGCAATATATCAGAGAACAGATTTCCGGAGATTTGCCGGATACGGGTATCATTCTGGGAAGCGGACTGGGAACCTACACCGACTCTCTGGAGAATCCCGTCGAGATTCCATATCGGGATATTCCAGGCTTCGTCACTTCCACGGCCCCGAATCACAAAGGGGTTCTCTTTGCAGGACACAAGGGAGATCATTCCCTCTTGGTAATGTCCGGCCGATTTCACTATTATGAAGGGTATTCCATGAAGGACGTCATTTTTCCGGTTCAGGTCATGGCACTGCTGGGCATTCGGCGCTTGATTATCACCAACGCCTCCGGGGCCATCAATCCGAACTTTCTCCCGGGACATCTGATGCTGATTCGAGATCACGTGAACATGTCCGGAATGAATCCCCTCATCGGACCGAATTTGGACGAATTGGGGGACCGCTTCCCGGATATGTCCGACGTATATAATCGGAATCTGCGAAAAGAAGTGCTGCGGGAAGCGCAGGCTGCCGGAATTGGATTGTATGAAGGCGTATATGCCATGATGAGCGGACCGAGCTTTGAGACGCCGGTGGAGATTCGTTTCCTCCACACCATCGGCTGCGATGCGGTGGGCATGTCCAGCGTTCCGGAAGCCATCGCGGCAAAACATGCGGGACTGGAAATCATCGCCATCTCTGCGCTGGCCAATGCGGCGGCGGGAATATCTCCGGTACCTCTCAGCGGCTCCGATGTGCTGGAGGCCTCTGCACAGATTGCAGATTCCTTCCGGACCGTCGTGGACATCGCCGTAAACGTTTAATGGGCCGCCGTACAATATTGTTACAAAAATTTATTTTTATAAAAGGAGATTTATATCATGAGTGAAACTCTGACAAGAGAAAAAGCCAATGAGCTGCTGCACAAATACGTAAAAGCAGATCATTACATCGTGCACATGTACGCCGTAGAAGCCATCATGCGTGGATTGGCGGAACGTCTGGCACCGGAAGATGTGGAATATTGGGGCATTGTGGGTCTGCTTCACGACCTGGACGAAGAGACTTGCGACTGGAAGAACGATATGTCCACCCACGGTCCGGTTTCCGGGGACATTCTTCGGAAAGAAGGCTACGACGATCAAGTGATGATTGATGCCATCTGCGCACACAATCCGGAATCCGGCGTAATCGCCCACACTACTTTGCAGTATGCCATTCTGGCAGCGGATCCGATGAGCGGATTCGTGAAAGCCGTTGCCCAGATTTATCCGGACAAGAAGCTGGCCAGCGTTAAGCCAAAGTCCATCAAGAAACGCTTCAACGAAACCCGTTTCGCAAAGGGTGCCAACCGTCAGTTCATGATGGCCATTGAAGAAACAGGCATCACCTTCGACGAGTTCATCCTCATCGCAATGGATTCCATGAAGAAGATTTCGGATGTTTTGGGCCTGTAAGTTATTCGCAAATGCAAATTATTTGAAAGGATTATTCAACTATGAACCAGTTTACATTCAGACCACAGGGCGTTTGTTCCCAGCTTATCGAGATTGAAACCGATGGAAACATCATTCAGGACGTTCGCTTCACCGGCGGATGCAGCGGCAACCTCCAGGGAATCTCCGCACTTCTGAAAGGAATGACAGTAGAAAATGCGATTGACCGCCTCAGCGGAATCCGCTGCGGTTTTAAAGACACCTCATGTCCGGATCAGCTGTCCAGAGCATTGAAGGCAATGCAGGAACAGGCGTAAATGTGAAAAATCACGCACAATAAGGGGCTGCCGTATCGGCAGCCCCTATTTTGATACTTAATCAACGATTTCAATGCTTTCCAGCTGACTCCGCACGTCGGCACGGATTTCTTTAATAAACTCTTTCCGAAGTTCCTGCTGTTCTCTTTTTTCTTCGGTGGTCAGCGCTCGCTCCTTCGAAAGCTTTGCCAGTTGGTTGATTCTATTGATTTTCTCTTTATCCATAAAATTATTTCTCCAAAGAATTTCGTTGGCGAATCAATGCGTCATATCGGTTCTTCGCATTTTCGGAAGCCTCATCAAAGAGTCTTTCTGCTTTGTCCGGATCCGCCTGCTGTAACGATCTGTAACGTACTTCTCCCATCAGGAAGTCTTTATAGTCCACGGTTGGTTCCTTGCTGTCCACGGTCAGCGGATTCTTCTTCTCCAAAATGTTTGTCGGGTTGTAGCGGAACAGGTTCCAATATCCGGATTCCACGGCCTTCTTCATCTCCTGCATGGAATTCTTCATGCCGGTACGGATGCCGTGGTTGATGCACGGGGAGTATGCCACGATGATGGATGGACCGTCATACGCTTCCGCTTCCCGAATTGCGCGAATTGCCTGGTTCGGGTTGGCACCCATCGCAATCTGCGCCACGTATACATAGCCATAAGCCATTGCCATCTGCGCCAGATTCTTCTTTCCGTTCTTCTTTCCGCCTGCGGCAAACTGTGCCACCGCACCTGTCGGAGTGGATTTGGATGCCTGTCCGCCGGTGTTGGAATATACCTCGGTATCAAATACCAGGACATTGATGTTTTCACCGGATGCCAGCGCGTGATCCAGACCGCCGTAACCGATGTCGTATGCCCAGCCGTCTCCGCCGAACATCCATACGGATGGTTTTACCAGCAAATCCGCATTCTCTCGTACATACTCCGCTTCCGGCAGTTCGCAGCCCGAAATTGTCTTCAGCAGATTGTCGCCGGCAGTTTCCGATTCCACGCCGTCATTCATGTTGTCCATCCATGCCTTTGCGGCCTCTGCGCACTCCGGATGCTCCGCCAATTGAGCGACTTTACTGCAAAGTTCCTTGCGGCGCGCCTGAACCGAAATTGCCATGCCCAGGCCGAATTCCGCATTGTCTTCAAAGAGGGAATTAGACCATGCCGGACCTCTTCCGTTCTTATCAACGGTATACGGTGTACTCGGCGCACTGCCGCCCCAGATGGAACTGCAGCCGGTGGCATTGGCGATAATCATGCGGTTGCCAAAGAGCTGGGTCACCAGCTTTGCATAAGGCGACTCACCGCATCCCGGGCACGCACCGGAGAATTCCAGATACGGTTTCCGGAAGCCCACTTCCTTAACGGACTTTGCCTCCGTCGCACCGATTTCCTGACCTACGTGCTTCTCCAGGTAATCGAATACCTTCTGCTCCTCCTGAGATTCCGAAGACTCGAAGGAAACCATCTCCAGAGCTTTGTTCTTTGCCGGGCAGGATTCTACGCAGGAACCACAGCCTGCACAATCATAGGAAGAGATTGCCAGAGCGAATTTCCGACCGTCTCCGTTCTTTCCCTTCATTTCCAATGCAGCCGCACCGGATTTCACCGCTTCGTCCTCGGAAACCGCAAACGGACGAATTGCGCCGTGCGGACATACGAAGGAACACATGTTGCACTGGAGGCAGTTTTCCGGAATCCACTTTGGAATGGAAATCGCCACGCCTCGCTTCTCAAATGCCGCCGTGCCGGAAGGAATCATTCCGTCGTTTGTCTTTACAAACCGAGATACCGGAATAGAATCTCCTTCCATTGCGGAATCCGGAATCAATATTTCTTCGACATACTGCTTCAATTCCGGACGATTTGTCTCTACGGACTTATTCGTCGGCTCATCAACTGCATTCTTCCACGCTTCCGGTACTTCTACCTGATGGATATGGGCAATTCCGGCATCCACCGCTTCGCAGTTCATGGCAACGATATCTTCTCCCTTGCGGCCATAGGTCTTCTGAATCGCTTCCTTCATGTATCCGACCGCCTTGTCAATCGGAATTACTTCGGAAAGCTTGAAGAATGCCGCCTGAAGTACCGTGTTGGTTCTCCGAGCGCCCAAGCCCAGTTTCACAGCGATATCCACCGCATCACAGGTGTAGAAACGGATATGGTTCTCTGCAATATATCTCTTTGCCGATGCCGGCAGTACCGTATTCAATTCTTCATCACTCCAGCTGCAGTTCAGCAGGAAGGTTCCGCCCGGATTGACATCCTGTACAATCTGATACTTATGCATGTAAGATGCATTGTGGCATGCAATAAAATCTGCGTTGTTTACATAATAAGTGGAACGGATCGGTTCATCTCCGAAACGCAGGTGGGAGATGGTGACACCGCCGGATTTCTTCGAGTCGTACTGGAAATACGCCTGAACGTATTTGTCGGTGTTGTCTCCGATAATCTTTACGCTGTTTTTGTTGGCGCCCACCGTTCCGTCTGCACCCAGTCCCCAGAACTTGCAGGAAATCGTGGATGGCGACGAAACCACCGGATTACAGGTTCTTGGTAAGGACAGATGTGTCACATCATCGGTGATGGAAATCGTAAATTCCATTTTCGGATCTGCAGCACTGAGATTGTCATATACCGCAATAAGATCTCCCGGCTGGGTATCCTTGGATCCCAATCCATATCTTCCCCGAGCGACAGTGATTTCGCTGCGAGACTGTTCTTTCAGCGCGCTTACCACATCCAAATACAACGGTTCGCCCTGAGAGCCCGGTTCTTTGGTTCGATCCAAAACGGCGATTCTCTGAACGGATGCCGGTATTGCTGCGGACAGGTACTTGGAAGAGAATGGACGGTACAGGTGTACTTTCACCAGACCCACCTTGCGACCCTGCGCATTCAGATGATCCACGACTTCTTCTGCCGTTTCGCAAACGGAACCCATTGCCACAATTACTTCGGTGGCGTCCGGTGCACCGTAATAGTTAAATGGCTTGTAATCGGTTCCCGCTTCTTTGTTCACCTGCTCCATTACCGAAGCGACAGTTTCAACGGCATCCCGATATGCTTCATTTCTGGATTCGCTGTGCTGGAAGAAGGTTTCCGGCTGTTCTGCGGAACCCATGAGGTGCGGATGATTCGGGTTCTGTGCTTTCTTGCGGAATGCCGCAACCGCATCCCAATCCAACATCTTCCCCAGTGTATCGTAATCCCATACTTCAATTTTCTGCTGTTCATGACTGGTTCTGAAGCCATCAAAGAAGTGGAGTACCGGAAGGCTGGCCTTAATTGCCGCCAGATGCGCCACTGCCGCCAAATCCATTACTTCCTGCGGGCTGTTAGAGGCCAGCATGGTAAAACCGGTCTGTCTGGTGGCCATAACATCCGAGTGATCACCAAAGATGGACAAAGACTGAGTGGTGATAGCTCTCGCCGCTACGTGGAATACGCCCGGCAGTCGTTCCGCCGCAATCTTGTACATGTTCGGAATCATCAGGAGTAAACCCTGCGATGCGGTATAAGTAGATGTTAGCGATCCGGTAATCAACGAACCGTGAACGGCACCGGCAGCGCCGCCTTCCGACTGCATCTCCACAATCTTCACTTCCTGGTCGAACAGATTCTTCCGACCCTGATTTGCCCAAGCATCTATGTTTTCGGCCATTACCGACGATGGTGTGATGGGGTAAATTGCGGATACCTCAGAGAAAGCATATGCTACATGTGCAGCCGCAGTATTACCATCCATGGTTTTTAGTATTCTTTTTTTACCCATCGTAAATACCCCCTTCAATTTCTTCAAAGCATTTACATAATAGCACGGAAGTTAGTACTTATCAATGAGTTGAGGTATTGATTTTGTGAATTATTTACAAAAATGCAATTCCTCATTTTCTATATATTCGCATAATTTCCGCATAAAAGCCAAATTGGTCGGACGCTTTGGAAACAGCGTCCGCATTCCCTTCTCACTTTCCTCTCGGTTTTCCTCCCAAGATTGTTTGATGCAGCAGCGAATGGCCGATTCCACCACCGCTGCTGAAGTTCGATTTCTTTTGGCGATCTCCGGATAAATATCCTTTGTCACCGCATACTTTTCATCCTTATATTTCCGTATCAAAAAAATACATTCGTAGATATAGGATGTACCGTTTCGAGAGTCCGGTATGTTGCATGTCTCCAGGAAAGTGTGAATATTTTCCATCACTCGATTTCCCATTCCCAACTCCAGAATTCGATCGTACGTTACAATCGGTGCGTATTCCCGCAACATAGAGGGAAAATCCGATTCGTTCTGCAATGTGAACACGATGGTGGAATGCTGTGATTCCTCCAAGGTTTTGTGGAGTTCTTCTAACCAATCCCTTTTCTTATCCAATGAATTATCTAACACAGAGCGACCATTCATAACAAATACTCCTGTCTAAACCGTAATGCTCCCTTTCATTTTCTCAAAAGTCGCATCCCCGATTCCTTTCACATTCTTAATATCCTCAATACTGTTGAACCTCGCACCGTTCCTGTACTCCACAATTCGTTGAGCGATTACAGTACCGACGCCCGGTATCGATGTCAATTCCTCTGCAGAAGCCTGATTGATATTAATTTTTCCACTTGTATTGCCGGCAGACGTTTCCGGCACGTCTGCCCCCGCCTCATCCGAACTCTTATTCTCTCCTTTCCTCGGAATGATAATCTTTGCACCGTCTTCCACAAAGGAAGCCTGATTAATTGCATCCAAATCCGCCTTTCCGGTTAATCCCCCGGCCTTGTCGATGAGAAACACCAGGCGGGTTTTCTTCTTTACCTTGTAAACCCCCGGTTTCTTCACCTCCCCGCTGATATCCACATAATATTCCTTCTCTGTCGTTTCCTCCGCGGAAACAGTGTCCTTCTCCTTCGCCGCACCAAGATCAATTTCATTTGATGCGTTCTGTCGGATACTAACGATTACAGTCAATACAACTATAACCAATATCACTAGAAATTTAAATACTATTTTGGAATTTTCTTCATATATTTTTCTAATAAAACTAATCATTCCTCATCCTCCTCCTTTTTCCCATCATAGTTGAAAAAAGAAGAAAGCGCAAAGGTCCGAAAACTTCCGCAAAAGGTTTACGTTTCCCGTAGAAGGAATATGAAAATCCGGTATTTCCGTTTAAAAATAGACTTTTTCCACAAAAAATAAAACCACAGAATTCTATAATCCTGTGGTTTCCGTTTCACCTCGAGATGCCGGCCCGTAGGCGCATCACGTGATTAATCGTCATAGTATTCGAATTCGTAATCTTCGATTCGAACCGTATCTCCTTCCTGAAGTCCCAGTTCCTTCAGCATATCGATTCCACCCTTGTTCACGATATACCGATACAAGTACCGCATGGATCCCACGTCGGTAAAGTTGGTGGAACGGAAAATCTTCAGCAGCTGGCCGCCGGTTAATTCGTAAGCGCCATCCTCTGCCACGAATGCTTCCAGCTTCTTGTAATCCGCATCGTATTCATCCTTTTCAAAGTCGAAGAGTTCGATTTCATCTTCTTCCGGCGGAATATAATTCTCTATCCGATTCAGCGTTTCATTGAGGAGCTCCTCCACACCCTGACGGGTCGCTGCGGAAATCGGGAAGACATCTCGTCCTTCGTTCTTCATGAAATCCATAAATGCGTTCAGCGCTTCTTCATCCTCCACCAAATCAATCTTATTGGCAGCGATAATCTGCGGTTTCTTCAAGAGTGCCGGATCGTATTGCTCCAATTCCGCATTTATCTTCTTATAATCCTCGATTGGATCTCGACCTTCACTTCCGGAAACATCGATGACATGAATCAGAACCTTGGTACGCTCGATATGCTTCAGAAAACGAATTCCCAAGCCAAGGCCCATATGAGCGCCTTCAATGATGCCGGCAATATCTGCCATCACAAAGCTCTTGTCGTGAATATTCACCACGCCCAGATTCGGATCGATGGTGGTAAAATGATAATTGGCGATTTTCGGTTTCGCACTGGTAGCCACCGACAGAAGAGTGGATTTCCCCACATTCGGGAATCCCAAAAGTCCTACGTCGGCGATCAACTTCAGTTCAAGGATAACGGTGCGCTCCTTTGCCAACGCTCCGGCTTCCGCAAAATTCGGTGCCTGACGTACGGAGTTCTTGAAATGTACGTTGCCCTTTCCGCCTTTTCCGCCCTTTGCCGCAACCAGACGATCTCCCGGGTTCTTCATATCCTTCATCAGCAGACCGGTTTCTTTATCGATAATCAAAGTACCAACCGGAACGTGAATGATGAGATCCTGACCTTTCTTTCCGAAACGTTTCCGGCGCATTCCATCCTGTCCGGATTCCGCCTTATACACTCGCTTGTATTTGAAATCCATAAGGGTACGCAGGTTGTTATCCGCTTCAAAGATTACGCTACCGCCGTTGCCACCGTCGCCGCCATCCGGACCGCCTTCCGGCACAAATGGTTCCCGGCGGAAGGTAACCGCTCCGTTTCCGCCCTTACCGGAAACGATATTAATTTCTGCTCTATCTACGAACATGTTTATCTCCCGTTTTACAAAAAAATATGGCCCTTTCCAAGAAAGGGCCATAAAAAACTAAGCTTCGTTGCTGTATACGCTAATCTTCTTTCTCTTCTTGTCAAATCTCTCGAATTTAACATTTCCGTCGATCTTAGCGAACAGAGTATCATCTCCACCGATACCAACGTTGTTGCCCGGGTGGAACTTGGTTCCTCTCTGTCTTACGAGAATGCTTCCTGCACTTACGTACTGACCAGCACCAATCTTCAGTCCAAGTCTTTTCGACTCAGAGTCACGGCCGTTCTTGGAACTACCTACTCCTTTTTTACTTGACATAATGACACCTCCTAAATTAAAGTCAATTTCTTATGCTTCAATTGCTTCCAGAATCTCTGCCTTAGTAGCTTTGCTGGATACTTCGATTCCCTTCTCGTTTGCGATTGCAAGAAGTTCCTCTTTCTTCATGGACATGCTTGGCTTTACATCGTCCTGCTTTTCAGCTGCAGCTGCCTTCTGACCACCGGATACGATATCGGTAACCTTAACCAGTGTGTATGGCTGTCTGTGGCCATTCTTCTTTCTGTAATCCTTCTTTGCCTTGTACTTGTAGATAATCACCTTGTCGTTCTTACCCTGCTCAACTACTTCAGCATGTACAGCAGTGCCCTCAACAAATGGAGTTCCTACTGTCAGGGTGTCACCACCTACAGCGATTACCTCATCAAAGGTAACGGTGTCGCCTGCTTCAGCATTGATCTTCTCGATCTTGAATACATCGTCCTTCTGAACTCTGTACTGCTTTCCGCCAGTTTTAATAATTGCATACATAATACTTTTCCTCCTCTATCCAGACTCGCCGGGAACGGGTGCGATTGCTTATAACCCTACCCGAGCGGCTAACCATTGAATAATAGCACGATTTTCGCATTATGTCAATACAATTCTGTCACTATTTTCAAATTGGGTCATTTCAACCTCTCTTGAAATGACTTATGCCTAGTCCTCGATTACAACGCCGTCTTCGTCCACCTTAATGTCATCATCGGTAGATTCCGGTTTGAACTGATCCATCACTTTCTTGCGGATTTCTTCCAGCATTTCTTCATGGCTCTGGAGATAATCCTTTACATTCTCTCTGCCCTGTCCAATGCGCTCTCCGTTGTAGCTGTACCATGATCCGGCCTTATCCACGATTTTGGCCTCTACCGCCGTATCCAGCACATCGCCGGCCAAGGAAATTCCGGTGCCGTACATAATGTCGAATTCCGATTTCTTAAACGGCGGAGCCACCTTGTTCTTTACAATCTTCACGCGAGTGCGGTTACCCAACATTTCATCGCCCCGCTTCAGGGTTTCGATCTTCCGCACGTCCAGTCTCATGCTGGCATAAAATTTCAATGCCCGTCCACCGGTTGTGGTCTCCGGATTTCCGAACATCACGCCGATTTTCTCACGAAGTTGGTTAATGAAGATGACGCAAGTGTTGGTCTTGTTCACGGTGCCGGCAATCTTTCGAAGTGCCTGTGACATAAGTCTTGCATGAAGTCCCACATGGGAATCGCCCATCTCACCCTGGATCTCCGCTTTCGGAACCAGCGCCGCTACCGAGTCGATGACAATCAAATCGATTGCCCCGCTTCGTGCCAGCATCTCACAGATTTCCAGCGCCTGTTCTCCGGTATCCGGCTGAGATACCAGAAGTTCATCCACGTCTACCCCCAGATTCTTCGCATATACCGGGTCCAACGCATGCTCCGCATCGATGAATGCAGCCTTTCCGCCCGCTTTCTGCGCCTCTGCAATGGCATGCAAAGTCAATGTGGTCTTACCGGAAGATTCCGGTCCGTATATCTCAATGATTCTTCCCCGTGGGTAACCGCCTACGCCGGTTGCCAAATCCAAACTGATGGATCCGGTGGAAATCACGTCTACCGATCCTGTGAGACCCTCTTCTCCCAGTTTCATGATGGCGCCTTTTCCGTACTGCTTCTGAATCTGTTCCAGCGCCTGCTCCAATGCTTTCTCTTTATTCTCCGCTGCCGATGCGGTCGATTTTCCTGCCATGTTTCCTCCTATATCGAACATTTGTTCTCTTTTATAATACCTGTTTCTTCGGTCTCTGTCAACCTTTTGCGTTTTCCTTTTATGATACCATTATACCCTCCGGCACTTTATTAGGTCAATTCTGCCGGGTTTAAGAAACGAGGCATTTGGTACTTTTTTCCGGGGAAAAAGTACTATTTTATTTCATCCAATATTTCGTTCACGACTTTCAGCATCATCAGCCGGAAATAGTTCCGATTCCATGCACGGTCATTTCTTTTGGTGAACAGTTCCACCGCACCGACGGTATCGTCATACGCATAACCGATGTACGCATTTCCGGCCTCCCGGCCTTCATCCGCTTCCGGACCGGCGTATCCGGTGATGGATACGGCGATATCGCTCCCTGCTTCCAGGCGGGCACCTTTGGCCATTTCAACGGCCACCTCCGGGCTTACCACCGTATATTGATCGATTACTGTCGGATCCACACCCAGCATGGAAATTTTCGCTTCCTCATCATAGGTGATGTATCCTCGGCTCAGTACCTTGGATGCACCCGGAACATCCGTAATGGATGCGGCAAATGCACCGCCGGTACAGGATTCCGCGGAAGAAATGGTCAGTCCCTGCCTCTGCAGTTTGTGCACTACGACCTCTTTCAATTCCTCATCATCGTAACTGTAGATGTACGATCCAATCAGGTTATTCATCCGGGAAATCATATTTTCTACCGCTTCTTGCGCCTCTTCCATGGTGTCTCGCTGAGAAGCAACGCGGATGGTGCATTCCCCTTCCTTCGCATAGGTGGCGATGGTAGGGTCCGTCTGATTGTCAATCAGCGGCATCAGGAGCGTCTCCAGATCCGATTCTCCGATTCCGATGGTTCGAATGACCTGATAATATATTTGCTTCTCCTTGAACTTACGCAGAAAATCCTTTCCGCTGTCTTCAAAGATCCATTTCAGTTCCCGAGGCGGTCCCGGATAACAGATAACCCATTTATCCCCTTTATTCACAGCAAAGGCCGGAGCCGTACCGGCTTCATTCCGGAATATCACTGCATTCTCCGGTATGTACGCCTGCTGAACATTGTTGGAAGCCATTTCCCGATTTCGAATCGAAAAATATCTCTTTACCTCCGCCAGGCATTCCTCATTCAAGTACAGCGGTGCATCCATCACCCTTGCAACCGTTTCCTTCGTCATATCATCCTGAGTGGGACCCAAGCCGCCGGTAACAATGACCAGATCCGTATCCGTCAGCGCCCGCTTCAGCGTATGCTCCAATCTGCCGTCGTTATCGCCTACCACAAAATGATACATTACATTGAAGCCCAGATGATTCAGATTCTCCGACAAATAGGCCGCATTTGTATTGACAGTCTGTCCGAACAGCAGCTCCGTTCCGACAGCGATAATCGATGTGTTCATTCTCCTTCGCTCCTACATTGAAAATACGTTCTTGTTCTTCAACACATATTCCGCACCGGAGTATGCGGTCATTACCAAAGATGCCCAGAACACCAGCATGCCAACGGTCTTCAGCTGCGGAACCGGACCTGCCGCAATAATCAGAATGATTACGGCAATCATCTGCAGAACGGTTTTGATTTTACCGCTCATGGCCGCAGCAATGACGATTCCCTCGGATGCCGCCACAGTACGCATTCCGGAAACAACAAATTCCCGCGCCAAAATGATAATCAGCGTCCAGCCCGGAATGGTTCCGTTCTCCACAAACAGGCACAATGCGGAATACACCAGGATTTTGTCCGCCAGCGGATCCATAATCTTTCCAAAGTTGGTCACCAGGTTGCGCGCTCGGGCAATTTTTCCATCCAGCATATCTGTCAGCGACGCGACGATAAACAGCGCAAATGCCACAAAGAACCACTTTTCCATATAGGCAGCAATGAAAAACGGTACCATGATAATCCGAAGAACGGTCAATTTATTTGGTAAATTCATGTGAAACCTCCTCACCATACAAATCATATTCTGAACTGTCTGTTACATTAACGACCACAATATCTCCCGGCTGATGGGCTGTCATTCCGGTGAATTCCACCGCATCGTCGATTTCCGGCGCATCATACCGAGTTCGACCCAGGTATCGGCAGGCCTCTTCATCCACAGCCTCATCCACCATCACCTCATAGGTCTTTCCGATTTTCTCCTCATTCAGAGAATCGCTGATTCCCGACTGGAGGCGCATCAGCACCTCTACTCGTTCATTTTTCGTCTCTTCATCCAGCTTGCCCTCCATCCGATAGGACAGGGTTCCTTCTTCATCGGAAAAAGCAAACGCACCCAGCCGAGGAATCCGTGTTTCCTCTACAAAATCCAGGAGCTCGTTGAAATCTTCTTCCGTTTCTCCCGGGAATCCCACAAGAATTGTAGTTCGAATATGGATGTCCGGAATTTCTTTTCTCAGCTTCGCAATCGTCTTCCGAATCGACTCCCCGGTGGATTTTCGGCGCATGCCCTTCAGCACCGGATCCGCCACGTGCTGAATCGGAATATCGATGTAGTTGCAGATTTTGTCTTCCTGCTTCATGGTTTCAATCAGCTCATCGGTGATTCCGTCATCGTACACGTACATCAGACGAATCCACCGAATTCCGTCCACCTTGCACAATTCGTGCAGCAGCTCCGGAAGCATCGCTTTGCCGTACAAGTCTTTCCCATAATACGAGGTGTCCTGCGCAATCACCACCAATTCCCGAACGCCGGCTGCCGCCATATCCTCCGCCTCGCGCACGCAGTCTTCGATGCGCTTGCTGCGGTACGGTCCGCGAATCTTCGGAATGGCACAGAATGCACAGGTGTTATTGCACCCTTCGGCAATCTTTAGGCTGGCAGTATAAGTTCCTTCCGGAAAAACGCGTTTCCGATACGGAAGCACCTCTTCCACTTCACCCTGCACCTTGTCGCCGGTGCTCTCCGCCAGCAGCAATCCCGGCAGGTCGTCGTAATCGTTTACGCCGGTGAACAAGTCCACCTCCGGAATCTCCTTGGACAGATCTTCGTGGTAACGTTCGGAAAGGCATCCGGTAACCACCAGTTTCTTGCTCTCTCCTTTCAGCGCCGCCATGCTAAAAATATGTTCGATGGATTCCACCTTTGCAGCCTCAATAAAACCGCAGGTGTTTACAATCAGGATGTCCGCTTCTTCCGGCGAATCCGCCAAACCGCATCCCCTTTCCAGCAGCTGTGCCGCCAAATTCTGGGAATCGTATTCATTCTTCGCACATCCCAAGGTGTCAATAAAGATTTTTTTACTCATATGTCGTTTCCTCTGCTCCGTTATTCTGCGAATCGATCGCATCATAATATTCTTCTTCTGTATAGAGCACCTGGCGCGGCTTGCTGCCATCCGCCGGGCTGATAATCCCTCGGGCTTCGATTTCATCGATGATGCTGGCCGCACGGTTATATCCGATACGGAACCGCCGCTGCAGCATGGACACCGAAGCCTTTTTCTGTTTCAGGATAAATGCAATGGCATCCTCTGTCAATTCATCGGAAACCTCTCCGTACTGGGATTTTTCCGGTGTTTCGATGGTTTGAATCACCGACTCATCGTAGCCGTTCTCACCCTGTTTTTTCA
Source organism: uncultured Clostridia bacterium (assembly GCA_934278925.1). Taxonomy (GTDB): domain Bacteria; phylum Bacillota; class Clostridia; order Peptostreptococcales; family Anaerovoracaceae; genus Mogibacterium_A. The sequence goes on along the minus strand of CAKQWJ010000011.1, from coordinate 13,956 downwards.
CAAAATCAATGATGCGCGCGGTCTCCGAATCGGAAATATACGGTCCCTGAATTCGGAGAGGCTTATTCTCGCCCACCGGGGAATAGAGCATATCGCCCTTGCCCAAAAGCTTCTCGGCCCCGCCCACGTCCAGAATGGTTCTGGAGTCCACCTGAGAGGACACGCTGAACGCAATTCGAGACGGGATGTTGGCCTTAATTAAACCGGTCACCACATCTACTGACGGTCGCTGGGTTGCTACAATCAAGTGCATCCCGGCTGCCCGGGCCAGCTGTGCCAATCGGCAAATGGATTCTTCCACCTGGGACGGTGCCACCATCATCAGATCCGCCAGCTCATCGATAATAATGACGATTTTCGGCAATACCTTATCCGGCTCCTGATTGGCTCTCATCAGCTCGTTGTAGGAATCCAAATCCTTCACGCTTTCTTCGGCAAAGAACTTATACCGCTGAGTCATCTCGTTTACCGCCCAGTTCAGCGCAGCCGCCGCTTTCTTCGGATCCGTCACCACCGGAACCAGCAGATGGGGGATTCCGTTATAATTTCCCAGCTCCACCACCTTCGGATCGATCAGAATCAGCTTCACCTCATCCGGCGAAGCCTTGTACAGCAAGCTGGTGATAATCGTGTTAATGCACACGCTCTTTCCCGATCCGGTCGCTCCCGCAATCAAAAGGTGGGGCATCTCTTTCAGGTTCGCAATCACATTGCGTCCGGAAATATCCTTTCCCACCGCAAAACTGATTTTCGACGAAGCGTTCCGAAATTCCTTGGAATCGATCAGCTCCCGAATGGAAACCATATCCGGTTTCTCGTTCTCCACTTCAATTCCCACGGCCGCTTTTCCCGGAATCGGTGCCTCGATTCGGATGCTCTTCGCCCGAAGGTTCAAGGCGATATCATCTGCCAGCTTCGTAATGCTGCTGACCTTAACACCCACCGCCGGCTGCACTTCGTACCGCGTTACCGACGATCCCTGGGTGACATTCAGCACCCTCGCATCCACGTGAAAATTCTGCAATGTATTTTCCAGCAAAGCCGCCTTCTGTTGAAGCTGATGTTCATTCATCTGCATCTGCTTTGCCTTCGGTTTCTTCATCAAATCTACCGGCGGAAACACATAGGACGTGGCCGGAATCTTCTTGGCCAAATTTTCCTCCGCCTGAAGCGCCATTTCCGTGTTGTCCAGTGCCGTCGGGGTGTTCTCCTTCCGGATTTCTTTGATGTTCTCCGGAGCCGTCGGTGCCGCACTTTCCGGTTCCGCATTCAGACCCATCGGCTCTGTCGTTACCGAATCCACGCTCATAAAATCATCCATAAAAGGATTCGGCGCCGCGGCAGCGGTGTCCGGCGATGCAAAGCCTCCCGAAAGTCCCAGTCCAAGACCGGTACCGGGTTCGCTTCCGCCGTCCAACCCAAAACCCACACTGTCGTACGTGGAGTCCCCGCCGTCCAATCCGTACTGCGGAGATTCTGATTTCAATTCCTCCGGAAGTTCTGCCGGTACCTCCGAAATCGTCGGCTCTTCATTTTTCGGCGTTACAATCGACTCGCCAAAATCCGCTCCCTCCAGATTCTGCATGAAGCTTTGCCGGGCCCCTTCCTCCATCGGGAATGCCAGCGGGTCCTTTCCCTGCGGCACCGAATGGGATGGGGTGATAATCGGGACGCCGCTCTCTTCCGGCACGGTCTTCGCCTGTGTGTCTCTCTTCTCGGCCAACATTTCTCGAAGAATGGTCTTTTCTTCTCGCTGCTCCCGCTTCTTGCCGAGATATTGGGAAATCGGCGTATCCGCAACCAGAAGAACAGAGATGGCTATCACCGCTGCGGCAAAAATAATCAAACCCGGTTTTCCCAGCAGCTTGATAATCAATCCCCCCAGCCACATGCCGAAAACGCCTCCGTTTCGGAGCTGAATTCCGCCGTCGAAAAAGTCCCCGATTGCGGAGATGGATAGCTGTATGTTCGTTTCATCCAGGTAACGATAGGAATTCAGAATACACAGCATGACAAAAATCAGGAAGGAGAAAAAAGTCGTCCTTCCGTTAATATGCTGCATTTTTCGAAGGAACAGGCAAAGGGCCAGCGCAATAAAATAATACGGCAAGGCATACGCCATCAGCCCAAAAAGTCCAAATACGAGACTGTGAATCGCATTCCCAAAGGTGCCGGTGGTGTTCAGCTGCGTCGTAATCACCAAGAAAATTCCCACAGCCAAAAATATGATGCCCCAAATCTTATCCAGAATGCGGTAATCCCGTTTCCGTTGCTCCTGAAGCTCTCGAATCTGCTCCTGCCATTCCTTTGGATGCGGAGAGGATGCAGTTTCTTTTGTTTTTGCTGCAGTTTTTTTCGTCTGTTTTTTCTTCTTACCAGAACCGACTGCCATCGTTCCTCCCTGTATATCTCTAAAATACTCAATATGAGCTAAACCTAAATATCGTATTATTATACTCCATATTCAGTTGGATTGCAAAATCCGTATATTTTGCATAAAAAAAGTGATTCAAGCTATGCTTGAATCACCCACAATCAAACATCAATTAGTTTTCGTTTACAACGTCTTTACCGTCGTAGTAACCACAGTTTGGACAAACTCTGTGCGGAAGCTTAGGCTCATGACACTGAGGACAAATTGAAAGTCCAGGAGCGCCCATCTTCATATTCGCAGACTTTCTGCTTCCAGTCTTTGCTTTTGATGTTTTCCTCTTAGGTACTGCCACTGTCGACACCTCCTTATACTCTATCTGATTTTGTTTATTTACGCGTTACAACAATTAATTATAGCTTTGCATATGCATATTGTCAAGCTTTTTATAAATTATTTTATAACTACCCTTCGGCAGTTGTCGGAATCGTCCCAAATCGATTGACCTGTCATCAGATTGTACACATCCGAAGCCAGTACATCCATCCGAAGCATCCGAGAATCCAGCCCTGATTTGTTGATATTGTCTACAAAAGGCAACCGATTCCATTCGTTTTTCTTAGTATTCCGAAGAACTTCCCGGCCTCTCTCGCTGAAGCCCAGTATCCGCAAGTATTCCGGCGAACAATTCTGCAATTCAACAGTAATCCCCAAAAGAATCTGATACAGCCACCTGGAAATTCTCGTATAAGTATATCGCTTGGATTTCGTATTCAGAATCAGCTCATCCAAGGACTGCGCCCTTCGAACTGCCTCCTTCAAGCGGTTTCCAAGTCCTTCTCCTCCGCCCGGAGCAGAATCCAGTTCCTCCGGTGCTTTCATGAGGATCGCATAGCGAATTCCTTGAAACCATTTCTCTTCCGAAATATGGAAATCCAGTTTCTCTGAAGCCCAAGGCACCCGTTCTTCCGGCAGTCGATTTTCCAGTATCGCCTTTCGGATTCCGGTACTGCTCCAGAATTCCTTTTCCGATGAATCCGTCTCGTGATATCCGGCCCCCTGCCGCTGTATTGCAATCGGTTCCAAAGAACGGATATTCTTCAGGTATTCCAAGGCCAAAATATCGTTGGAGGACTGATAGATTGAGATTTCCTTCATGTGGGATTCCCGCAGCACATTCTCCCGAGCAACAGGATAACTCTCTCCCGACTTTCGGCGCATACCAATCTTCCGGCGCACTTCAGACTCATGCTCCCGCATATAGCCGGAGACCTTCTGTAAGCCCTCCAAATCACCGGATTCGCTTCCGAACGCAATGTGGGTAATCCCTCCAAAAGACTCCAGCAACCGAACTCCGGAGGCCGCGTATACCGCTGCATTTCCAAGGCAGTGTACCGTCGGAATCTCCAGCACAACGTCAACTCCGTTTTGCAAGGCAATCTCCGTTCGCTGCCATTTATCCAGAACTGCCGGCGCTCCTCGCTGTACGAAATTACCGCTCAAAGCGCATACCACAGCGTCCGCGCCTGTCCGACGCTTCGCCTCTTCAATCAGATAGCGATGCCCGAAGTGCATGGGATTAAATTCCGCAACAATTCCAACGATGCTATTCTTCATCTTCCTCGTAGGATGCATATCGTTCATCCGAAGCCGCTTCCCGGCTCTGAATGCGTTCTGCCATATCCCGCATTTCCTGACGGTTGCTGTTCACCTGGGTGTTGATTCCATTCAACATCTCCGTGAAGTGATCGTTCATCGGCTGAATGTAATCCGTCGCCAGCTTTGCGATTTCATTCTGCATATCGTACAACATCTTGTCGATGTATTCGTAAGAACGCAGCTTCATGTACCGTCCGTGGCTCTCCGCCTCTGCGATTACCGCACCGGCACGTTTCTCTGCCTCTCTCTTGATTACATCCGTCTCCACAAGATATTCTGCCTGCTTCTTCGCCGCAACGATTACCTTGTCGTACTCTGCTTTTGCTTCGTTGATGATTCGATCCTGTTCATCCTTCACCCACTGTGCCTGCTGAATATCCTTCGGCATGCTGAGTCGAATGTCACTGATAATCTGCGAAATCTCCTCGCTGTCCACAATGGCCTTGTCCGAGAAAGGAACCTTCGAGGCAGTCTCCAGGATATCTTCCAATTCATCCAGCAGCTGCATTACTTTAATGGATGCATCACTCATAGCATTAATCCTCCCATTTATACATGTAAATTCGAATTATGTCCGTCTTCTGTTCGCTCTACAAATTTCCGCTGAATCGCTTGCAGCGCACACTCCGGCAAAAGGCCGGATACATCGCCTCCCAAAGACGCCACTTCCTTAATTAATGAAGAACTGATAAAAGAATATTTCGGATTCGTCATTAAAAAAATGGTTTCCGTATTTCCGGTGTACAATCGATCGTTCATCTGCGCCATCTGAATCTCATATTCGAAATCCGTTGTCGCTCGAAGACCCCGAATCACTGCACTGAACTGCTTCCGGTTCACATAATCCGCCAAAAGGCCGCCGAAACTTTCCACTTCCACATTGTCGAGATGGGCCGTTGCCTCCCTCACCACCTGAATTCGCTCTTCCGGTGTCAGAATCGGTTTCTTTGAGTTATTCACCAGAACTCCCACCGTAATCGAATCGAACATATGCGCTGCCCGCTCCACGATATCCAGATGACCGTTTGTGATCGGATCGAAGGAACCGGCATACAATGCGGTACGTTTCATATTTTCACCTACCTTTTCAGTTAATTCTATCAAAATACAACAAGCTATGCAACCATTTTAGGCTCTTGTGTAGATATCCACTCCAATGGTTCCGTACTTCTTTTCTTTCATCTTTTTCAGCCCGGCAATTTCCTCCGGAAGGGTTTCTTCGTACAGATGTTCTGCAACAATTAAGCCACCCTCCGCAAGGATATCGTTCTCCATTATTTTCTCGATTGCTTCCTCGTAATAGCCGGCCCGGTACGGCGGATCCAGGATAATCAAATCCATTTTTTCCTGCAGAGAATCCAGACACTTTCGGAAATCCATCGTGGATACCGTGGCTTTTTCGTTTGCCCGGCAGTGGTCGATGTTTTCCTGAACGATGGCAACGTGCTTTCTGGAACAGTCATTGAATCGACAATGCCCTGCCCCACGGGAAAGCAATTCCAGTCCCAGCACACCGGATCCGGCAAACAAATCCAGAACGTTGGCATCCGGAATTGACGGCATCACCATGCTGCAGATGGCTTCCCGAACTTTCTCGGTGGTCGGCCGGATATCCGTCGGAAGCTCAATCTTTCGAAATTTATAATCTCCCGCATTGATTCTCATTGATTCACACTCCTTATTTCTTTTTTCTATAACACTGTTTATATCGTATTTTCGTAATTATCCCAAAGGTATTGCTTCATTTTGTTTCGCACACTTTCATCCAGGTGGAGCAAATCCATCTCTTCCACATCTTCCTTTGCGAATTGAAGAATGTGATCGTATTTCAGAAATTCTCCCAGCACGCTCATGCTTCCGTGCTGCATGGTTCCGTGCACATCTCCCGGTCCGCGAAGGCGATAATCTTCCTCGCTGATTAGGAATCCGTCATCCGTCTCCTGCATAATCTGAAGCCGATCCGCCGCACCGTCCGAATCGCTGTAGTTCACCAGCCAGCAATAGGACTGTCGATTGCTCCGCCCCACTCTTCCGCGAAGCTGGTGCAGCTGGGCCAATCCAAATCGATCGGCATTCTCGATAACCATCACGGTGGCCTCCGGCACGTCGATGCCCACCTCGATTACCACCGTGGATACGAGAACCTGGATCTTTCCCTCAGCGAACTCCGCCATGACTCGTTCTTTTTCCGAAGGGTCCATCCTTCCGTGAAGCACGGCCACCACCGCCGGAGAAAAACAATTTTTCACCTCTCGGTACAGTGCCGTCACAGAAGCCATTTCTTCCCCTTCATCGATAGCCGGCGCCACAATATAAGCCCGGTTTCCGCTTTGTACTTCTTTTTTCACCTGAGCATACGCTTTCGACCGCTGGCGGCGATTCACCACCCGGGTGATGATGCCCTTTCGCTCTGCCGGTCTGGACCGAATCATGGAAAAATCCATATCTCCATACACCGTGGCCTGAAGTGTCCGCGGAATCGGCGTCGCCGACATCACCAGCACGTTTGGAATTCGAGATTTCTCCAACAGCAAACGCCGCTGATTCACACCGAAACGATGCTGTTCATCGGTAATCACCAACTCCAGATTCTGAAAAGTCACATTCTCCTGAATGATGGCATGTGTTCCAACCACCACATCGGCCGTGCCTTCCCGTATTTCCTGAAGCACTTTCTTTTTCTCCGGCGCACTCAAGGCGCTGATCAGCAGAACACAGTGAATCCCCAACGGCTCAAAATCCTTCGACAGCTTCTCATAATGCTGCCTTGCCAGAATCTCCGTGGGGGCCATGAAGGCACTTTGACCGCCGGCAATCGCCACTCGATACAGTGCCGTCTCCGCCACCGCCGTCTTGCCGCAGCCAACGTCACCCTGAACCAACCGATTCATAGGTCTCGAAGAACTCAAATCCTGCTGAATATCCCGCACCGCACTTTTCTGCCCTTCCGTCAGCTCGAATGGCAGCTTCTCCAGAAACGGCGCCAGACTGATTTCCGCCACTGCGGAATCCCCCGCCTCGTGACAGAGCTGAGCACGATTCCACTGCGTCACAAGTTGGTATAAAAACAAGTTCTCGTATATATAGCGCGACCGAGCAACCCGATACGTCTGCAACGATTCCGGAAAATGAAGGTTTTCGTATTTATATTTTTCGGTGCAGAGTTTTCGCTTTCGAATCACATCCGTCGGAATCCATTCCGCATCACATTCCAGTTCCTTCAGTGCGTACTTAATCCACCGATTGAAGTCATTGGTGGTAACGCCCGCCGTACATCGGTACACCGGAAGGTACCCCTTTCGTTCCCGTTCCTTCGCACTGCCTTCCGGATAGATTTCCGGGTTATCAAAAGTCGGCAAATCGTCCCAATACCGTCTCCGGCATTTTCCAAAGACCACATACCCTTTATTCAGCCGCAGATTCTTATCCAAGAAAGGCATGTTGTAGAACCACACCTTGAACTGTCCGTACCCGTCTCGAAAGATGCATTCCAGCATCGGCGTATTTCCGTTTCGACCGCCGTACGCGCTGAAGCGCTTTCGCTCCAGCTTTCCGCCAACGCGATATTCTCCGCCGTCTTCCAAATCCGTGGAAAACCAGTTCCACCGCCAATCTCGATACCGAACCGGAAAATGATCCATCAAATCTCTCACCGTGACGATTCCCAGCTTCCCGAGGAGCTCCTTTTTCTTCTTTCCGATTCCCCGAACCGCGCTAACATCATCCGATAATTTCAGCATCTCGTCACTCTTTTTCCCTTACATTTCTTCTTCGCAGAGTATACTTTCTTCCGATTGGCTGTTTGCCTCCCTCCGGAAGGAATCCCATGATATTCAATCGAATTTCCGCCGGCTTCTCCAGGCACAGCACGCCAAAATCTTCCTCCACCATATTAAACAATTGCTGGGAAGCTCCCACCAACGTTCCGTGGACGGCCGCCACCGCGAAAATATCTACGTGAATACCTTCCGGCTTCTCCCGGATTTCGATGGAATTTCCAAGCTCATGGTTTCCGGTAAAAATACCCTTCCGCAGCAGCTTGCCTTTCCGGTTGCACGGCAGCAAGGTATCTTCAAAAGAAAGAAGGTTGTCCACAATCATCCGGGTAATCGCACTTCCCGCGACGGAAATGACACCGTATTCATTCTTCGACATCGTTGCCATATTGAAACCTCCCTCACCTCGTATCGAATAAATTGTATCACAGCGCCATTCCCCTGCATACAATAATTTGCATATAAAAAAAGTCTTAAACGGAAATCCGTTTAAGACTTTCACACAGCCTGTATGGACTAGATGGCACGGTTAACCTTGCCAGATCTCAGACAACTTGTGCAAACATTCGCCTTTCTGACCGAACCGTTCTCACTGACTCTTACTGTCTGAATATTCGCATTCCATTTTCTTCTGGAGTGTCTATTCGAATGAGAAACAGCGTTTCCCGAAGTCTGTCCCTTACCGCAAACTTCACATTTCCTGGACATTTGCCGCACCTCCTTTGTTCTCAAAAATTTACATCTCATTTGACGCAAGTAGTATTATAGCACACTTGCACAATCCTTTGCAACAGTTTTTTTATTTTTTTCACTTTTAAAATCTGCTGAATCGGGTTATAATGAATTCGATTAATTATATATGGAAAGACGGTATAATTCAATGACAAAAAAGAAAAAAATCATTTTGTGCATCGCAGTGTTCGCCGCAGTGGTGGTTGGAATCTTCAGCTACAGCATCGTTCGACTGGACCGGATGTACGACCTCGTGGATAAAAGAGAACTGAGCAACATGCGAGACTCCATCGAGAACCATATGGAAGATGTTGACAGCACCGACCGCATCACCCACCTGCTCACCGACTGGTGCGATGTGAATAACGTGAAGTTTACCATTGATGACAACAAGAATGTGATTATCCGCAAGACGAGTTCCAATGCGGACAAACACACTCCAACCACCGTTCTGGCAATGGAATACAACAGCAAAACTTTTCAGCAGGACATCTCCGCCTATGCGGTTGCGGAGTACTTCGCAAAGCACGGACTCAACCACGGTGATGTGAACGTTATCTTCTTTTATAATGACAACAACCATCACACCGGCGCGCGGAATATTTCGAAAAAATATGTCCCGAAGAAGTCGCGAATCATCTTGCTGACCCAAGGGGAATCTTCCTGCATTTCCCGTAACTCCTTCGGAAATGCCCTTCAGACTGTGTCGATTCCGTATAAGAAGGTTTCTCGCCAGTGTGACTCTGCGCTCCGAATTCGAATCGGCGGCATTCCGGCCGGTATTCCTTCTCAAGCGACAACCGGACAGCCGAATCCAATTTCTCTTCTGGGAAACATTCTCACGCACCTGAAGAGCAAATCCATTTCCTTCCAATTGGCGGATGTGAAGGTGGAAAGCAACGGCAACATGTCCCCGACAGGAATTCAGGCTACAATTCTAATCGACTCCTATTCGATGGAATCCGTAACCGGTTATCTAGACGACCGAATTGAGGATTTCGAGGATGACAACAAGAAGGATTTTCCGGATTCCTACTATGAATACAAAGAGCTCACGGAGCAGCTGCCGAGCACAGCCTATTCCAAGAAAGCGGTGAATCGTCTGATTACCTTCCTCTACACGTTCAAAAACGGCACCTACCGTTTTGACAAGGACAACGTCCCGGAAGGTTACAAGGAAAAGGACATCTACGGAATCAACAGCATCCAGAATCTCAGCACGGATGCCTCTGCGCTGAACCTGCGGATTAATACCATGGGTATGAACGACAAATATCTGAAGCAGATTGTAAAAGAAAATCGCAATGCCGCCGAGTTGTCCGATGTGAAAATTCATACCAAAATCACCGATTCTCCGTATGTGAATAAAAAGGATACGTTGTTCCAGTTGGTTCAAGATGCCTACAACAAAGTCAATGATGTCTCCACTGTTGACGCAACGATTCCGGAAAAACCGGACTGCAGCTTCACCATACTGACCTTCCTTTCTGCCAAGAATCGGAACACCGATGGAATTCACCTGCAGATTACGGATAAGACCGCCTTTAAAATGGCCAACAGCATTCTCAACAGCCCGATGATGGATCGAAACATCTTTGGATTTTAAAAATGCCGCAACCGGCATCGACCATCTTGTTTTTAAATTCAAAAAAGCTACAAGATGTATCCATATTATGCTATAATGGAATATCTTTATGGGAGGATATAACATGCAAAAAGACAACGATCAGCGGACTGACAAAGATTTAGAAGTAGAAGAATATCTTTCTCAGTTCGGCGCCGACGAAGAGGTTCAGGATGAAACGGATATCTCGTCCTTCTTAATTGACGATCCGGAAGAATCCTTGAATACAGAATCGACTCCTTCAGAAACGGAATTAGAGCCGGAGGTTTTAGATTCGGAATCCGAAACGGATGTCCCACCTTCGGAAACAGACGATTTCGATTTCGAAAGCATCGATTCCCACACTTCAGATGAAACGGACCTGAATCTGGAGGATTTAAACGACGACACCGCTTCCGATGCCGATTTGGAGAGTTCCGATGCGGCAGCAGGTGCGGCCTACGCCAATTCATTGGTATCATCCGACAGCGAGGCTGCAGAAGATGACGATACCGAGGATATGGAGACGGATGCAGAAAAAACGGAGGAACCGGAAGTTTCGGAAAACCCGAAAGAAGACGATGAATCCGAATCTCCGGAATCCGACACAGACGAACACACCTCTGACGAATCGAAAGATGTGAACTCGGAGGATGTGACCCCGTTGGAAGTCATTGACGATACCGAAGCGGAACCGGAAGATACAACTCTTCCCCTTTCCGACGATGCAGTTAAGGCAGAGTCAGAAGACCATACGGAAGAGGAACCTAACGATTCGGAAGAAGCCCCGGAGGAGAATTCACACGATGCCGAGGAGACGAAGGAAATCTCTTCCGCCGATTTGATTCGCAGCAAGGAAATCTCTGCCGTTTCCGATGTACTTCTGGAAGACGATGCGGCCGATGTCAAAGAAATAAAGGAACCGAAATTAACTCGCCAGGAAAAGAAAGCGGCTCGCCAGAAGAAAGGCAAACGCGTTGCTCGTTTCCTTTCTCTTTTCGTGGAGAATCCGGATTACGATTCCTCACAAGGAGAAACTATGGTGAAAGAAGGAAAACATATCAAGAATAAGCCGAAGAAATTCAGCTTCTTCCATCTTTTCCGAGATATTATCCTCGCCGGTGTTCTCTGTGTCATGATCTTTATCTGTTACTCCTTTGTGATTATTACAAAGGCTCCGAAGATTGATCCGGTGAACATCTATGACAATATCCAGCAGAGTTCTGTCATCTACAATGATGAAGGCAGAGCGGTGGATTCGGCCTACTACACGCAGGATCGGAAAATCTGCAAATACGAAGATATGCCGGAAAACCTGATAAACGCCTTTGTTGCACTGGAAGACAAAACCTTCTGGAAGCATCACGGCTTCAACTGGACCCGTATGATTGGTGCGGTATTCCAGTCCCTCACCGGTTCCGGAAAAATCAGCGGTACCAGTACTATCACCCAGCAGCTGGCGCGTAACGTTTATCTGCCGGAAACCATGAGCACCCGAAGCATCAAGCGTAAAGTGCTGGAAATGTACTATGCTGCTGTAATCGAGAGAAAGCTCTCGAAGAAGGAAATCGTGGAAGCTTACCTGAATACCATTTACCTGGGATTCGGCAACTACGGTGTCGAAGCGGCATCCGAATCTTATTTTGGAAAGAAGCCGAAGGATTTATCCCTGGTACAGTGTGCTTCTCTGGCGGCTCTTCCACAGGCTCCGGACAGCTACGCACTGGTACAGATGCTGGGCACCGGAGAAACACCGGACGACAACGATACCATCATCAAAAAGCGTCCGAACAAATACGTAGCAAACGACGAATCCAAGGATCGCCGGGAAACCTGTCTGGCACTGATGAAGAATCAGGGTTACATCACCGAAGACCAGTACAACAAAGCCAAGGGACAGAAGCTGACAAAGTTCCTGAATGCACAGCTTTCCAACAAGGCCAGCAAGTATTCCTACTTCCATGAATACCTGTTGGATGAAGTTATTCAGGATCTGATGGAGAAGTACGATTATTCCGAAGACAAGGCAACGGATCTGGTATACACCGGCGGATTGAACATCTACTCCACGGTAGACTCTCATGCTCAGGCAATGATTGTAAAAGAATTCGATAAGGATTCCAACTTCCCGTCCATCGCCGGATACAACACCGACGGAAACGGAAATATCATCAATTCCGGCGGCGGAATTATGTTGTATTCCTACCACAACTTCTTTAACAGTAAGAATGAATTTAAGCTGAAAAGCCGGGAATGCAAGGTTAACGAAGACGGTTCCCTGACCATCAAATCCGGCTACCGTTTGAACATCTACAACACCAGTGCCGGATACAGCCTGGAATTCAAACCGACTTACGTAAACGAAGGCGGCAAGCTCTACATGTATAACGGCGGATACATCAATATTCCGGAGAATTACAAGAGCATGGATGACAACGATAATCTGGTCATCTCTGCGAAATTCTTCAAGAAGTATCCGGATTGGATTAAACTGGGCAAGAATACGGCGACCATCACCGAGAACGCTTATACCCTTCCGGAGAAGACCATTGAACCACAGGCTTCCATGGTTATCGTGGAAGTGGGAACCGGTAAAATTAAAGCGATGGTGGGCGGACGAAAGCAGCAGGGTCGTCAGCTCTACAACAGAGCCCTGAATCCGCGTCAGTCCGGATCCTCCATCAAGCCGATTTCCGTATATGCGGGTGCACTTCAGAAGAGTTACGACTTGGCATCTGAAGGAAAGAAATTCCCGTTCAAGGATACCGGCCACGATCGACAGGGAAGCAAATACTACGGCGATTATTTAACCGCATCCTCCGTCATTGTGGACGAACGAATGACCTTCAACGGACAGACCTGGCCGCAGAACGCCAGCAACTCCTTCAGCGGTGCGGTAACGATGAGAAAGGCGTTGCAGAATTCCATCAACGTCTGTGCCGTTAAGCTGGAACTCCAGGTAGGTGCGGAATACATTGCGGACCTTGTGGAGAAATTCGGAATCACCACCTTGGACCGGGAAGGCGGCACCAACGACTTGAACCCGGCAGCATTGGCACTGGGCGGTCTCACCAACGGTGTAATTCCTTTGGAAATGGCGCAGGCCTATGCGGCATTCCCGAACGGCGGTGTGCGTCAATCCTCCATTGCATATACCAAGGTTACTGACCGCAACGGAAAGGTCCTGCTCACCAGCAAGTCCGAATCTTCAAAGGTACTGGATAAAGGCGTTGCCTTTATCATGACAGATATGCTGAAATCCGTTATCAGCCAGGGAATCGGTTCCCCTGCCGGAATCAGCGGCGTACAGGCCGGTGGTAAAACCGGTACGACATCCAGCGAGTACGATATTTGGTTCGATGGATTCACCCCATCCTATGCAGCAGCGCTGTGGATCGGAAATGACGTGAACATGCAGCTCACCTCCATGTCCGGACCGGCGGCAGCTTTGTGGGGAAAGATTATGAACCAAATTCCGAAAGCGAAGAAGGGACATTATAAATCCCAGCCGAGTGACGTGACCTATGTCAACGGTGAATACTACACCAAGGGCACGGAAAGCGGACGCTCCACCTACTTTGCCGATCGAGCTCGTGAAGCGGCTCAGCGAAAAGCGGCTCAGGCGGCAAAGAACAAGAAATCATCATCGAAAAAGAGCTCTCACGACGATCACGACGACGATGATGATTAATCTTTGAAATAAAAGAAGTGTATCTCACAAAATGAGATGCACTTCTTTTTTGGCTCTTCACGAATTTTTGTGGGATAGTTTTTTGAAACTATCCCACACTTTTTAATTGGAATGCCCCGAGCGA